>NZ_BAABAT010000008.1:0-307015 GCF_039537565.1 Dactylosporangium darangshiense
GCATGGCGCCCCGCCTCGCATGGCGCCCCGCCTCGCATGGCGCCCCGCCTCGCATGGCGCCCCGCCTCGCATGGCGCCCCGCCTCGCATGGCGCCCCGCCTCGCATGGCGCCCCGCCTCGCATGGCGCCCCGCCTCGCATGGCGGCCCGCCTCGCATGGCGCCCCGGCCCGCTCGGCGGCCCGGCCAGCCGGGCTGCCTGGCCGGGACGAAACGGGGCGGCGCCCGACGCGATGACCAAGTGGGCTACTCGAAGCGGCGGCCCGCCCCGCACGGCGGCCCGCCCCGCACGGCGGCCCGCCCTGCGGTGTGGCCCGCACGGCGGCATGGCCCGCACGGCGGCATGGCCCCGCCCCGCCCCGTGGCCCGGCTGGCCGGGACGAACGGGGCGGGGCGGGGCGCGCCGCGATGACCGAGCGGGCTACTCGAAGCGGAGGCCCTCCGGCCGCATCAAGCGGAACAACGGCGGCAGGCTTGCCAGCGTCACCAGCAGGACGACGCCGGCCGCGATGGCGCTGACCATGCCGACCCCGGGCCAGTCCAGCCGGACCCCGACGGCGACGATGCGCAGCAGGGAGACGCCCAGGATCAGGCCGAGAGCGGCCGCGATGAGCAGGCCCAGCGCGACGGGGAGGGCGGTCTGCCACAGGATCGACAGGGCCATCGTGCTGCGGCGGGTGCCGAACGCGACCAGGGCGGCCAGAGTGCGGCGGCGCTCGCGGAGTTGTTCCATGGTGCCGACCAGCAGGCTCAGGCCGACCAGGACCAGGACGACCGTGGCGCCGGCGTAGAGGCCTCGGCGGATGCTGGCGAAGGTCTGGTCGACGTCGTGCCTGCGCAGGATGCTCACGTCCGCCGTCAGGCCCATGCGCATCGCGGCGTTGCGGAGTTGCTCGTCGGCGTCCGGCGTTGTGGCGTCCAGGCCTACGAAGGCGTAGATGCGCTGCTGGTCGCGGATCTCGGGCGCCGCGGCGCCGGGGGTCAGCAGCAGGCCGTCATGGTCCATGCCGTAGGGGTCGCGGCGCTCGCGGGCGGTCTTCAGCTGCTTCGGGACCGTCCAGCGGACCGCCGCGTCGTCGCCGAGGCCGACGGTTTGGCCGGCCATGTTCGTGGCGTTCTCGTTGGACATCTGCGGGTTGGCGAACGAGGACGGGTCGACCGCGAAGGCGTCGCCGTCGGCGCAGCTGGGGAGGTCGGCCATGAGGCGCAGGGTGTCGCAGTCGGCGATCGCGACCTCGAACACCCGGTCGTCCTGGTCGGTGGCCGCGACGTGGGCGTAGTCCTGGCGATAGGAGTGCACGCTCGTCACGCCGGGTGTGGCGCGCAGCGTGGCCTCGACGTCGGCGGGGGTGCGCGTCCTGATCATCGGCGAGAGTTCCACGTCCGTGACCGCCTGCGCCCGGCTGACGTCCTGCCGGGTGGCCACCGTGTTCTCCGCCTCGGCGGCGGCGAACACCATCTGCAGCGCGATCGTGCCGGCCGCGGCGACGGCGATCGCGCTGACGGCCCGAAGCGCGGCATCGCTGTTGAGCTGCAGGCGGCGCACGGCGATCTGCCAGGACACCCCGCCGGTCGAGCCGAGGCGCGCGACGAGCCGGTCGAACATCCACGGCAGCAGCGCCGCGGCGCCGAGCAGCAGCAGCACCATGCCGGCGGCCGCCTGCCACACGTTGAAGCGCTCGGCCTTGTCGGCGAAGAGCGGCACGAGCAGGCCGAGGCCCGCCGCGGGTAGCAAGGCACGCCACCAGATGCGGCGCCGGGTGCGCGCGGTGGCCTTGCGCACGACGCCGAGCGGCTCGACGACGACCCGGCGCAGGGCCAGCAGCGTCATGGCGAGGGCGGCCAGCGGCACCGCGACCACGATCAGCGCGGCGAGGGCCGGCGCCGGGCGGATGTCGGAGGCGAACACGCTGAGGCTCGCCAGCTCGAAGCGCTCGGCGAACTGCCGCCCGGCCAGGAAGAACGCGCCGCCGATGAGCACGCCGAGCGCGGCGCTCACGACCGCCTCGCCGGCGGCGACCCGGCGGGTCATCCAGGTGTCGGCGCCGACGAGGCGCACCGCGGCCAGCCTTCGGTCGCGCTGCTCGCTGCCGAAGCGGGTGGCCGCGGCCACGAACATGGCGACCGGCATCAGCAGCGCCACGAAGATGATGATGACGAGCAGCAGCAGCACCGGCGAGAGCGGGTCGTTGGTGCTGGTCGAGCCGTAGGCGGCCAGGCGCATCACGCCGGGCTGCTCGATCTTGAGGTCGCCGCGGGTGCCGTAGAAATACAGCTCGTTGGGGCCCGACAGGCCCTCCTTGGCGATGATGCCGGCAATCGGCTGCGGGAAGCGCTCGCGCAGCAGCGCGCCCTCTGGCTTGCCGAACAGGTCGCGCAGCGCAGGTGAGACCACGATCGAGCCGTCCGGCGGCAGCGCGGACACGCCCGGCGGCAGCACGGGGTGTGCGCCCTCGGCGCGGATGAACCGGCCGGTGACCGAGCGGCTGTGATACGCGCTCATGATCGGCAGCGACAGCACGGTGCTGTCGCTGCTCGGCGGCGGTTTGCCGAAGCGCAGGTCGTCGCGGGCGTCGATGCGCGCGTGCCGGCCGTCGAGGATGCCCGGCACGGACACGGAGAGCAGGAGCACGGCGACGCCGAGGCCGACGCCGAGCGTGGTCAGGGCGGTGCGCACCACGCCCTCGCGGCCGCCGCTGAGGGCCAGCCGGGCCCCTAGGCCGATCTCGCCGAGCCACCGGCGCAGCCGGCCGGCCCGCCCGTGCGACCGGTGGGCTGTGGTTGCGCTCATCGGGCCCGCTCCAGGTCGAGGGCCTTGCCGTCGCGCACGACGATCTCTCGGTCGGAATACGCGGCGACGCGCGCCTCGTGCGTCACCAGCACGACTGCGGCGCCACTCTCGCGGGCGGCCGCGGTGAACAGGCGCATGACCCGCTCGCCGTTGAGCGAGTCGAGCGCGCCGGTGGGCTCGTCGGCGAAGACCACCCGGGCGCCGGTGACGAGCGCGCGGGCGACCGCGACGCGCTGGCCCTGGCCGCCGGAAACCTCGCCGGGGCGTTTGCCGGCCACGTCGTCGATCTCGAGACGGTCGAGCCACTCGGCCGCGCGCCGCGCGGCGTCCTTGCGGCGCACGCCGTCCAGGCGCAGCGGCAGGGCGACGTTCTCCAGGCAGGTCAGCTCGGGCACCAGCTGCCCGAACTGGAAGACGAACCCGAACTCGCCGCGGCGCAGCGCACTGCGGCGCGAGTCGGACATCGCGGAGAGCTCCTGGTCGCGATATGACACCTTGCCCGCGTCCGGCCGGATGATCCCGGCCAGGCAGTGCAGCATCGTGGACTTGCCGGAGCCCGAGGGCCCCATGATGGCCACGATCTCGCCGGCGGCGACGGACATCGAGGCACCGTCGAGCGCGGCGGTGGGCCCGAACGACTTGTGCAGGTCTTCGGCAACGAGCAGCCCGCTCATGAGCGCACCAGCCCGGCGAGGTCGTCGAGGCGCGCGGCGGTGAGCTCCAGCCAGCGCAGGTCGGCCTCGAGGTGGAACAGCGCGTGGTCGCAGATGAGCTGGTCGGACAGGTCGCCGGCGCCCTTGCGCCGGGTCAGCTCGCGCATCATGCGCAGGTGCTCGGCGCGCTGGGTGTCCAGCACGTCGGTGGCCGGGCGGCCGGTGGACAGGGCGAGCACGACCTTCATGTAGAGGGTGCTCTGCAGGTAGGGCTCGGGCTTCTCGGGCTGGTTGAGCCAGCGCTCGACGTCGGCGACGCCCGCGTCGGTGATCGCGTAGCGCTTGCGGTCGGGTCCCTCGGCCGACTCCTCGTTGTCGACGCTGACGAAGCCGTGCTTGAGCAGGCGGGACAGGGTCGCGTAGACCTGCCCGTAGGCGAGCGGGCGATCGGCGCCGAACCGCTCGTCGTAGGCCCGCTTCAGGTCGTAACCGTGGCGGGGCCGGGCCTCAAGCAGCCCGAGAAACGCTTGACCGATGGACATGCGGAGGACTCTACACGACAGGTATACCTGGTGTGTATACCTGTCGTGTAGAGCACATTGAGCAGCTAGATCTCGAGCGTCTTGCGGTACATCGCCTCGAGGTCGGCCCAGCCGTAGTGCATCGCGTCCTGCCCGCGCACCGGCGGGTGCGGTGTGCCGTCGAGGTCGAGCTCCATGACCCGCACGCACTGGTGCCAGCCCGCCGCGATCTTCGGGACGAAGTCGCGGTCCGCGGTGGTGTGCCACAGCGTCAGGCGCGTCGCCGCGCCGTCGGGCTCGAGCTCCCACCGCAGCCGATCTTCTCCCCAGGTGTACTCCAGGCAGCGCGGCCTCTCGGCCAGCAGCACCTCGGCCTCCATCGGCATCCCGGTCGAGCCGTCGATCATCGTGAGCGTCGCCGGCCCGGTCCGGTCCAGCCCGCGATCGGTGGTGAAGGGCGCCCAGCGCGCCAGGGCATCGGGCTCGGTGAGCATCCGCCAGACGCGCTCCGGCGGGTGGCGCAGGTCGCGCACGAAACGCAGGGTCCAGCCCCCGCCCTCGGCGGCCGCGTACTCGACATCCGCGGCCGGTCCGGGATCGAACATGTCTCCTCCAAAGCCTGATCGGCGGTCCTGACCCCACTGTATGCCTCTACAGGTATATACGCTCATCCGCCGTACCAAACGAACTCCTGCACTTGTAGGAGCGTTTGTGCCAAACGGCGCCCTCGCGTGTGGCCCAGGTCACAGTCGGCCCCCTTTGTCCCGTTTGTGCGTTTGGCGGCCCGGTAGGTTCGCCGGGACGCGCCGTAATCACCCGGTAATCACCCGATTTGGCGCGTACACCCCACCCCTATCCCCGACCGACGAGGAGTGCTGTGCGCCTGCCTGCTTTTTCGCTTTCACGCAAAGCCCGCCTTGCCGCTGTCGCCGCGATCGTGGCGGTCCCCGCGGTAGCCCTGCCGATCGTCTTCTCCGGACACGAGGGCGGCCTGCCCGCCGTCGCCGGCGGAGCTGACAGCGCCTACGCGTTCCCGGCCACCCCGGATCACATCCCGGACACCCCAGTCCGCGTGAACCAGGTCGGCTACCTGCCCGACGGCCCGAAGCGCGCCACCGTGATCTCGGACTCGGCGCAGCCGCTGCCCTGGCAGCTCAAGGATGACGCGGGCAAGGTCGTGGCCTCGGGCGAGTCGGAGCCGAAGGGCATGGACGCCAGCTCCGGGCAGAACACGCACGTCGTGGACTTCAGCTCGTACAAGGGCACCGGGCACACGTACACGCTCGAGGTGGACGGCAAGGCCAGCCTCCCGTTCGACCTCGACCCGAAGGCGTACAAGCAGCTCGGCATCGACGCGCTGTCCTTCTACTACCCGCAGCGCAGCGGCATCGCCATCGACGACAAGATCGCGCCGGGCTACGGCCGCGCGGCCGGTCACACCGCCGACACCAAGGGCGGCGGCGACACCAAGGTCCCGTGCCAGCCGGGCGCGTGCAACTACACCCTGGACGTCACCGGCGGTTGGTACGACGCCGGCGACCAGGGCAAGTACGTCGTCAACGGCGGCATCTCCGTCGCGCAGCTCATGAGCTCCTACGAGCGCTCGCCGAAGGCTGCCGAGGCGCGGGCGCTGCGCCTGCCCGAGAGCGGCAACAAGACCCCCGACGTGCTCGACGAGGCGCGCTGGGAGCTGGACTTCCTGACCAAGATGCAGGTCCCGGCCGGCCAGGAGCTGGCCGGCATGGCGCACCACAAGATCCACGACGCCGCCTGGACCGGTCTGCCGATGGACCCGGCGGCCGACGACCAGCAGCGCCAGCTGCACGCCCCGTCGACCGCGGCCACGCTGAACCTGGCCGCCGCGGCCGCGCAGGGCGCCCGGGTCTTCGAGCCGTACGACAAGAAGTACTCCGAGCACCTGCTGGAGGTCGCCAGGACCGCGTACAAGGCTGCGCAGGCCCACCCGAAGATGTACGCGCCGGACTCCGACTCCTTTGGCGGCGGCGCCTACGGCGACAGCGACGTGTCCGACGAGTTCTACTGGGCCGCGGCCGAGCTGTACATCACCACGGGCGACAAGCAGTACTCGGCCGACGTGCTCGCCTCGCCCCAGCACAAGGCCGACGTGTTCTCCCGCGCCTTCGACTGGCAGAACACCGCGGCGCTCGGCCGCCTGGACCTCGCCACCGTGAAGAACAAGCTGTCCGACCGTGACCGGGTCCGCCAGACCGTGATCGACGGCGCCGACCGCTTCCTCAAGACGATGGACGGCCAGGCCTACGGCCAGGCGTACGCCCCCAACGGCGGCTACGACTGGGCCTCCAACAGCCAGATGCTGAACAACCTCGCCGTCGTCGGCACCGCGTTCGACATCAGCGGCAAGGCGAAGTACCGCGACGGCGTGCTGTCCGGCATGGACTACATCCTGGGCCGCAACGCGCTGAACCAGTCCTACGTCACCGGCTACGGCGAGAAGGCCTCGAAGAACCAGCACAGCCGCTGGTACGCCCACGAGCTCGACCCGAAGCTGCCGAACCCGCCGCGCGGCACCCTCGCCGGTGGCCCGAACTCGCAGCTGCAGGACGAGGTCGCGGGCGCGGCCCTGCGCGGTTGCAAGCCGCAGCTGTGCTACATGGACGACATCAAGTCGTGGTCGACGAACGAGCTGACCATCAACTGGAACGCGTCCCTGTCGTGGGTCTCGACCTTCGTGGCGGACAACGCGTAACGAACACCTAGTCGGAGTGGGGCGGCCATCGGTCGCCCCATTCCGCGTCTCTGGCCGCCTTGTACAGCGGCCCCTCCCGCTTGGACACCAGTGCCGGGCCGACCGTGCCGTCGGCCCGGCACAGCTGCAGCGTGACGAGTCCCTTGCGAAACGCTGGGTGCCGCACGACGCGCCCCGGCACGTCGACGGGCTCGCGGGTGGCGGCGACGAACGAGTACTTCTCGTCCTCGTAGCCCAGGCTCGCGTCCTTGAGCCGCCGGTGCAGGGCGGAGCGGTTCACGCGCGCGGCGAAGTGGCACCAGTCGCGCCCCTGCATCCCGCACGTGAGCTGGTGCGGGCAGGGCGCGGCGACGTGCCAGCCGTCGGCCATGAGCCGGTCGCGGGCGGCGAGGATCCTGCGGTACCCCGGCGGCGTCCCGGGCTCGACGAGCACCACCGCCTTGGCGGCCGCCGCGCTCGCCTGCGCGACGAGGTCCGCCTGCGCGTCCTCGTCGAGCTCGGTGAGCACGTACGACACGGTCACCAGGTCGGCGCCCGGCACCGGCTCGCCGAGGCGCCACTCCTGCCAGGCGAAGCCCTCGCCCTTCGCGATGCGCTCGCCGAGCTTGAGCGCCTCCGGCACCTGGTCGAGCACGGTGACCGGGATGCGGCCGAAGACGTCGCGGGCCGCCCACGCCGCCGCGCCGGTGCCGCCGCCGAGGTCGGTCAGGCTCGCGGGCGCCAGGCCCTCGGGCAGCTGCTCGAGGGCCGCCGTGACCGCCGCGTGGGTGGCGGGCATCCGGTAGGCGGCGTATGCGGTGGCGTCGACCATGTTGCGCAGCAACGGCTCGGTGGCCGGCGCGCCGCTGCGGTAGTCGCCGATGAGCCTGTGCACCGAGTCGGCCAGGCGGGCCGGTGCCACGTCCTGCAGTACCACATCCAGGGCTTGTCGAAGATCAGGCACGGCGCCACAACCGTCGCAGGACGAGCAGGGTCACCACGCCGGCGGTGACGATCGCGGCCAGGTTCACCAGCAGCTGCAGCGCGGAGCCGCCGGCCTCGTGCGGCACGCCGTAGGCGAGGGCGACCGCGATGTTCGCCGCGGCCGGGACCGTCGTCACCGAGATGAGCACGCCGATGAGCGGGCCCGCCTTCGACGACGTCAGCGACAGCATGCCGGCGACGCCGGCGAAGAAGCCGACCACCCACGACAGCGCGTCGGGCCGCCAGATGAAGTCGGTCAGCGGCCGCGGCCGCAGCAGCATGCCCTTGTCCACCAGGCCGAGCAGGTCCAGACCCCACGTGGTCAGGATCGTCACCAGGATGCCGAGCGGGAAGCCGACGCCGAGCGCGATCAGGGCCCGGCCGATCGCTCGCCGCCGGCCGCGCACGATGCCCACGCACAGCGACGCCAGCGGGCCGAACTCGGGACCGACGACCATCGCGCCGACGATCAGGATCGGCTGGTCGAGCAGCACGCCGATGCCCGCGATGATCGTGGCGATCGCCATCATGGCCAGGAACGTGCCCGACAGCTCGGTCTCCGCCCCGGTCTTCTGCTCGATCTCGTCCCACACGACGGCGTCGCCGGCCAGCCCGGGCGCGGCCTGTGCGGCGCGTTCCGCGGTGCGCGACAGCGCCACGTCGACGTTCTCGACGGCGATCGAGCCGTGCTCGGGGATGCCCAGCTTGCGCAGCGCGGACAGCACCGGGCTGCCGGCCTCGCGCACGACGTCGCACAGGATCAGGTCGCCGGCGGGCTCGCGGGCCGCGCCGGCGAGCACGACGAGGTTGGTGGCCCCGGCCTCGCGCGTGAGCAGCCCGGCGACGCGCTCGGTGTCGGCGGGCGGGCTGATGACCCTCAGATGCAGCACCGCCCTATCATCGCTGGTGGGTGCGCGCGGCCACCGGGCGGTAGCCGTCGTACCCCGTCTCCACCGTGCCTTCGCCGTGCGTGAGGCCGGGCAGCGCCCGCTCCAGCGCCGTGATCCGCGCGGCCGGGATCAGGCCGCCGACGGTGAACCGCGCGCCGTCGAGCACCGGCGGCTCCGGGACGGCGGCGAAGCGCGGCAGGGCGCCGAGCGTGGCCGTCAGCGCGCCGGCCGGGCCCTCGATCGCGAAGCGGTGCACCGGCTCGCACACCACCGTGCCGGCCTCGGCCAGCGCGCGGGTGAGCAGCTCGGGCACGAGCCGCCTGAAGTCCCCGGCCGAGCTTTCGGGGGAGGTGTACCCGCACTTCGTGACCGTCACGCGCGCGCCGACGACGTCCCAGCCGTGCGGCCCGCCGCGGGCGAAGGCGTCGCGCACGTAGCGGCGCATGGCCTCCTGGAACGCGGCCGCGGTCTTGTAGACGTACATCGGGATGTGCTCCACCGGCACGGCGACGCGCACCTCGTCCTCGCCGGGTTCGACCAGGAGCTCCAGGGTGGCCATGTGCGGGTTGCCGTCGCGGCCGATGATCGCGCCCGCGCGGGCGGGGCCGGCCGGGCGTTCCCGGTGGATCGTGACGGTTTCACCGAAGCTGACTTCGATGTGGTACTCCCCGAGCAGCGTGTCGCGGATGACCTCCTTCTGGACCTCGCCGTACAGCGACACCGACAGCTCGCCGCTCTCCTCGTCCAGGCGCAGGTTGATGAGCGGGTCCTGCGCGGCGAGCTCGCTCAGCGCGGCGTGCAGGTCGTGTCGCCGGCTCGCGTCCTTCGGCTCGACGGTGGTCTCCATGGTGGGCGGCGCGAACACTGCTGGTGTTCTTGCGGCCTCGCCGATGGTGTCTCCGATCCGCAGCGTTCGCGGCCCGCGGATCCGCCCGATCTCGCCGGCCTCGATCTGTGTGCGCTTGCCGTCGTCGATGGCGGTGATCTTTTCGTCGTTGATGCGCTCGTGCGCGCGCAGCGTGCCGGTGAAGATTCGGACGAATGCCGATCTATCGCTGATTTTGAATATGGTACCGCTGAGTCGGGCTTTGGGATCGCCCGACGCTCTCGGCAGGTTCGCCGCGATGGCCGCGGTCAGTTCGGCGATGCCCTCGCCGGTGATGGCGGATCCCTTGTACGCCGGGCGGATCCGCGCCTGCGCCGTGAGCCGCGGCAGCACGTCCGGCGGGATCGGCGTCCCGGCGACGTAGGCGGCCAGGGCGTCGTCGTCGCGCTCGGCGAGCGCCTCGGCGGCGTCGCGCCACATCGGCACGGCGTGCGCGATTTGCCGGATCACGCGGTCGGGATCGGCGCCCATCCGGTCGGTCTTGTTGACGAAGACGAGCGCCGGCACGCGCAGGCGGTCGAGGGTGCGCAGCAGCACGCGCGTCTGCGCCTGCACGCCCTCGACGGCCGAGACGACCAGGACCGCGCCGTCGAGCACGCGAAGGGCGCGCTCGACCTCGGCGATGAAGTCCGGGTGGCCCGGCGTGTCGATGAGGTTGACGGTGAGCGCGCCGATGCCGAACGTGGCGACGGCGGTCTTGATGGTGATGCCGCGGCGGCGCTCCAGCTCGAGCGTGTCGGTCTGGGTGCTGCCGGCGTCGACGCTGCCGAGGCGGTCGATGACGCCGGCGTCGAACAGGAGGCGCTCGGTGAGGCTGGTCTTACCGGCGTCGACGTGCGCGACGATGCCGAGGTTGAGGATGTTCAAGGCGTGTCGGGTCCTTCGCGGGCGAGGTGAACAGCGGCCGGGACGTGACACGACGGCGCATGACTGCTCCTCTTCTCGCGATGGACAGGGGTGGATCGTACCCCGGGATTTTTTGTCGTACCCCCTTATTACGCTGTCCGCGACCCCCTCAACGGAGAAAGGTTCGGGCCGATGCCGCAGACGACGTATCTGGAGCTGTCCGAGGACACCGGGAGCGCGCACAAGTTCTACGAGGTCACCGTCGACGGCAACCAGATGACGGTCCGCTACGGGCGCATCGGCGACTCCGGGCAGTCGAAGACGACGACCTACGCCGATGCGGCGAAGGCGCAGGCGGACGCCGCGAAGAAGATCGGCGAGAAGGTCCGCAAGGGCTATGCGCCCGCGGTCATCGGCCAGCGCGCGCCGCGCTCGGTGACCCGCCGCCAGATCGTCAGCCAGCGCTCGACGGCGAAGACGGCGCCGGTGCTGTGGAAGTACCGCTCGGGCGCCCCCGCCTTCGGCATCTTCATCGACAAAGACGTGTGCATGGTCGGCAACGAGTCGGGCACCATCTCGGTGCTGCGCCACGACGCCACCGTCGAGCGGCAGTTCCAGCTCCCCGACGGCGTCAAGTGCATCGTCGCCGACGACGCCTGGATCTACGCCGGCTGCGACGACGGCAACGTCTACGACCTATCGGGCAAGGTGCCGCGGCTGGCCTATGCCATCGCGCCCGACATCGACATCTACTGGCTGGACATCCACGACGGCATCCTCGGCGTCTCCGACGCCAAGGGCGGCGTGTGCAGCATCGACCACGAGGACGAGTTCCTGTGGCGCCAGCAGGGCCGCGGCGCCTCCGGCTGGATGGTGCGCTGCGACTCCACCGCCGTGCACCACGGCCACAGCCGCGGCGTGACCAGCTACGACTGGCGCACCGGCGACGAGCTGTGGCACCAGCAGACCACCGGAGCCGTGCTCTTCGGCTGGCAGGAGTCCGACGCGCTCTACGCCGGCATGTCGTCCAACTCCGTCCTGCAGTTCAGCAAGGCGGGCCGCCCCGGCGTGACGTACCGCTGCGACGACACCGTCTTCTCCTGTGCCACCGCCCCCGACGGCCGCTACGTCTTCGCCGGCGACCACCGCTCGTCGGTGTACTGCTTCGCCGCCGACGGCCAGCGCCTGTGGAAGCTCGGCACCGGCTGCGGCAGCGCCTACTCGATGCAGTATCACGACGAGAAGCTCTACATCGTCACCACCGACGGCTCCCTCGCCTGCATCGACGCGAGCGAGACCGCCGTGCGCGCGGCCGAGCAGGGCGTCGTGCCGGACTTCGTCGACGTGAAGGCCCCGTCGCAGATGGCCCGCGTGGCGCCGTCGACGACGGTCGAGGTCGCGACCGACCCGTCCGAGGGGGTCGTGGTCGAGTGTGTGGCCGACGGGGCGCGCCTGCGGATCCGGGTGGTCAGCCCGGGGTATCACAGCGACTGGCAGGTTCAGTTCCCGAAGGGGATTCGGGAGGCTGGGGCTCGGTATCTCGTGTCGGAGGTTCGGGAGGCGGCGCGTGGGGGGTTCTATCGGGCGCTGGGGGATGTGAAGCGGCTGGTGTAGTTCGCGGGTGATGCTGCGCGGGCGTTGAGGGGCTGGGGGCCGGGGGGCCGCGTGTGCTCCCCAGCCCCTTGTTTTGGCAGTGGCTTGGGTGCGTCGGCTGGCTTGCGCAATTCTCGGGGTAGTGGTCGGTGGCCGTGCCGTTGGTTTTGGCGCGGTGTTTGGGCAGTGGTTGCTCTGTTGTCGTGCCGCTCGCCCTTGTCCTTCGCTTACTGCTGGCTGCGGTGTTTGGGCAGTGGTTGCGGTTGTCGGGGCGCTCGTCCTCGTCGTTCGCGAACTGCTGGTTGTCGTGGTGCTGTTTGGCTGGGCGGGTGTTCTCGGCTTGGGCTGGTTTTTACGACAAGTCGGGCGCTTCGCGCCGCGACTTGTCGGATTTATACCCTGACGGGCGGCGAAACGGACAAAAATGCCGCGTGGCGACGAGGTGAGGTTGCGTGGACTCGTCGTGCTCGGCCGCCAACCGAACGAACAAGTTTCCCGCCGGCTCGTTCATGGCGACGACCATGCGGGCGGCGATCGCGTCGTGTAACCGCCCGCGCTAGTCCGGCGCCGGCGGTCGGCCCAGTGCGGGAGAGGGCTAGCGGGGGAGTGGGGCGGCGCCGAGGGCCTGGATCGCCGCGTGCAGGGTGTTGTCGTCACGCCCGTCGGCGACCGCGCCCGCGTTGAGCTGCCCCCTTACGCTGGCGGCATGACATGGGTCCGGCCGGTCGCGATCTTCTTCCTTGTGCTTGCGGTGCTTGCCGGCATCGCCGTGCGGGTCGAAATCGGGCGAGAGCACAGCTCGTGGCTGCTCGCGGCCGTCTACGTCGTGCTGGGCGTCGTCGCGGCGCTGGTCAGTGCGGGGCTGTACGTGATTGTCCGGCGCGTCGAGTCACGACGCTAGGACGGAGCGCGTCAGCGCGCCGACCGGGTCGAGGTAGGCGCCCGCGACGAGTGAGATCCACTGGTACACCGCGTCCTCGTTGTCCGCGAGGGGGCCCGGCACGTAGTGGGGCGACGACAGGCCGCGCTGGACCGACTCGCAGGCCGCCCAGTCCTGCCGGTTGGTGAGGTCCCAGAAGTCGACCGCGTACGCGGTGTCGATGTCGGCGTGCGGGAAGTACCAGCTGCATTCGATGTCGGTGCGATCGGGTGCCACGGGGGTCAGCCGGTGCGTCATCACGTAGTCCGGGTGCGCCGAGACGAGCAGGTTGGGAAACAGCGCGACGTAGAGGATGGTCCGCCGCGGAGCCCCGTCGATGAACGTGCCCGGGCCGGTGCCGTCGAACGACATCGTCTCGGCGTGCTCGCGCAGGTCCATGGTGCCGCCGACCCATGCGCCCGGCAGCACCCAGTTGTCGCCCGAGGTCGGCGGGGAGACGCGGCACAGCTCGGGGTGGATGAGCGGGCAGTGGTAGCACTCCTGGTAGTTCTCGACGATCACCTTCCAGTTCGCCCGCACCTGATAGTCGTGGCGCGCACCGAGCCGCAGTGTTTCGATGTGGTACGGCCTGAGCAGCCCGTCCAGCGCCCCCGTATACGCCGCGATGTGCGGGGCCGCGTGCCCGGCGTTGACCAGCAGCCAGCCGTGCCACGTCGCCAGGGGCAGCTCGACGAGGCCCAGCGCGCCCGGGTCGAAGGCCTCGGTGCCGGCCATGTGCGGGGCGGTGGCGAGGGAGCCGTCGAGGCGGTAGGCCCAGCCGTGGTACGGGCAGACGGCCGAGGGCCGGTCCACCGCCTCGCCGTCGGCGAGCAGCTCGTGGCCGCGGTGCCGGCAGACGTTGGCGAACGCCCGCACGCCGCCGCCCTGCTCGGTGCCCTGGAACGTCAGTAGCACGCCCACGTCGCCGGCGGTGACCGCACGATGGGTGCAGCCCTCGGCGAGCTCGTCGAGGCGCCCGAGGCACGTCCACGCGCCGGCGAACAGGTGGCGGCGCTCCCAGGCGAGCACGGCGGGGTCGAGGTACGCGGCCGCGGGGAGCGTGTGCGACGCCCCGAACGGCCGCAGCGCCGGCTCGACCCCGGCCGGGTCGAGCGGCGCCGCGGGAATGTCCGTCATGCCTTACGAGGATGCCCGCCCGTCCGGCACAACGCCACCGTTGTATTGCGCCTGCTACGCCTCTTACGCCTCGCGTAGCCCCACGGTGGCGTACAGGCGGCGCAGCGGGCCGGGTGAGTACCAGTTGGCGCGGCCCAGCGCCCGCAGGATCGCCGGGACGAGCACGCCGCGGATGAGGGTGGCGTCGAGGATGATGGCCAGGCCGCTGCCGATGCCGAACATCTGCAGGAAGCTCACCGTGCTGGTGCCGAAGGCGAAGAAGCTCACCGCCAGCAGTGCGGCGGCCGCGGAGACGGTGCGGCCGGTGCGGGCGAGGCCCGCGACGACCGCCTCGTGCGTCGGCATGCCGCGCTGGTGCAGCTCGGCGATGCGGCCGATGAGGAACACCTCGTAGTCCATCGACAGGCCGAAGACGATGCAGAACATGAGCACCGTCATCGCGGTGTCCATCGGGCGCGGGCTGATGTGCAGCCACGAGGCCAGGTGGCCGTCCTGGAAGATCCAGGTGAGCACGCCCATCGTGGCGGACAGGCCGATGATGTTGAGCACCAGGGCCCGCAGCGGCTGCACGATGCTGCCGGTGAACAGGAACAGCAGCAGGAACGTGGCCAGGGCGACGATCGCGATGCCCAGCGGCAGCCGGGCGGCGATCGCGTCGGTGGTGTCGATGAACTGCGCGTCGGTGCCGCCCGCGTAGGCGTTCGCCGGGGCCGGCGTCGCGCGCACCGACCTGACCAGGCGCTGCGCCTCGTCGGACTTCGCGGCGAGCCGGCTGGTGAGCGTGAGGCGCTCGCCGTCGGCGCGGCCCAGGGCCGGGTTGCCCTCGCCCGTGCGGTCGCCGTGGCTGTACGTCCCGGCGCTGCTCGTCACCGCCGCCGCGTCGTCCAGTGTGGACAGCCGGCGGGCGTAGTCGGCCAGTTGTGCCTTGTCGACGTGGCCGGCGAGCACGACGTCGACGGCGGCCTGCTGGTTGCTCGGGAAGCCGGTCGCGACGCGGTCGGCGACCTGCCGGCCGGCGCTGCCGGGGCGCAGCACGCCCTCGTCCATCGTGCCGAACGAGACGCCCGCGAGGGGGCTGGCCGCGACGAGCAGGCCGAGCACGACCGGCAGCGCGGCGAGCGCCGGGCGGCGCATGACGGCGCCGGCGACGCGGCCCCAGAACGGCGACTCGGCGGCGGGACCGCCCCGGCGGGCCCAGGGCAGGCGCCCGGCCTCCACGCGCGGGCCGAGCACCGCGAGCAGCGCGGGCGCCACGACGAGCGCGCCGACCGCGGCGATGACGACGACGCCGATGCCCGCGTAGGCGAAGGAGCGCAGGAAGTACAACGGGAACACCAGCAAGGCGGTGAGTGCGGTGGCGACCGTCGCCGCCGCGAACAGGATGGTCCGCCCGGCCGTGGCGACCGTGGTGGCCACGGCCTCGTCGGGCGCCATGCCGGCGCCGAGCTGTTCGCGGAAGCGGCTCACCATGAGCAGCGCGTAGTCGATGCCCAGGCCGAGCCCGAGCGCGGTGGTGAGGTTGATGGCGAACACGGACACGTCGGTGACCGAGCCCAGCAGCGACAGCTCGGCGAACGTGCCCATGATCGCGACGCCGCCGACGGCCAGTGGCAGCAGGGCGGACACGACGCTGCCGAAGACGAGGATCAGCAGCAGGAGCGTCAGCGGTACCGCAATGGCTTCCGCAATCGCGAGGCTCCGGGCGACCTGGGCGTTCACGTCGACGTTGACCGCGGCGAGGCCCCCGGCCCGCACGCTGAGCGCCGCCCCGTCGGTGGCGTAGCGGTCGATGAGCGCCCCGGCCCGCTCGCGCCGCTGCGTGTCGTCGCCGTCGATGTGCGCGATGACCAGCGCGTCGGCGCCGTCGCCGGAGCGCAGCTCGGGCGCCTTGGTCGCCCAGTAGGACACGACGTCGCGCACGCCGGCCTCGCGGGCGAGCGCGTCGGCGAGCTCGCGCCCCGCGGTCGCGGCCTCGGGCGCGTCGACCGACCCGCCGGCGGCGTGCGCGAGCAGGACCAGGTTGGGCGTGCCGCCGAAGCGCTCGTCGATGAGGCGCTGCGCGGTCGAGGACTCCGACGCCGGGTCGTCGAACCCGCCGCTCTGCAGCCGCCCGAACACGCCGGCCCCGGCCACCCCGGCGCCGATGAGCAGCACGAACGCGACGACGAGCACGAGCCGGGCGTTGCGATGGATGAATGAGCCGTACCGGTACAACATCGGGACCTGTCCCCCCTGCGGGATGTTGACGGTGTGAACTTAACGGTGTCAACATTGCATGAGATGTCAACGCTGTCAACATCCGGAAAGATGGGGTAGTGCCTTCCAGCAAGATCAGCCGCCACTCGTACCACCACGGCGACCTCGCGAACGCCCTGACCGGCGCCGCGCTCGAGCTCGCCCGCGCCGGCGGCCCCGACGCTGTGGTGCTGCGCGAGGCGGCCCGCCAGATCGGCGTCTCGGCGACCGCGGCGTACCGCCACTTCAGCTCCCGCGAGGACCTCATGCACGCGGTCAAGGACTGCGCGCTGAGCGAGCTGGCCGAGCGCATGCAGGAGGAGATCGAGCGCGTACCGGCGGACGCCGACCGCGCCGCCCAGCTCCGCCTGCGCCTGCGCGCCCTGGGTGCGGGCTACATCGGCTTCGCGCTGGAGAAGCCGGGCCTGTTCCGCACCGCGTTCGCGCACATGGAGCCCATGACGGGCCGCCAGGGCATCGACCCGATGGAGACCCCGCCGTTCCGCATGCTCATCGCAACGCTGGACGGCCTGGTCGAGTCCGGCGTGATCGACGTGTCCCGGCGCCCGTTCCTCGAGGTCGCCGCGTGGGCGACGGTGCACGGCATGGCCGAGCTCCTGCTGGACGGCCCGATGCGCCACCTACCGCCGGAACTGCAACAGGCCGCGGTGGACCGCGCCCTGGACATGGTCACCGACGGCATCATGGCCCGCTGAGCGCCGGGCCGGCGATCCCGACAAGTCGGGCGCTCCGCGCCGCGACTTGTCGGATTTATACCCCGACAGGCGATACATGAGGCAGGACCGTGGTACAACCGGAGGAGGACCACCAAGCACGCAAAGGTGGTGAACCGCCATGGCCGGTTCGCATACGGGACTCTTCCTGTCCGCCTGGTGCTCGCCGCCCGACGAAGACGCGTTCGCCGAGGTCGCGAGCCATGACGAGGACATCGACCGCGCCGAGTTCGAGCACCTGACCGGTGCGGACCGGCCCGGCTCCTACCTCCTCGCCCCCGCTGCGGCCCCGCACGAAGCGCCCGCCGCGACGCCGCACGAAGCACACGCCGCGGCCCCGCGCGAAGCGTCCGCTGCGGCCCCGCGCGAAGTGCCCGGTGCGGCGTCGCACGAAGCACCCGCCGCGGCGCGGAGTGCGCAGACGAGGCCGGGCGGGGTGCGCAACGAGGGCTAGGACGGCAGGGGGCGGCGCCCGGCGAAGCCGAGGTCGAGCCGGTGGTACCAGCCGATGCCCTCGTCACCCTCCAGCCAGCACAGCAGCACGTCCTGGCCCTCCAGCGACGCCGGGAAGTCCAGCAGCAGCGGGGCGAGGCCCTTCAGCTGGGCGCCGGTGTCCTGCACGGACGAGATGAGCTCGTCCAGCAGGGCCTCGGCGGCCTTCAGCTCCGGCATGCCGCCCAGCGGCGTCGGGGTGCCGCCCGGGCCCAGGGACGCGGCCAGCTCGGCGGCGTCGGCGCGCACGGCGACGAGGCGGTCGAGCGTCGGGCGGAGCCGGGCCAGCTCCGCGCGGGCCTCGGCGACGGTGAACAGCGGCATGCCGAAAGCGTGCCACCGGCCGTCGGCGGGCCGGTCAGCGGGTACCACCGCGCTCATCGGATTTTATCGACACAATTCGGGCTCGGTAGCGCTCCGTAAGGGCGGTTGCGTCGTACGATGGCGGCCAACGACGCCCACGGATGCCATGATGTGTGGGGTGGGCGGCAACCGGGCGAGAGAGGGGCCGCGGTCGGATGGCGCGGTTCGAGGCGGCGACGTCGGTCGAAGGGCAGCGGGCGGACGTCGCGTTGTCCGGCGAGTGTGACCTTGCGGCCCGCGAGCACTGCACGGAGGCGCTCATGACCGCGGTCGGGTCCGCGCGGACCGTCGTGGTCGACCTCGCCGAGCTGCGGTTCATCGACTCGAGCGGCGTGCACGCCCTGGTCACCGCGCACCGCGCCGCCGTCGAGCGCGGCGGGCGGCTCAACGTCGTCAACGCGTACGGCATGGTCGCGCACGTCCTGGACATCACCGGGGTCGGCGGGCTGCTGTCCCCGCGGGACGGTGCGCGCGATGGGTGAGCACGCGGGCGGGCGCGCCGAGTCGATGGTGTACACGCTGGTTTCCGATCTGGCGGCGGTACGCGCCTTCGTCACCGACCGCGCCATCGCGCTCGGCCTGTCGCCGGCCCGGGCCGACCTGCTGACCCTGGCGGTCAACGAGCTGGCGACCAACACGCTGCAGTACACCCGCCAGGGCGGCCAGGTCAGGCTGTGGGCCGAGTCCGGCCAGATCGTCTGCGACGTCGAGGACCAGGGGCCGATGCGCACGTTCGGGGCGGGCATGCCGCCGGCCGAGGCGATGCGCGGGCGCGGGCTGGCGATCGTCGAGATGGTGTGCGACCACGTCGCCGCGTTCGCCAGCGGCCGCAACACGGTGGTGCGCATGCGGCTCGGGATGGCGTAGCCGAAACCTACGCCGCGACCTGGACCGCGAGGGTGCAGGTGTCGTCGTCCGGGCTCGGGCGGTGCAGCCGGGCGCGCAGGTGCTCGAGCGAGTCCGCCGCGGCCAGCGCTTCCTTGACCGAGTGCAGCAGCTTCATCGCGTCGTCGGTGTTGCGGCGCTCCACCAGGCCGTCGGTGTAGAAGAGCACGACGTCGCCGAGCGACAGCGCCGCCGTCGCCACCGGGTAGGCCGCGTCGCCGTCGGCGCCGAGCAGCAGGCCCGGCGGGGCCGGCAGCTCGGCGACCGAGCGATCCCGCGCCACGGTGAGCAACGGCGCCGGGTGCCCGGCCCGGGCCCAGGACAGCGTGCGCGCCGACGGGTCGTAGACGCCGACGACGGCGGTGCCGGTCAGGCCGAGCTGGACGCAGAGGCGGTTCATGTGGCCGAGCAGCACGCCCGGATCGCGCAGGCCGATCGACAGCCAGGCGACGAGGGCGAAGCGCAGGTGCGCCATGCCGTTCGCGGCGTCCAGGCCGTGCCCGGCCACGTCACCGACGGCGAGCGCGACGAGCCCCTCGGGCAGGTCGCGCGCGTGGTACCAGTCGCCGCCGACCCGCAGGGCGCTCTCCGCCGGCAGGTAGCCGACCGCGGCGCGCAGTCCGGCGAGCGGGAACGGCTCCCGCGGTACCGGCTGGATCATCTGCTGCAGCTGAGCGGCCAGGCGATGCTCGGCCAGCGCGGTCAGCTCGCGCGTGTGCAGCCGGTCGCTGAGCCGCTCGATGAGCCCGCGGGTGTCCTCGCGGGCGGTGACGTCCTGCACGACGGCGTAGATCTTCAGCGGCGCGCCGGCCGCGTCGCGCGCGATGTCGGACAGGATGCGCAGGTGCTTGACGCCGCCGGCGATGCGGAAGCGGACCGTGACGTCCGAGGTGGCGCCGGTGTCGAGGACCTGCCAGGACATCTCGGCCACCGCCCGGTCCTCGGCCAGGACCGCCGCCGCCTGCTCCGCGCGGCTCAGCGGGCCCAGAGCCGGGTCCCGCTCGAATATCCGGTACATCCCGGGCGACCACTCGCTGCGCCCGCTCACGAGGTCGTGCTCGACCCAGCCGAGGCTGCCCAGCAGCTCGGTGCGGTCCAGCCGGCGGCGGGCCTCGTCGACCCGCGCCCACCAGACCAGCAGCCCGCCGAGGACGCGGTGCACGGCGACCTCGAAGCGGGAGTCGGCGACGACACCGGCCCGGTGCTGCGAGTAGCGGAAGTCCTCCAGGGTGGCGGGCGCGCCGGTGTCGAGGACCCGCCGGTAGAGCTCCCACAGCGGATCGTCGACGAGGGTGGGGTACAACTGCGACAACAGGGCGCCGACGCGCTGGACGCCGCGGCCGTAGATGTCGGCGCCGTAGCCGCTGGTGGCCTCGACCCGGAAGTCGGCGACCCGCCCTTCGGCGTCGCGGACCGGGCGCAGCCAGGTGCAGCCGGCGGGCACCGCCGCAAGGATCTCCCGCACGACCGCCGCGGTCGCGTCGGCGCCGTCTGCCATGCCCGCAGCCTATCGGCACCGGGCGATCGCGACGGTCGTGCGGTTGGGTTCAGCTCGCCGAGCAGGAGGGCGTCAGGCTACCGGCGGTGCCGGTGCCCTGGAACCCGAACTCGGTGTACTGCCCGGCGTTCACGTGCCCGTTGTAGGACACGTTGCTCCAGGTGTTGCCGGAGCGGGACACGTTCCAGGAGTTGGTGACGCTGACCCCGGCGGGCAGGGCGAGCGACACGCTCCAGGCGTTGATGGCGGCGGAGCCGGCCGTGACGCGCACGGTCGTGACGAAGCCGCCCTGCCACTGGTTCACCGACACCGTGGCGGTGCACCCGCCGCCGCCCGGGTTGCCCGGGTTGGACGGCGAGGTCGACGCCGACGGCGACGTGGAGACCGGCGGCGTGGACGACTGGGTCGGGCCGCTGCCGTTGAGGCCGAAGAACGCGATCGCCATCGCGGCCTGGCCGGACAGCGGCAGCGAGTGCCCGACGCCGCTGATGCTGATCGCCTCGACGGGCGCCTGGGTGGAGGCGTTGCCGTAGCGGGTGCGGGTCCAGCCCGACTGCGGGGTGTCCGTGAGCACCGGCGTCTGGCTGACGCCGAGCACGTTCGTCCACTGCTTGATCTCCTCGCCGAAGTTCGGGTAGGCGAGGGTCGTGTCGGTGGTGCCGTGCCAGACCTGCATCCGCGGCCGCGCGCCGGTGTAGCCCGGGTAGGCGGCCCGGACCATGTCACCCCACTGTTGCGGGGTGTAGATGCGCTGGCCCGAGGAGCACTGGCTGTTCCACGACGAGCCGTCCGTGGTCGCGAAGCAACCGAACGGCACGCCCATGAACGCGGCGCCGGCCTTGAACACGTCCGGGTAGTCGCCGAGCAGGACGTTCGTCATCATGCCGCCCGAGGAGGCGCCGGTGACGTACACCCGGTTCGGGTCGCCGTTGTAGTGCTGCTCGGCGTACGTGACCATCGACATGATGCCGACCGGGTCGCTGCCCCCGTTGTGCTTGAGCGCCTGCGGCGACGACACGTCGAAGCAGGAGCCGCTGCGGGTCGCCGACGGGTACACCACGATGAACCCGTACCGGTCGGCGAGCGAGGCGAACTCGGTGCCCGAGTAGAACGCCGGCCCGGAACCGGTGCAGTAGTGCACGGCGACGAGGATCGCCGGGCGCGCCTGCACGGTGTTGGGCACGTACACGTACATGCGCAGGTTGCTGGGGTTGTTGCCGAAGCCGGTGACCTCGGCCAGCGTCGCGGCCGAGGCCGGCTGGGCGAGGACGAGGACACCGGTGAGCGCCGCGGCCAGGGCGGCCGCTACTGCGAGCAGGCGGCGGCGCATGTCAACTCCCCGAGCAGCTGGGCGTGAGGGTGCCGGCGGTGCCGTTGGCCTGGAACCCGAACTCCGTGTACTGCCCGGCGTTCACGTGGCCGTTGTACGACACGTTGCTCCAGGTGTTGCCGGAGCGCGCGACGTTCCACGAGTTGGTGACGGTGGCGCCCGACGGCAGCGCCAGCGTCACGCTCCAGGCGTTGAGCGCGGACGAGCCGGCCGTGACGCGCACGGTGGCCACGAAGCCGCCCTGCCACTGGTTGACCGACACGGTCGCGGTGCAGCCGCTGCCGCCCGGGTTGCCGGGGTTGGACGGCGAGGCCGACGCCGACGGCGACGTGTTCGGCGTGGTCGGCGGAGGCGAGGACGGGCTGCCGTTGATCGCGTCCAGCGCGGCGGTGTACGCCGGCTTCTTGTTGCCGTTGTTGTCGAACAGCAGCGGGGTGTCACCGCTGCGCCACGAGTCGCTGTCGCGGATGCCCCACACCGTGATGCCGGTGCAGCGCGACACGGCCAGGCACGCCTTGACCACGCTCGCGTACGAGTTGGCCTGCGCGGTGCCGGAGCCGGCGATGTCGAGCTCGGTGATCTGCACGTCGACGCCGAGGTTGGCGAAGCGCTGCAGGTTGGCCTGGTAGTCCGACGGCAGCGGGGAGCCGGAGTTGATGTGCGACTGGAAGCCGACGCAGTCGATCGGCACGCCGCGGGACTTGAAGTCCTGCACCATCGCGTACACCGCGTTGCTCTTCGCGTTGACGCCGTCGGTGTTGTAGTCGTTGTAGCAGAGCTTCGCGCCCGGGTCGGCGGCCCGCGCGGTGCGGAACGCGACCTCGATCCAGTCGTTGCCGGTGCGCTGCAGGTTCGAGTCGCGCCGGCCGCCGCCACCGCCGTCGGCGAAGGCCTCGTTCACCACGTCCCAGGCGTAGATCTTGCCCTTGTAGTGCGTGGCGACGTTGGTGATGTGGTTGACCATCGCGTTGCGCAGCGCCGTGCCCGACATGTTCTGCGCCCACGACGGCTGCTGCGAGTGCCACGCCAGGGCGTGCCCACGCATCCGCTGCCCGTGCGCGGTGGCGTGGGACACGATCTGGTCCGCACTGGAGTAGCTGAACTGCCCCTGCGTGGGCTCGGTGGCGTCCCACTTCATCTCGTTCTCGGGCGTGATCATGTTGAACTCGCGGTCGAGAATGCCGCTGTAGGTGGCGTCGCTGAGCTTGTAGGCGGCGACGGCGGTACCGAAGTACCGCCCCTTCTCCGCCGCCGACGCCCCCAGTGTGGTGGCGGCGTCGGCGCTGCTCGCGAGGCCCACGATGGTGGCGATCGCGGCCGCACCGGCCAGTGCGATCGCCCCTCGGGTCCTTGCTCTGTTCATGGCGCAAGACCTCCGAACGTTTCGAAATCCGCTGATTAGCGGACCGCCTCCAGCATTCCGGAAAATGCACGGAGTAGAAACGTCACGGCGGGTCTCACCAGGTCGAAGGCGTTATCGATATTACAATTCGCGAAACTTACAGTCTTTCGAAAGACGACAATGTTTCAGCCCTTTACTGAACCGGTTAGGCCGCCCACGATGCGCCGCTCCGCGAAGACGAAGAAGCCGATCGCCGGGATCATCGACGCCGCGGTGTACGCCAGGATGCGGGCGGTGTCCTGGGAGTACTGCGTCTGGAACGCCGCGACCCCCAGCGGCAGGGTGAAGTCCGTCGGGTCGGACAGCACCAGCAGCGGCAGCAGGTACGCGTTCCAGCTCGTCACGAACGCCAGGATGGCGACCGTGGTGAGCGCCGGGCGGCTCAGCGGCAGCAGGATCCGCCAGAAGAAGCCCAGCTTGCCGGCCCCGTCCATCGCCGCCGCATCCTCGAGTTCGCCGGGGATCGCGTGCATGAACGGTCGCAGGATCACGATCGTGATCGGCAGCGAGAACGCCGCCTCCGGTAGGGCCACGCCGAGCGCGTGCTCGAGCAGCCCGAGCTGGCGCAGCAGCAGGTACAGCGGCAGCGCCGCCGCCGTCACCGGGAACAGCAGGCCGATCGTGAAGAGCGTGTAGAGCCCCTCGCGGCCCTTGAAGGTGTACCGCGACAGGGCGAACGCCGCCATCGCCCCGACCGCGACCGCGAGTGCGGTGGCGACCACGGCGATGAAGGCGCTGTTGCCCATCGCGCGCCAGAACACCGACGACGTAAGCACCTCGGCGTAGTTGGCGAACACCCACGGCTTCGGCCAGCCGGCCGGTGCGTTGTTGATCTGTGCGTTGGTGCGGAACCCCCCGAGCACGGTGAACAGCAGCGGCACCACCGTGACCCCGACGACGAGCAGGGCCGCCAGGTAGGTGAACGGAGTGCCCACCGTCATGGCGGACCGGCGCTTGGTCATGGGTGTCACTCCACGATCCGGGTCAGTGCGCCCTCGGTGTCGCGGCGCAGGGCGAAGCGCTGGTAGATCAGCGCGAAGATGAAGCACACGACGAACAGCACGACGGCGACGGCGCTGCCGTAGCCGAACTCGTAGCGGCTGAAGCCGTGATCGAGCAGGTAGGTTGCCATGGTGCTGGAGGCGCTCGCGGGGCCGCCCAGCGTCATGATCCAGACCAGGTCGAACAGCTGCAGCGAGCCGATGATGGACAGGAAGATCCAGATCCGGATCGTCGGGCCCAGCAGCGGCAGGATGATGCTGCGCGTGGTCTGCCACGCCGTCGCGCCGTCGGTCGACGCGGCCTCGCGCAGCTCGGCGGGGATGCTCTGCAGCCCGGCCAGCAGCAGGATGACGCCGAAGCCCAGGTACTTCCACGTGATCACGACGAAGAGCGTGTACAGCACCAGGTCGCCGTTGGCGAGCCACTCCTGGATCGCGCCGCCGAGTCCGACGCTCTTGAGCGCCTGGTCGACGAACCCGTCGGGCTGCAGCATCAGCAGCCACACCACGGCGGTGATCGCTTCGGACAGCACGTACGGCGCGAACACCACCAGCCGCAGCGCCGCCCGGCCCCGGATCTTCCGGTTGAGCAGCAGCGCGATCGCGATCGACAGTGGCAGCTGGATGGCCACCGACAGCACCGCGATAATGATGTTGTGCAGCAGTGAGTGCAGGAAGACCTCGTCCTCGAACACCCGCGAGTAGTTGCCCAGCCCGAACCACGTGCGCGGGCTGAATCCGGTCCACTTGTAGAAGCTGTAGTAGATCGCCGCCCCGATCGGCAGCAGGACGAAGCCGATGAACAGCACCAGCGCGGGGGTCAGCAGCAGCGTCAGCTCCAGCCGTTTGGCCCGGCGCCCGCCCGGCCGACGGGCCGGTCGCGACGCCGCGCGACCGGCCCGGGCCGATGGTGCCGCCGCCACGGCGATACCATCCGTTTGCGTCATGCCGTATTACCTTCTCGGATCACTTGTTCGCTACGGCCTTGGTGAACGCGTCCACGATGCCCTGCGGGGAGCCTTTACCGGCGAAGAAGTCCGCGATGGCGTCGTTGAGCGCCGACCCGATGCTGGTCGGCAGCGCCTGGTCGAAGTACACCTGGATGTACGGCGCGCTGTTCAGCGCCTCCTGAACCGTCTTGAGGGACGCGTCCTGGATCGCCGAGATCGCCTGCGGGTTGGCCGGCAGCGTCGCGGTGTTGCTCTGCACCAGCTTCGTCTGCACGTCGGTGCTGGCCACGTACTTCAGGAAGTCGGCGCAGGCCGGGCCCGCCTTGACGCTGCAGGAGAAGCCGTCGCCGCCGCCCAGCGCGGTGCCTGGCGTGCCCTTCCCGCCCTCGACGCTCGGGAACGCGAACCAGCTGAGCTTCGACGCGAACTGCTTGTCCTCGGTCAGCGGGATCATCGTCGGCAGCTCCCAGTCGCCCTGCAGCTCCATCGCGGCCTTGCCGTTGGCGACGAGGCCGGCCGAGCTGCCGGCGCCCTGCTGGGCCGGGGTGCCCAGGAAGGCGTTCTGGAACGGGTTGGTGGCCAGGAACGCCTTGAGGTCCTCGCCGGCCTTCACCCAGCACGGGTCGTCCATCTTGAGGTTCTTCACCGTGCTCTGCACGGTGTCGAGGGAGCACTCGCGGATCGCGAAGTACGACCACCAGAACGCGTCCGGCCACTTGTCCTTGCTACCGACCGAGATCGGCGTGATGCCCTTCGCCTTGAGCTTCGACACGGCATCGTTGAGCTCGGCCATCGTCTTCGGCGGCGCCGAGATGCCGGCCTGCTCGAAGAGGTCCTTGCGGTACCAGAACCCGACGACGTGCAGGTCGTAGGGGATGCCGTACTGCTTGCCTTCGACCTGCCAGCCCTTGGCCGCCGCACCGAGCTGGCTGATCCAGCTCGACGTCTGCGGCGTGATGTCCAGGATCTTGCCCGACTCAACCTGGGTGGCCAGGGATCCGCCGCCCCACTGCTGGAAGATGCTGGGCGGGTTGGGGGACTGCAGCGCCACCGAGATCTTGGTCTTCAGTGCTTCGTTCTGCGCGGGCTCGACCTTGAACGTGACGTTCGGGTGGTCCTTGTGGTACTGGTCGGCGATCGACTGCCAGACCCCCAGCGCTGGGTCCTGGTTGCCGTTGTGCCACCAGGTCAGCGTGACCGGCGCGTTGGCATCGGTTGGTGCGTTACTGCTGTCGTTTCCGCAAGCGGTCAGGGAGGGGACTGCCATCGACAGTGCGATGGCGATCGCGGCCAGCCTCCGTGGGGTGCTCAGGCGGACGTTCAAAGTGATCATCTCCTGACGGGGGCGTGGGCGAGCTCAGGGGCTCGGCCCTCGATGACCGCAGAGTCTCGTCCTTAGTTACGAGGATTGTCAATCGTTGTCGATAACGTTATCGGACGTTATTGTGCCCTCGTGAAGCCCACCTCCCGAATCACGATCCGTGACGTGGCCGCAACGGCCGGCGTGTCGGTCGCGACGGTGTCCAAGGTCCTCAACGCCCGCTACGGCGTGTCCGCGGCCACGAGCGCGCACGTCCAGGCCGTGATCCGCGAGTTGGGCTACGAGGCGAGCCTGGTCGCGCAGAGCCTGCGCAACCACAAGACCAACGTGATCGGCATCCTGGTCGCCGACCTGGAGCCGTTCTCGACGGAGCTGCTCAAGGGCGCGGCCAAGGCGATCAAGGGCACCGGGTACGAGCTGGTCGTGTACTCGGCCGGCGGGCGCACGTCCGACCACGCGGGCTGGGAGCAGCGCTACCTCTCGCGGCTGTCCGGCACGCTCGTGGACGGCGCGGTGCTGGTCACCCCGACGGTCGTGGAGGTCGACTTCGGCCAGGCCGTGGTCGCGGTCGACCCGCACACCGGCCCGACCGGCCTGCCGACGGTCGACTCGGACAACCTGGCGGGCGCCCGCACCGGCGTGCGGCACCTGCTGGACCTGGGCCATCGGCGTATCGCCCTGATCGGCGGCCGTCCCGACCTCGAGTCGGCCAAGCTGCGCGAGCAGGGCTACTGCGAGGAGCTGCGCGCGGCCGGGATCCCGGTCGATCCGCTGCTCATCCAGCCCGGTAACTACGACGCCGACGACTCGACCGCGGCGGCCCGCCGCCTGCTCGAGTCGCCGGACCGCCCGACCGCGCTGTTCGCCGCGAACGACATCTCGGCGATCGCGGCCATCGAGGTCGCGGTCGCCATGGGCCTGCGGGTGCCGGAGGACCTGTCGGTCGTGGGCTTCGACAACGTGCCCGAGGCGGCGCTGGCCCGGCCGCCGCTGACCACGGTCGAGCAGCCCATCCATGAGATGGGTCATCGGGCGATCGACCTGCTCATCCAGCTGATGCACGGCGAGCAGACGCACGATACGCACATCCGGTTGTCGACCCGTCTCGTCGTGCGCCAGTCCACGGCGCCCGTTGGGCGGGGGACATGATCCGCGCATCGGGCCGCTTCTGCGGCCGGTCGCGCGGCGGTTTCCGGCGGCTGGTTCGCCGGGCCGGGGCCGAGGTCCGGCTCCGGACATGACCTGCACTTCAGGGCTGCGATGCGGTGATCCTGCGGCGCTCGGTCATCGCAGTCGGTCGCCGGGCGTGATCCTCACCCGGCGCCTCGGCGGGTGGGCGCGGTTCGTTACCTGCTCGTCTCGGCGGGTGGGCGCGGCTCGTTACCTGCTCGTTTCGGCGGGTGGGCGTGGCTCGCTATCTGCTCGTTTCGGCGGGTGGGCGCGGTTCGTTACCTGCTCGTCTCGGCGAGTGGGCGCGGCTCACTACCTGCCCGTCTCGGCGGGTAGGCGCGGCTCGCGAACCGCCCGCCCCGGCGGGTCGGCGCGGCTCGCGACCCGCGGTTCCTGATTTACATGATTTATCGGGCATTTCGATATTTGGTACAAGCCGGCTTCTGTGAAGATCGCCAGCCTTCGTTACACCGCCAGTTTTGTGGCACAGCCAGTTTTTGCGGGCACGGCCAGTTTTGTGACATGCCAGTTCTTGTGAATATTGCTCGTTTTGTTGTGAACGGAGCGAACCAGCGTGACAGACAGCGGCGCCGCCGTACCGTGGCGGGACTCCAACCTGCCCGTCGGCGAACGGGTGGCGGACCTCATGGCCCGCATGTCGCTGCGCGAGAAGGTGGCGCAGATGTACGGCGCGTGGCTCAACGTCGACGATACCGCCGGCGAGGTCGCCCCGCACCAGAACGACCAGGCCCCCGACCCGATCGACTGGCCTGAACTCATCCGCCACGGACTGGGCCAGGTGACCCGGGTCTACGGCTCGGCCCCCATCGAACCGTCCGCCGGCGCGCGCCGCGTGGCCGACCTGCAACGGCAGGTGGTCAACGCCGGCCGCTTCGGCATCCCGGCGATCGTGCACGAGGAGTGCCTGACCGGCCTCGCGGCGTGGAAGATGCCCATCTTCCCGGCGCCGCTGTCGTGGGGCGCGAGCTTCGACCCGCGCCTGGTGGAGCGCATGGCTGCGCACATCGGCGACACGATGCGCCGCCTCGGCATCCACCAGGGCCTCGCGCCGGTGCTCGACGTGACCCGCGACCTGCGCTGGGGCCGCGTCGAGGAGACCATCGGCGAGGACCCGTACCTGGTCGGCACGATCGGCGAGGCGTACGTGCGCGGCCTGCAGTCCGCGGGCGTCGTCGCCACCCTCAAGCATTTCGTGGGGTACTCCGCCTCGCGCGCCGGCCGCAACCTCGCCCCGGTGTCCATCGGCCCGCGCGAGATCGCCGACGTATTGCTGCCCCCGTTCGAGATGGCGCTGCGGGCCGGCGCACGCTCGGTGATGAACAACTACACCGACATCGACGGCG
This sequence comes from Dactylosporangium darangshiense, assembly GCF_039537565.1. NCBI lineage: Bacteria > Bacillati > Actinomycetota > Actinomycetes > Micromonosporales > Micromonosporaceae > Dactylosporangium > Dactylosporangium darangshiense. Next base: position 28,671 of record NZ_BAABAT010000008.1, read on the forward strand.
TCCCGGTGGCCGCGGACGCCTCCCTGCTCACGGAGCTCCTCCGCGATCGTCTGGGCTTCGACGGCACCGTCGTGTCGGACTACTTCGCGATCGCGTTCCTCGAGTCGCTGCATGGCGTAGCCGCCGACCGCGCCGAGGCCGCCGCCACCGCGTTGCGCGCCGGCGTCGACATCGAGCTACCAGGCGTAAACTGCTTCGGCGGCCCCCTGCTCAAGGCCCTCGAGGCCGGCGACGTCGACGAGTCGCTGATCGACCGCGCCGTCGAGCGCATCCTGCGCCAGAAGTGCGAGCTCGGCCTGCTCGACCCGTCGTGGCGCCCGGACCCGGAGTACCTGCGCGCCGCCGGCCCGTTCGCCGCACTCGACGACGCCGAGGCCCGCTCCCTCGCCCGCGCACTGGCCGAGCGCTCGGTGGTCCTGCTGCGCAACGACGCCGGCGCTCTCCCGCTGGCGCCCGGCACCCGCCTGGCGGTCGTCGGCCCCGGCGCCGGCACCCCCGACTCGCTCTTCGGCTGCTACTCCTTCCCGCGCCACGTCGGCATCCACCACCCCGGCCTGGAGCTGGGCGTGGTGGCACCGTCCATCGTGGACGCTCTCGGCGCCGGCTTCGAGGTCGTGTACGAGCAGGGCGTCCCCGTTCTCGGCGGCGACGACGAGGGCATCGCCGCCGCCGCGCGCGCCGCCGCGGACGCCGACGTCTGCGTGGCGGTCCTCGGCGACCTGGCCGGCCTCTTCGGCGCCGGCACGTCGGGCGAGGGCTGCGACGCCGTCGACCTGCGCCTGCCCGGCCGCCAGGAGGAGTTGCTGGAGGCTTTGCTGGCCACCGGCACCCCGGTCGTCCTGGTCGTGCTGGCCGGCCGCCCGTACGAGCTGTCCCGCCAGATCGACCGCCTGTCCGCCGCCGTCTGCGCCTTCTTCCCCGGCGAGGAGGGCGCAGCGGCAATCGCCGGCGTGCTGTCGGGCCAGGTCAACCCGTCGGGCCGCCTCCCGGTCGGCTTCCCGGCCGCCGGCACGTCACAGCCGTCGACGTACCTGTCTGCATCCCTGGGCCGCAAGAGCGAGGTGTCCACAGTGGACCCGACGCAGCTCTTCCCCTTCGGCCACGGCCTTTCCTACGCCGCCGCCACCTGGGGCGAGGTCGCGCTGCACTCCACGGACGGCTGGGCCACGGACGGCGAGCTCGAATTGTCGGTACCACTCACCAACAATTCGGAGCGCGACGTCAGCACGGTGGTCCAGGTGTACGCCCACGACCCCGTCGCCTCGGTAGCCCGCCCGGTACGCCAGCTCATCGCCGCCCCGCGCGTCGACCTGTCCCCGGGCGAGTCCCGGACGTTGGTCATCACGTTGCACGCGGACCTGCTGTCATACACCGGCCGCGACGGCCGCCGCGTCGTCGAACCCGGCGACGTGGAGCTGTTCGTCGGCCACTCCAGCGGCGACACGCACACCGCACTGCACGTCCCGATGGTAGGCGCGGCCCGGGTCGTCGGCCCGTCCCGCCGCCTGCACCCAACGTTCGCGCTGCTCCCGTAACACGAGCCGATGTCGCCGCCGCGGCGACATCGGCCGCATCCTCGACGACACAACCCGACCAGCATTCCTCTCGCCCAGCCCAGCCCGGTTCGGCTCGTCGCTCGGTCCGGTCCGGCTGCCGCCCGGTCCTGCTCTTCGCTCGGTCCGATCCAAGCTCGGTTCGGTTTGGTTGTCGCCCGGTTCGGCTCGTCGCTCGGTCGGGTTCAGCTCTTCGCTCGGTCCGATCCAAGCTCGGTCCGGGTCAGGTCTTCGGCGTCCTGACCCGGACCGTCTTTGTATCCAGTCGGAGGACGGCAACGTGGCGGCGGCGAGACCGACGGCGTCGCGGGCGTCGTTTTGCTCGCCGCGGAGTTTGAGTCGGGTCGCCCGGACCCCGCGCCGTGTAACTTCCACCGCGAGCTCGGTAGCTGCTACCGCAGAGCTCCGCTGCGCCGGTGCGATGATCTTGCTGGCTGCGGCCCCGGTCGGGCCTCGAATTACCGATTACTGAATTGCCGATATTCGGTAATCGGTAATCCAGCAATTTGACGATCTTGGTCGCTAGTGCGGGTTGTGCCTGCTCAGGCGGCCCATGCTAGCTTGCGAGCGGTGGTCGGGCGGGGCGCAGTGTGATCGGCGAGCGCCGACACGAACGCCTCGGGCCGCGGGTCGTGCAGCAGCAGCGAGCGCTGCCGCTCCGCGCCGGTACCGTGCCGGCACAGCCAGCCGAGCCGGCTGTGCACCGCGACCGCGTCGCCGGTCTCGCCCAGGGCCGGCGTGATCTTGCGCAGCAGCACACGCAGCTGGTCGGCGATCGTGACCGGCGGTTTCCCGGGCGGCTGCGGCCCCCGCACCACGAGCCCGTGCCGCGCCGCCGCGGAGAGGCCCTCCTCGATCTCGGCCGCTGTGTGCCGCTCGACGGGATGCTCGCGCCGTACGTCCTCGATCAGCGTAGCCACCAGCGCCCGCACGATCCCGGCGAACACCACGGTGTCCGTCACGCTCAGGCACGTGTCCGCGATGCGGATCTCGATCGTCGGGTACCGCCCGGACAGCCGCGCCAGCAGGTGCACCCCGCCGATGTCGAGGGCGGTGCCGTCGGAGATGAGCGCCTCGATCGCCCGGTCGTAGTCTTCCGCGTCGGCCCAGACCTCCGGCGCGCGAAACGTCGGCCATTGCCGGCGCGCTTCGTAACGAACGCTGCCGTACCCGCTGTCGGCCCCGTCCGCGCACGGCGAGTTGGCGGTCAGCGCGAGCAGCGGAGCGAGCCACGGTCGCAGCCGCCCGAGCACGCCGACGGCCAGGTCGCGGTCGGCCACCCCGACGTGGACGTGGCACCCACAGGTCCCCGCGGCCGCCATGGTGGCATTGGGAAAGCGGTCGGCCAGCTGCCGGTACCGCGGATCGTCCGTCAGCGCATCCAACGGCCCGCGCCGAAACGGCGGCGCCCCGGCCGCGACGAGCCGGGCACCCGCGAGCCCTGCCGCATGCGACGCGATCCAGCGCAGCTCGGCGAGCTCATCGTGCAGCTGGTCAAGCCGCGTATGCACGCCGCTGACGGTCTCGAGCTGATACGCCGTGTACTCGTGGTGCACTCGCTCGTCCCCGTCGGTCACCCCGAGCACTCCGGCCGACACCGGCGCCACGGCGCCATCGGGCTCGAGCAACAGGAACTCCTCTTCCACCCCTACGGTGAGCATCGCCGCCTCCCCTCCACACAACTTCGTCGACGGGTGAAGCGTCACCCCACGCCACGTCACCGCACGTCATCCAGCCCGGGTGACCGGAACCACCGCGGGTAGGCCCACCACTGCATCCGGTTACCGTCCGCCACCCGAAAGGGATGACGCCCCGCGCCACCTCACCCACACCCGACGCGTCACGGTGTGTGCCCACAAGGGGTTTCGCCTTTCCCGCGTGCAGCCAGCGTCAGCGGCACCACGGACGGTGTGGAGACATCCGGCATCGGGCGAAGGCAGTCAGACGCCTGCTGTCGTCCACGATGTAGCCGTCCGGGCGCAGGCCGTCGCCGGTGGCTTCCAGCGCGGCACGGCACAGGTCCCCGCGCGACCGTTTCGCGAGGCGGTGCGCTCCGGGTGTTGCGATCGGATTCCGTTCTGGCGCGGCGCTGGGTCATTGCCCGGTCGTGCCTGCCCTGGCTCGCGCGAAGCAGTGCCGCGACCTCGCGCCGCAAAGCAGTGCCGCGACCTCGCGCGAAGCAGTGCCGCGACCTCGCGCCGCAAAGCAGTGCCGCGACCTCGCGCGGAGCAGTGCCGCGACCTCGCGCGGAGCAGTGCCGCGACCTCGCGCGGAGCAGTGCCGCGACCTCGCGCGAAGCACTGCCGCGACCTCGCGCGGAGCAGTGCCGCGACCTCGCGCGGAGCAGTGCCGCGACCTCGCGCGAAGCACTGCCGCGACCTCGCGCGAAGCACTGCCGCGACGGATCTGGCCCCGGTCGGGCGGGGTGTCGAGCACTTGCTGGACGAACCAATTCTCGATTGCTGGGAGACCGCCGGAGCGAAGCTGGCGGACGTCATCCCGACCGGGTGAGTGGCGGTGGGCGACGGGTGTTGACCATCGGGTGAGGGAGGTGCGTGATGTGCCGATGGCTCGCTTATTCGGGGTCGCCGATTCTGCTCGAGGAGCTTCTGTACAAGCCCGAGCACTCACTGATCGATCAAAGCATGCACGCGCGGCTCGGGGTGGGGACTACCAACGGTGACGGGTTCGGCGTCGGGTGGTACACGCCGGGTGGGTCGCCGGAGCCGACGCTCTTCCGGGGGACCGGGCCGGCCTGGGGGGACGAGAACCTCCGGGAGCTGGCGCACTCGGTGCGGTCGGGCATGTTCCTGGCGCACATCAGGGCCAGCACCGGTACGCCGGTGCAGCAGACGAACTGCCATCCGTTCCGCCACGGACGGTGGCTGTGGCTGCACAACGGGCGAATCCGCGGCTACCCGAAGCTCAAGCGCACGCTCACGTTGTCTGTCGACCCCGAGCTGTTTCCGTGCATCGGCGGATCCACCGACTCCGAGATCATGTTCTACCTGGCGCTCACGTTCGGACTCGAGACCGACCCCATCGGGTCCGTCGAGCGCATGGTCGGCTGCGTCGAGGAGGCCGGGCGGCAGCACGACATCGACAATCCGGTGCAGATGACGATCGCGCTCACGGAGGGTGAGCGGCTGTGGGCGTTCCGGTACTCGAGCGAACGCAACAGCCGGTCGCTGTACTGCAGCACGGCGGTCGACACGCTGCGCACCATGTACCCGGACAATCCCGCGCTGCAGGGCGTGTCCGACGAGACGCGGATCGTGGTCTCCGAGCCGCTCGGCGGGCTGGTCGGAGCCTGGCAGCCGGTCGCCGAGTCCAGCTACGAGCTGGTGAAGCCCGGCATCGACGTGGTCGGCCCGTTCGAGCCGGCGCTGGTCGGCGCTGGCCGATGATCGGCCGCGCCTGACCCGCCCGGGTCGTGCCGCGAGAGAGGGGGCACGGCCCGGGCAGGGTTGGCTGCTGGGAACGGTCGACGAGGAACGGACCGGAGACAGTCCAACGAGCAGATGAGCCCTTGTGGACGTCCGAAGGCGGGTAACGGACGGCCGGAAGAGCGGACCGAGACGGTGAGTGGTCTCGGGGAAGCGTTCGGTGCACCTCCGGGGAGAAGCGCCGGTGGGGATGTGGATTAACCGAGGGCGACGTCGTCGCCGCGATCACGACGTGCGCGCCGCGCATCGGGAGGACCTGCGTCAGATGGCGTCCGCGGATCGCGAGGACCTGCGTCAGATGGCGGCCGCCGATCGTGAGGAGCTGTGTCGGCTGGCGGCCGCGGATCGGGACGACCTGCGTCAGATGGCGCGGGCCACGGCGATCGTTGCGGACAGGCGCGGGCCGGCCTCGTAGAACATGTACTCGACGCCGCCGTCGGTGCCGAACGACGGGGCGGCGCTGCGCCCGCTGTCCGGGGCGCCGCTCAGCGCCGTGTGGAAGACGCCCAGGTGGACCTCGCGGTCGAAGTTGTTGCCGACCTCGGTGAGGTACATGTCGCCGCCGTTGCCGTGGTAGACGACGTAGCTCGTACCGTTGCGGGTCAGCAGGTGAGGGCCCGAGATGTCGGTCTGGGCGTCCGGCGTCGGCGTCACCAGCGGGGTCGGGTCGAACTGCCACGACTTGGCGTCCGACGACCAGCCCCAGAAGATCTTCCGGGTGCCGGAGGTCACGCCCATGAAGAGCATGACGTACTTGCTGCCCAGGGCGGGGATGGCGTGCTCGAAGACGCGGGCGTACGAGGTCTCCGTCGTGCCGGGGACCATCGCGGTCGACAGGACCACGCCGAAGTACGTGAAGTGCACGCCGTCCGTTGACCAGGCCATGCGCGTGGTGCCGTTCTCGCCGTGGAAGTACAGGTAGAACTTTTGGTTACTGGCGCTCCACAGAACGTGCGGGGACGACACGTGGCTGACGGAGTAGTGCGGCGACCACACGTTGGAGAGATCGGGTTCGCTGCGTACTCGGTGAAGGGGCCGGCCAGCGAGTTGCCGTATGCCAGGCAGATGCCGCCGGGGGCGTTGTGCGGCGCGTAGTACAGGTAGTAGCGGGCCAGGCCGCCCGAGATCTTGTCGTACACGCCGCGGATGCACGGGAAGATGAGCTCGTTGGTGGGGTTGTAGCGCAGTGCCGACTTGGTGAACGGCACGCCGAGGTACTGGTACGTGGGGAAGCCGGCCGGCGCGGCGGACGCCGGAGACGGTAGCGGGAGGGCGCCGAGGGCGGTTGCGCCCGCGGTCGCGGCCACGCCCCGAAGAAGCTGGCGGCGATTCATGGATGGGAGTGTGTTACCGGCCCGACGCGCCGGTCAAGGTGCTAATACGAATTATCAGCGGGAACCGGGGGCTTGACGAATCGGGCCGCGGCGGTCCAGGATGCTCAACCACCGAGTGGTAATGCGCATTAGCAGCGCTGAAGCCGCCGGCGCCGCGAGGTTGGGCGCCGGCAGCGAAGGCGCGAAACCAGTGCGCCGGCCCGGTTTCCGCATTTTTGCGGCGGCCCGGGCAGGCGCAAGAGTGAGTGCGCCGGCCCGGTTTCCGCACTTCGTGGGAGTCCGGGTGGGCGCGATGTAGTTGCGCCAGAACGGTTTCCGCGCTCGCGGGGATCGGGACGGCGCGGCCGATGAAGGGACGGACGGACGCGTGCCGGGAACACCTCGCCGCCTGACACAGCGGGACATCGCCCGCATGACGGGCGTCAGCCAGGCGACCGTGTCGCTCGTGCTCAACGGGCGTTCGGACGCTGACGTGCGGATCGCGCCCGAGACCCGCGAGCGGGTGCTGCAGGCGATCCGCGACAGCGGGTACGTCGCCGACCCGATCGCCCGGCGGCTCGCCGCGCGGGACAACCGCATCATCGGCGTCTTCACCTACGAGCCGGTTTTTCCGGCCGGTAACAGCGACTTCTACCATCCGTTCCTGGTCGGCATCGAGGAGCAGGCCGAGGCGCTCGGTAGCGATCTGTTACTGCTCACCAGCGCCCCGGTGATCGACGGTCGGCGGCGCATCTTCCACGAAGGCAACCGGCTGCGCCTCGCCGACGGGTGCATCCTGCTCGGTCGCTCGCTCGACCGTGAAGAGCTCACCCGGCTGGTCGCCGACGGGTTTCCGTTCGTGTCGGTCGGCCGCCGTGCCGATGCCGGTGGGCCGGTGCCCTACGTGGGCGCGGACTACGCCGGTGCGACCGCGGCGCTGGTCGAGCGGGCCGTCGCGCTCGGACACACCCGGCTGGCCTACCTGGGTCAGGGGGAGGGTCCGGAGTCGCACGCGGACCGCAGGGACGGCTTCGACCGCGGCGTGGCCGCGACCGGCGCGAACGGCCTGCACCTCACGGTGGGAGATCCCCACAAAACCGCAGATATGGTACACCGTAAGCAGATCACCGCCGTATTCGCCGAAGAACACAGTGACGGCGTGGCCCTGGCTCGGGTCGCGGAGGGGCTCGACATCGTCACGTTGGGTCAGCCGACCCGGCACGTCGCGGACCCGATCGACACGCAGTTCAGCGGCTTCGCCATCCCGCGGCGCGAAATGGGGGCCCAGGCCCTCGAGGTGCTCACGGCGCTGATCGACGGCGCCGAGACCGAGCGCCAGCGCCTTCTCCCGTGTGCCCTGGTGGAAGGCACGACCCTGCGGGAAAGGCGATGAACGAGTGCACGCGCTATGGCCATAAATCCGGGAAAAAATCGATAAATCGGGCACGGCCATCCGAACGCATCGGGCAGTTGGGCGACCACGCGTCACCGACGTCGAGGCGACCAGGTGGGCGAGCAGGCGTAGCCCGAGCCGGGGTGAGCTGGTCGGCGGGCGTCGCATCGACGTCGAGGCGACCAGATGGGCGAGCGCGCGACGCCCGAGCCGAGGCGAACTGGTCGGCCGGCGTCGCATCGACGTCGAGGCGAACAGGTGGGCGAACACGCGTCGCCGGAGCCGAGGCGAACTCGTCGGCCGGCGCCGCAACGAGGCAGGGACGCGCAGGTCACCGTGGACGTGCGTGAAGTGGTCAAAGACAATCAGACCTCGAAGTGAAAGACGATAAATCGCAAATGGTAGATATTTCAACCGACGTGCTGGTTGTTGGCGGTGGGCTCGGTGGCGTCGCCGCGGCGCTCGCTGCGCTGCGTGGCGGTAGGCGCGTCGTGCTCACCGAGGAGTTCGACTGGCTGGGTGGGCAGCTCACCAGCCAGGCCGTGCCCCCGGACGAGCACTCTTGGGTCGAGCGGTTCGGCGTGACCGCGTCCTACCGGGCGCTGCGCGACGGCATCCGCGACTACTACCGCCGTCACTATCCGCTCACGGCCGCCGCCCGAACGTGGCGCGACCTCAACCCGGGGGCCGGGCATGTGAGCCGGCTCTGTCACGAGCCGCGCGTCGCGGTCGCGGTGCTGGAGGGGATGCTCTCGCCGTACCGATCGAACGGGCGCCTGCGGGTGCTGCAACCGTTCGTGCCCGCGGCGGCCGACACCGACGGTGACCGGGTGACCTCGGTGACGTTGCGGCACCGGGACACCGGCGAGCTCGCGCACGTCGCCGCACCCTACGTGCTCGACGCCACCGAGACCGGTGAGCTGCTGCGGCTCAGCGGGACCGAGTACGTCACCGGGTTCGAGTCGCAGGCCGAGACCGGCGAGCCGAGCGCGCCGCCCGTCGCGCAGCCGGGCAACATGCAGGCGGTCTCGGTGTGCTTCGCGGTCGACCACGTCGACGGGGACCACACGATCGACCGGCCCGAGCGGTACGCCTTCTGGCGCGACTACACCCCGCCGTTCTGGGGTGGCCCGCTGTTGTCGTTCCGGGCGCCGAGCCCGCGCACGCTGCTGCCTACGGAGCGTATCTTCGACCCCAACCCGGACGACGACCCGCTGCTCGTCGACGCCGACCAGCGCCGCAACCCCGGCGATCACAACCTGTGGACGTTCCGGCGCATCGCCGCGCGCCGGCTGTTCGAGCCCGGGGCCTACGACAGCGACATCTGCCTCGTGAACTGGCCGATGCTCGACTACTTCGAGCAGCCGGTCATCGACGTGCCCGACGCGGCGGCCAACCTCGCGGCGGCCCGCGAGCAGGCGTATTCGGTCCTGTACTGGCTGCAGACCGAGGCGCCGCGGCCTGACGGCGGCACCGGCTTCCCCGGGCTGCGGCTGCGGGGAGACGTGACCGGCTCGGCCGACGGGCTGGCCCAGGCGCCGTACATCCGCGAGTCCCGGCGGATCCTCGCCGAGTACACCGTCGTCGAGCAGGACCTGGCGCTCGCCGTGCGTGGCGACAAGGGCGCCGTGAGCTACCACGACAGCGTCGGCGTCGGCATGTACCGCATCGACCTGCACCCCTCCACGGGCGGTGACCACTACATCGACGTCGGGTGCTGCCCGTTCCAGATTCCGCTGGGCTCGCTCATCCCGCGGCGTGTGGACAACCTGCTGCCCGCCGGCAAGAACATCGGCACCACGCACATCACTAACGGCGCCTACCGCCTGCACCCCGTCGAGTGGAACGCCGGCGAGGCGGCCGGTGCGCTCGCCGCGTTCTGTCTCGACCGCGGTTGCACGCCGCGTGAGGTCCGCAACACCCCTGGTCTGCTCGCCGAGTTCCAGTCCCGGCTCGACCGGGAGGGCGTCGAGCGCCACTGGCCGGATGTCGTCGGCTACTGAGCGAAACGAACACGAACACGAACAAAGACCGCTACCGGCAGAGCCGAACGAGCACGAATCGGAGCCGAGCCGGACGAGGAACCACGAATCGGAGCCGAGCCCGACCCTAACCACGAACCGAGCCGAGCCGGACGAGGGACCACGAATCCGACCCGAGCCCTACGAGAGACCACGAATCCGACCCGAGCCCGACGAGAAACCACGAATCCGAGCCGAGCCGGACGAGTAACTCCGAAACACCAACACACCCCCGAAACAGCAGGAGCATCGAGATGAAGTTCCGCGCCGCGATAGCCGCCCTCGCAGTAACCGCACTGACCGCACTCGCCGGTTGTGGAGACGGTGGCGGTACGCCCGTCGCCGAGGACACCGGGCCGATCGAGCTGCGCATGACGATCTGGTCGGCGAACGAAGCACACCTCAAGCTGTTCAACGACATCGCCGCCGAGTACAAGACCGCGCACCCCAACGTGAGCGTGCGCTTCGACCCGCTGCCGTTCGACTCGTACACCACGACGCTCACCACGCAGATCGCCGGCGGTAACGGGCCGGATCTGGCGTGGGTCCTGGAGGACTCGGCGCCGGACTTCGTCGGGTCGGGTGCGCTGGTGCCGCTGGACGACACGCTGAAGAAGACGGACGGCTACAACGCCGAGGACATCGCGCCCGCGGCCACGAAGCTGTGGCAGACCGGCGGCAAGCTGTACGCGTACCCGTTCTCCACCTCGCCCTTCGGCATGTTCGTCAACACCGACCTGCTCAAGCAGGCGGGGCAGGACAACCCGGCTGACCTCGTCGCCGCGGGCACGTGGACGTGGGAGAAGGCGTTCGCCGAGGGCGCCGCGGTGAACGCGAAGACCGGCACCGCCGGCATCGTGGTGCGCGACTTCGACTACAAGACGTGGAGCAACCTCTCCACGGTGTGGACCGGCTGGGGCGCGCAGGCGTGGAGCGCCGACGGCAAGACGTGTGGGTTCAACGCGCCGGAGATGGTCGACGCGATGACCGCCCTGCACAAGGCCGTCTTCACCGACAAGGCGATGCCCGGCCCGGGCGTGGCCGCGGACTTCTTCACCGGGCAGTCGGCGATGACCGTCACCCAGATCTCGCGGGCGTCGCTGCTCAAGGACGCCAAGTTCGGCTGGGACCTGGTGCCGCTGCCCTCCGGGCCGAAGGGCAAGTACTCCGTCGTCGGCCAGGCCGGCCTCGGTGTGCTCAAGAAGAGCAAGCACGCGCAGGCGGCGACCGACTTCCTCGCGTTCTTCACGGCGCCGGCGAACTCGGCGAAGCTCGCGCAGTACTTCCCGCCGGCCCGCAAGAGCCAGCTCAACGCCGACACCCTGGCCAAGACCAACCCGCTGCTCAAGCCCACCCAGCTGCAGTCGGTCGTCATCGACGGCATCTCCAGCGGCGTGGTCAAGCCCAGCCACACCGGCTCGGCCGAGATCGCGCAGAACGTCCGAGCCTCCCTGGACCCGCTGTGGAAGCCCGACGCCAACGTCAAGAGCGTGCTCGACACCGTCTGCACCGGCCTGAAGCCCCTGCTGAGCAAGTAAATCCGAAAAGGGCAGACATCCCCCAACAAGCAGACATCCCCCAACAAGAGGCAACGTGACATGAGGTTCTGGACCGCGCGCCGGCGCGACCAACTGGCCGGCTACCTGTTCATCGCGCCGCAGCTGGCGGGCACCGTGGTCTTCGTGCTCGTACCGCTGGTGCTGGTCGCGTGGTACAGCCTGCACGAATGGAACGTCCTCGCCGACGAGTTCAACTTCGTCGGCGGGGACAACTACCGGCAGCTCGCCGACGACCCGAACCTGCCGAAGGTGCTCGCCGCCACCGGCCTGTTCTCCGCCGGGCTGCTGGTGCTCAACCTGAGCCTGGCGCTGCTGCTGGCCGTGCTGCTCAACCAGAAGCTGCGCGGCACGGTGGTGTTCCGCACGCTGTTCTTCTCGCCGGTCGTGGTGTCGATGATCGCGTGGACGATCGTGTGGGGCTTCCTGCTGCAGGACAACGGCGGCGTCAACGGCCTGCTCGACGCGGTCGGCGTGCACGGGCCGAACTGGCTGCGCGGCGACGCGACGGCGATGGTGTCGGTGATCGTCGTGCAGGTGGTGAAGAACGTCGGGCTCAACATGGTGCTGTTCCTCGCCGCGCTGCAGGGCGTGCCGGCCGGGCTCTACGAGGCCGCGCGCCTCGACGGGGCGAGCGCCTGGCGGTCGTTCCGCAGCATCACGGTACCGATGATCAGCCCGACGATCCTGCTCACGTCCATCATCACGGTGGTCGGCTCGTTGCAGGTCTTCGCGCAGATCGCCGTCCTGACGCAGGGCGGCCCGGGCACCTCGACCACGGTGCTCGTCTACTACCTGTACCAGCAGGCCTTCCAGTTCCACCACTTCGGCTACGGCGCCACCTTGTCCCTGGTGCTGTTCGCCATCGTGCTGGTCCTCACCACAGTGCAGTGGCAGATGCGCAAGCGATGGGTGTTCCATGAGTCGTAAGACAAAGACCGTCATGTATGGACTGCTGTGCGTCCTGGCGATCCCGTTCGTGTTCCCGACCTGGTGGATGGTGACCTCGTCGGTGAAGCCGGTGAGCGAGGTGTTCCGCTTCCCGCCGTCGCTCATCCCGACGCACGTGGACGTCTCCGCGTACCGGCAGGTCTTCGAGGCGCAGCCGTTCGCGCAGCAGTACCTCAACAGCATGTACATCGCGATCGTGTGCACCATCGGCACGCTCGCGGTGTCGTCGCTGGCCGGCTACGCGTTCGCCCGCATCCGCTTCCGCGGCCAGAACGCGCTGTTCCTGCTGGTCCTCACCGGCCTGCTGGTGCCCAGCGAGGTGACGATCGTGCCCTTGTTCCAGATGTTCCAGCGCTGGCACATGATCGACACGCACTGGCCGCTGATCCTCGTGCCGATCTTCGGCGCGCCGAGCGTGCTGGCCACGTTCATCATGCGGCAATTCTTCATCGCGTTGCCGGCGGAGCTGGAGGAGGCCGGGCGCATCGACGGGCTCGGCCGGCTGGGCCTGTACTGGAAGGTCGCCCTGCCGCTGTCGCGCCCCGCCCTCGGCGCGGTGTCGATCTTCACGTTCCTGCACAGCTGGAACCTGTATCTTGAACCGATCGTGTTCCTGTCCACCCCCTCGAAGTTCACGCTGCCGCAGGCGCTCACGCAGTTCGTCGACGCCTACGGCGGGCCCGCGTGGAACGTGCAGCTGTCGGCGGCGACGCTCACCGCGATCCCCGTCCTCGCCGTGTTCGTCGTGGCCCAGCGCCAGTTCATCGAGGGCCTTGCCCACACGGGCCTGAAAGGCTGAACCGCCGTGCCGCTGTCCGACCTCACCTTCGAAGAGCTCGCCGCCTACCGCAGCGGCGCCGCCGAACCCGCCGGCTTCGACGCGTTCTGGGCGGAGGTGCTGTCCGGCCCGCCCGGCGCCGCACCGGTCTTCGAGCCGATTTCGACAAGCCTCAGGACGCTCCAGGTGTACGACGTGAGCCTGGCCGGCCACGAAGGCCAGACGGTGAAGGCGTGGTTCGTCGTGCCGGCCGGCGCGCAGGCTCCGTTGCCGTGCGTGGTGGAGTTCCCGGGGTACAACGGCGGCCGGGGCCTGCCCGAGGACTGCCTGCTCTACGCCTCGGCCGGCTACGCGCACCTGTTCGTCGACGTGCGCGGCCAGGGCAGCGGCTGGCGGCGCGGCGACACCGAGGACTTCGCGCCGCAGGGCAGCGGTCCGCAGCACGCCGGTTTCATGACCCGGGGCATCCTCGACCCGGCCAAGCACTTCTACCGCCGCGTCATCACCGACGCCGTGCGCGCGGTCGAGGCGGCCCGCAGCCACCCGCTCGTCGACCCCGCGCGCGTCGCGGTGACGGGCATCAGCCAGGGCGGCGGCCTGACCTTGGCCGTCGCCGGCCTGGTGCCGGGCCTGGCCGCGGTCGCACCGGACGTCCCGTTCCTGTGCGACATGCGCCGCGGCGCCGAGCGCGCCGCAACGGGCCCGTACCTGGAGATCTCCGGCTACCTGAAGGTCCACCGCGACCGCGTGGCCCAGGTCTTCGACACCCTGGGCCACTTCGACGGCGTGCACTTCGCCCGCCGCGGAACGGCTCCCGCGTTGTTCAGCGCGGCAATGATGGACACCACGTGCCCCCCGTCGACGGTGTACGGCGCCTACCACAACTACGCCGCCCCGAAGACCATCGAGGTGTACCACTTCAACGGCCACGAGGGCGGCGAGACGGTCCAGTCGGCGGCCCGCCTGCGCTTCCTGGCAGAGCACCTGAACCCGTAGCGCCGCGCGCCGCGAAACACCGCAGGTCCGACATGTCGGGCGCTGGCGCGCCACGACATGTCAGACTTATACCCCGACGGGGTATATGCAGCTTTCAAACTGATCCCGGGCTGGCGTCGTGCTGAGACCGGCCCAGGGCCGGATGCTCAGCTCTCGACGTTGACGATCTCGCGGCCGGTGTTGAGGCTGGTGTAGCTCCACGGGCTGCTCACGTCCAGGCGGCCGACCGCGTAGGCGACGCCCGGCTTGAACGGCGCGCCGCCGGCCGTGACGGGAACCTTCACCTTGTCGGTAACGCCCGAGCAGTCCTGGTTGGACACGTACCCGCTGCCGTGCGTGGTGGTGTTCGGGTTGATCGTCTGCACGACGTCGACCGTCACCTGGTAGTGCGAGCCGATCGGGCAGGTGACGTTCACCGTGACGACCGTGGCCGCGCCCTGCGCCTTGAGCTTGGCCTGCTTGACGATCTTGATCGCCGAGTTCCCGCTGGACTCGGACTGCAGGTTGACCGCCGCGCCGGCCGGCACGGCGAACGCGAGCACCGCGCCGAGCGATAGCGCACCCGCGCCGAGGTGGGACTTCCTGAGCTTCATTGCGCTTCCCCGTTCTGTGATGGTGGTGTGTTCTCTTCGCCGTGGGGCGGGCCCGCCATGCCGGCGAGCACGCCGACGATCAGCGGTACGACCGCCAGCTCCCACAGGAAGTCAAAGGCGCTGTGCACGGCGACGGCGGCGATGGCGGCCACCGCACCGGTCCACAGCGGGTTCTCGGTGCGGCCGCGGCGCACCAGCATGACGAGGGCCACGACGAGGCCGAGCAGCGCGGCCAGGCCGACGGCGCCGAGGTCGACGAGCCACTGCAGGTACTCGTTGTGCACCCACCGGCTCACGACCAGCTTGCCCTCGAAGTCGAACCAGAAGTACCGCGCCTGCCCCGGCCCGCTACCGAGCAGCGGGTGCTCGCCGGCCTGGTCGAGCGCGGAGCGCAACGCTCCCGCCCGCCCCTGGGAGGCGACGGTGAAGCGTCGCCGCAGTACCGTGTCCAATGTGGACGGCGAAAGCGCGAGGGCCGCCGCACCGCCGCCCGCGGCCAGCGCCACGCCGAAGAGCGGCCGCACGAGCGCGATGAGCCCGCCGGCGATGAGCCCGCCGACGGCCAGCAGCGGCTCGGGGGCGGCGTTGGCCGGGAACGACGGCACGAGCGCGGCGGTGGCAACCGCGGCGCCGAGCGCCGCCGGCACGAGGTGGCGCAGCACCCGGCGCTGACGAGCGAGCCGTGCACGGTTCCCCTGCGCGCCGCTCGCGTCCGGTTCGCGACCGGCGAGCCGGTGCGGCGCGAACACCATGAAGACCAGGGCGCCGGCGCCGAAGGCGAGCAGCCCGGCCCGGCTCAGCGCCGCACCCAGCCCGGCCAGGATGAGGTACAGCGCGAGCGCCCGCACCCACGAACCCGGCTCGGCGAGCAGTAGCGCGAGCGCGAGCAGCCCGGCCACGGCGAGGATCGCGGCGGCGGCGTTCGGGTATGTCAGCGTCGACGCGCCCCGCCACAGCGTCGACTCCACCAGCACCGCCCAGCGCCCGATGCGCCATGCGACGCCCGCCCAGGCGGTGAGCGCGACGAGCACGCCGAGGCCGGTGAGCCCCAGGGCCAGGTCCGCGGGCCGGGCGCGCCGGGCGGCCGTGATGCCGGCGAGCAGCGTCATCAGGGCGAGGCAGATGCCGGCCGCGTCGGCCAGCCCGCCCGCCGTCGCCGCGCGCAGCAGCGCCCACGCCGCGATGGCGGCCGCGGCGATCCCGACGCCGCGCAGGTCGCGGTCGAAGGGCCGCCGCCACGGTACGGCGAGAGCGAACGCGAGCAGCGCCAGCGCGCTCACGAGGATGCGGCCCGGTGTGTAGAACCCGCCCTGCGCCACCACGCCGGCGATGGCCGCGGCGAGCAGCGTCAGGGCGGGCGCCGACGACCCGCCGGTCGTGTCCGGACGCGCCGGAATCGCTTGCAGTGCAGGCAGATCCGCCACAGCCAGCCTCCCCCGTTCGACCGTCGAGCCGCGACGTCTATAACGACGGCCGACAATGCGCGAAGGGTTGGAGGCTGCTTCAGTAAAGAATCTAACAGCTCACGTCTATGTCCAGGACCGCCACTTCGTGCTCGCCGGCGAGCACGACGACGCCGACCTCCGGCTCCTCGTCCTGCTGGTCCCAGTCGACCGGCAGGAAGCCGGTGCCGTGCAGCTCGACCGGCCGGACCCGCTCCAGCAGGACGTCGAGGAGGTCGTGGCTCAGCAGCGCCGCGATGTGGTCGTCGGGCAGTGCCGGGTAGTCGCCGTCGCCGTCCCAGTCGGCGCCGAGGTCGTTGAGCCCGCCCCGGGCCACGTTCAGCAGCGCCGCCCGCACGTCGCCGGCGGCGATCGGGGCGAACCGCGGCTCGTCGCCGTCCTCGGGCGGGTCCTCGCGCGTGCGCGCCCACCAGGACACGGCGCCGGTGGCCTCCTCGCGCTCGCCGGTGTGCACGCGGAACGTCACCGGGTTGTTGTTGTTCACCCACAGCAGGTCGCTGAGCAGCGTCATGAGGCACGGCAGGCGGCTGCCCTCGGGCGGCGGCTCGACGGACGCCGCCGCCTGCAGGGTCAGCCGCGTGGTGCGGTCCCGCCAGTCGCGCATCAGCAGCGTGAGGTCGGCGGGCACCCTGCGCACGTGGACGTACTGGCTGTTGAGCTCGCTCGTGAGGTACCGCTGGAGGGTCTGGCTCTGCACATCGGTGAACGAGAACCGCTCGGCCAGCAGTGGCCCCGCGTCCGTGACGGGCTCGGCGGCGTCCCACTGCGCGGGGGCGTCGAGCTGGATGCCGGCGCGCCAGCCGGGCGTCGCGGCGGGCGCCCACGCGGCGAGGAGCCACAGCGCCGAGACGACCATGGCCTGCGGGTCGGTCGGCGGCGGGCCACCGGCGAGCGGCCCGGGCAGCGGCTGGCGGTTCCATGAGTCGGTGTAACTGGTCAGGCGTTCCACGCCCGCGATCGAATCACAGTCGCCGCGGCGGTCACTCGCTGGTGCGGAAGTCGATGTCGAGGATGGCGGTGTGCTGCGGGCCCACGAGGCGGATCGAGCAGATCGTGGCCTCCTCTTCCTCCTCGTCCTCGTCGCCCAGGACGATCGGCCAGTAGCCGCCGGTCAGGATCTCGGTGGGGTGCGTGCGCTCGACGAGCGTGTCCAGCAGGTCGCGGCAGAGGTGCTCGGCGAGGTGGCCGGGCGGCAGCGGCGGCCAGGCGTCGTCCGGCGAGCCGATCCACTCGTCGGACAGCTCGTCCAGGCTCATCCGGGCGGTGTTCTCCAGCGCCTCCCATGCCTCCTGCTCGGTGATCGGGCGCCACTGCAGCTCGGGGTCCGGCGGGCGCACGACGGGGGCGGGCCGCACGGCCGCGGCGAACGTCACCGGGTTGCTGCTGTCGACCCACAGCATGTCGCTGAGCAGCGTCATGACGCACGCGAGCCGGGTGCTGCCGGGATCGTCGCCGGCCGGCGGCGGCTCGACGGCAGTCGCGGTGGCGATGGTGATCCGCAGCGCGCCGCCGGCGTCGTCGCGGAACAGCAGGATGAGGTCGTCGCCGGGGAGGCGGCGCAGCTCGGTGTACGAGCCGGTGAGCCGTTGGGCGAGGTAGTCGCGCAGCCGTTCGCCGCGCTCGTCGCCGACCGGGATGTGCTCGGCCAGCAGCCGCGCCACGTCGGGCACGATCTCGGCTTCGTCCCATTCGGCGTCGTCGTCCAGCGTCAGCGTGGTTCTCCAGCCCGGCACGCCGTGGGGCGCCCAGGCGGCCAGCAGCCAGACGGCCGCGACCACCGGCCACTGCATCACGGTGGCGTCGGCGAACCCGTCGACCGGCGCCGCCTGCGGGTTCCACGGATCGGTGTAGCTCGTCGTCTGCTCCACGCCCGAATGAAACCACAGCCGGGCTAATGATAAGGATTGTTAACCGTCCATTGACATGCACGCGCGTCGATCAGTAACGTGAGAGCGCTCTCGCACTCCCTGCCCGCCCTCAGTACCTGAGTGTGGAGAGCGCTCTCACGTTTCCCTGTTTGGAGGACACCTCGTCATGTTCCTCAGACGCATGCTGCTCGCGCTCGCCACGACGGCCGCCGCCACGACCGTCGCCGCCACGGCGGTCGCACCCGCCGCGCACGCCGTCGGCCCGTCGCTGCTGCCCGTCACCGTCACCAACAGCACCGGCCGCGGCGACGCCGTGTACCTGTACGTCCTCGGCGTCAACCTCTCCACCGGCCGGCTCGGCTACGTCAACTCGGCCGGCACGTTCACGGCCTGGAGCGGCGGCGCCATCCCGCCCTCGCCGGCCCCGGATGTCTCGATCGGCGGCCCCGGCAACGGCGGCTCCACCACGCTGCGCTTCCCGCGCGGATTTTCCGGCCGGGTGTACTTCTCGTTCGGCGAAAAACTGAAGTTCTTCCTCACGCCCGATGGCCTCGTGTAGCGCGCTCCCTGGGCGGCCAGCGACCCCAACCAGAACATCCTGTTCGACTGGAGCGAGTTCACGTACAACGACGCCGGCCTGTGGATCAACAGCAGCCAGGTCGACATGTTCGCCGTGCCGCACGCGGTCTCCGTCACCGGCGCGAGCGGCGCGACGGCCCGCACCGGCGACCCGGTCAACGACGGCCGCAACAACGTCATCAACCAGATCCGCGCGCAGTCCGGGTGGGCCGGCACGGTGTACACCAGGAGCGACGGCACCGTCCTGCGCGTGCTCTCGCCCGGCAAGGCCGCGGGCGCCGGCCTGCTCAGCGCGACGTACCTCGACTCCTACATCACCAGCGCCTGGAACGCCTACACCGGCAAGACCCTCACGGTCGTCCCGTTCGCCGACCAGCCCAACACGAAGTACTTCGGCCACACCAGCGGCAACGTCATGACCTTCACCAACACCTCGGGCGCGGTCGTGGCCACCTTCAACAAGCCCAGCTCCGCCGACGTCTGGGGCTGCGCCGGCAACCTTCCCGCACCCAACGACCAGGTCGTGGGCCCGATCTCGCGCACTTTGTGCGCCGCCCTGAACCGCGGCACGCTCGGCACGGTCGACACCCAGCCCGACCTGAACTCCGCGGGCTTCTACAAGAACAACCCGACGAACCAGTACGCGCGGATCATCCACGCGAACATGGCCGACGGCCGCGCCTACGCCTTCCCCTTCGACGACGTCGGCCACTTCGAGTCCCTCGTCACCGACTCGGACCCGCGCTCGGCCGCGATCACCCTGAGCCCCTTCGGCGCCGGCGGCGGAGGCACCCCGTCGACGTGGTCGAGCCTCGTCAACAAGAACAGCGGCAAGTGCTTGGACGCCCGCTCGTCCGCCACCGCGAACGGGACGGCGATCCAGCAGTACACCTGCAACAACACGTACGCCCAGCAGTTCCAGCAGCAGTCCACCAGCAGCGGTTACGTCCGCATCAACAACCGCAACAACGCCGCCCAGGTCCTGGACGTCAACGGCGTGTCGACGGCGGACGGCGCAGTGGTCCAGCTGTGGGCGTACGGCGGCGGCAACAACCAGCAATGGCTCCCGGTCGCCGAGACAGGCGGTTACTACCACTTCGTGAGCCGCAACAGCGGCAAGTGCCTTGACGTCCCGGGTTCGTCGACAGCGGACAGCGTGCAGCTACAGCAATGGACCTGCAACGGCACAGCCGCCCAGTCCTTCCGCCTGGCCTGAAGCTCGCTCCGCTCGCGGCGGGGGAGCTTCGCTCCACCCACACCCCCTCAAGATCTGCGGCGGGGCGGGCGGGGGCGAGCAGGTTCTGGTCGGGCTGTTCCAGCCGGATGTTTCTCCGAGGGGGCGGTGTTCCCGCCCCCTCGTCCGGCATCTTCCTCCGCGATCGCGAAGAGCCCGCCTGCGGTGCACCTCGGCCCGAGGCTCGCTTGGAGTTCCTGACAATTGGGTCACTTCGGACCGCCGGCCCCGTCTGCCGTAGGCTGATCCGTCGTGTTCATCAGCCGGTGCACCCGGTCGAGGTCGGCCGGCGTTATGTCTCCACGATGATGCATTTTCCGGCCCGCGGGAGGGTCGAAACGCATGATCGCGGAAAGCAAATGCCGCCGACGGCGTGGAGCGCGCCGTGTAAGTGCGCCGCACTCCGTAGATGAGCAAGTAGAACCGAACCGGTGACCGCAGGGACTGGACCACCGACACCACGCCCATTGTCGGCACTCTTCGGCGGAGAGTGAGTTGATATTGCTCTCGGTGATCGGCCCCAAGGTCAATTTCCATGACTTTGGTACGGTAGGGACATCGGAACGCCCGCCGCCGAGGTCCGCGGCCGCGAGTCGACGAAGGCCTCAGCGAGACAACTGACGACGCACGTCCTGCCCGCTCTCGGGTGCCGCAACGCCTTGCCCGCGCGCACGTGCGCGCGTAACCGTCGCAGCACTCGGAAACCAGCCTCACGACGCCGGTCCGCCGCTTTGGCCGCGGCTCGGGTTTCGGCCCGGGTTACACCTTTCGGCGCCTCGGCCGAGGTGCGGTCGGTCGGCCCAAGTACTCGAGCCGGGGCCGCCGCGGCCGCTGCACCGACGGTTCGCACCGCGAGTCGCGCGCGGCGACGCGGGCGCGGAGAGGCGGCGGGTCAGGCGCCGCGTGGCAGGCGCTGCCCGCAGGTGCGGCCCGGCGGGCGTGGCGACGGGTGAGGCGCCGCGTGGCAGGCGCTGCCTGCAGGTGCGGCCCGGCGGGTGAGGCGCGCCGCGTGGCAGGCGCGGCGGCGCGGGCGCAGGCGCGGCGGTGGGTCAGGCTGACTCGCGGGCGATCAGCTCCGTGGGGATGATGACCGCGGCCGGGCTCTCGCCCTCGATCGAGCTCAGCAACAACCGCACCATCTCGGCGCCGATGCGAGGGTACGGCTGGCGCACCGTGGTCAACGGCGGAGAAGTGTTGGTGGCGATCTGGCTGTCGTCGAAGCCGCCGACCGCGACGTCCGTCGGCACGCGGCGGCCGGCCCGGTTCAGAGCCGTCAGGGCGCCGGCGGCCATCAGGTCCGACGCGACGAAGACCGCGTCCAGGTCGGGGGCGCGCTCCAGGAGCTGCGTCATCGCGGCCTCGCCGCTCGCGCGGGTGTAGTCGCCGTGTGCCACGAGCTCGGGGGCGGAGTCGGCCAGGGCCTCGCGGTAGCCGGCCAGGCGCTCCACGCCGCCCGACGTGTCCAGCGGGCCGGTGATCGTGGCGATTCGGCGGCGGCCCGTTGAGCGCAGGTAGGTCACCATCTGGCGGGCGCCGTCGCGGTCGTCGGCGGCGACGTACGCGACCTGGCGTTCGAAGCCCAGAGGCTTGCCGCAGGCCACTACCGGGAGGCCGCGGGCCAGGAGCTCGGGGATGAGGGGGTTGCCGCTGTGTGTCGAGACGAGCAGGGCGCCGTCCACGTGGCCGCCGGTCAGGTAGCGGCCCAGGCGCTTGCGGTCCTCCAGGCTGCTGGCCAAGGTGAGCAGCAGCGTGATGTCCTGCTTCGCCAGGGCCTGCGTGCAGCTGTGCAGCAGGACGTTGAAGTTCGGGTCCTCGAAGAGGCGTTCCTGCGGCTCGGAGAGGATGAAGGCCACCGACTGCGAGCGTTGCGTGACCAGGCTGCGGGCGTGCTGGTTGACCACGTAGCCGGTCTTGCGCATGGCGCGCTCCACGGCCTCCTGGGCGGAGTCGCTGACGTCGTGGCCGCCGTTGAGGACGCGGGAGACCGTGCCCCGCGACACCCCGGCCGCCGCCGCCACGTCGTTGATCGTGGGGCGGCGGGCGGGGCGTCGGCGGGTGTCGCGTGGTTCTGGCACGTCGACATTCTGCACCAGCGTCAGCCCTTGACGGCGCCGGAGAGCAGGTCGACCCGCCAATAGCGCTGCAGGGTCAGGAAGAGCAGCACGAGCGGCGCGATCGACAGCAGGGCGCCGGTGACGACCAAGGTGTACAGCACCGGGGTCGTGTTGCCCTGCTTCAGCATCGTGTACAGGCCGACGGTCACGGGGAACTTGTCGTCCGAAGTGAGCATGATGTACGGGAGCAGGAAGTTGTTCCAGATGGCCACGAACTGGAAGAGGAAGACCGTCACCAGGCCGGGCAGCATGGATGGGACGGCGACGCTGCGGAAGATGCGCAGGTCGCCGGCGCCGTCGGTGCGGGCCGCCTCGACCAGGGAGTCGGGGACGGCGGCGGCCGCGTAGATGCGGGCCAGGTAGATGCCGTACGGGCTCAGGATGCTCGGGAGCAGGACCGACCAGTAGGTGTCGGTGAGGTGCAGGCCGGCCAGCAGCAGGTACTGCGGGATCGCCAGCACCACGGCCGGCACCAGGACGCCGGCCAGCAGGACGTTGAAGACCACGCCGCGGCCCGGGAAGCGGTACTTCGCCAGCGTGTAGCCGGAGATCCCGGACACCGCCGTCGACAGCAGGGCGCCGGCACCGGCATAGAGCGCGGTGTTGAGGATCCACTGCCAATAGATGCCGCTCTGGTACTGCGAAAGGTCCGCCAGGTTGTCGAACAGCGCGGTGCCGGGGGCGAGCGTGAACGTGCGGAACAGCTCGCCGTTGGTCTTCGTCGCCGCCGTCACCACCCACACGATCGGCAGCAGGCAGTAGAGGGCGCCGGCCAGGAGGGCGACGGTCGGCAGGAACGCTGCCCGGCGGGCGGCGGTCATGACTCGGCACCGAAGGCCCGGCGCTGTACCAGGCGCAGGAAGCCGAACGACAGCACCAGCGTGGCCGCGGCCAGCACCACCGAGGCGGCCGCCGCCGAGTGGATGTCGTCGCGGGCGAACGCGTCCTGGTAGATCTTCATCAGCGGGGTCCAGTTCGACGGGAGCGAGTTGGTCAGCGGGCGCAGCGTGGTCGGCTCGCTGAACACCTGCAGGGTCGCGATGAGCGAGAAGACGAACGTCATGATCAGCGCCGGCGTCAGCATCGGGATCTTGATGCGCCAGGCGATCTGCCACTCGGTGGCGCCGTCGATGCGTGCCGCCTCGTAGAGCTCGCTCGGGACTGCGCGCAGCGCCGTGAACAGCACGACCATGTTGAAGCCGGTGCCGCCCCACAGCGCGATGTTGGCGACCGAGAAGTAGACGCTGGTCGGGCCGAGCAGGTCGATCGGGCGGTGGCCGGCCGCGGTCAGCAGGTACTGGCCGGGGCCGACCGACGGCAGGTACATGAAGCCCCACATGAGGCTCGCGATGACCGCGGGCACGGCGTACGGCATGAAGATCGCCACCCGCGAGAACCGCCGTGCGCGGGCCCGGGGGAGGTCCAGCAGCAGCGCGAACAGCAGGGCCAGCCCCAGCATCGCCGGGACGAGCAGGCAGCCGTAGATCAGCACCCGCAGCGCGCTGTGCCAGAACTCGCCGTCGGCGAAGACCTGGCGGTAGTTGGCGAAGCCGGCCCAGTACTCGATCCGCGCCGCCGCGCCCAGGCCCAGGCCGTTGACCTTCACCCGGCGCAGCGACAGGTACACGGTGTAGCCGATCGGCACCACCATGAACAGCGCGAACAGCACGATGGCGGGGGAGAGGAAGGCGTACGGCACCGAGCTCGGCGCCGTACGCCGCGACCGTTGCCTCATCCGGAGACCTTGAACCCGTTCTTCTTCAGGTCGTCCACGGTGGAATGCTGCATCTGCGTGACCGCGCCGGTGAACGGCGTCTTGTCGGTGATCGCCTTGGCGAACGCGTCCTTGTACGTGGCGTAGGTGACGTTCACGTTCGGGCCCCAGGTGACCCCGGCGGCGGTACCGGCGATGGTCTGCGCCAGCGTGTAGAACTCGGGCTGGTTGCTGAAGAAGGCCGGCGCCTTGGACAGGGCGCCGCCGGTCTGCGCGGCGGTCGCGGCCGGGTAGATGCCGCCCTCGTTGATCAGGCCGGTCACCGCGGCGGAGTCGGTGTTGAGCCAGATCGCGAACTCGGTGGCCTCCTTCGCGTGCTTGGACTTGGCCGCGACCGCGGTCGACGAGCCGCCCCAGCTGCCCGTCTTGTGCTCACCGGCGCTCCACTGCGGCAGCTCGGCGATGGCCCACTTGCCCGCCGTGTCCGGGGCGTTGCCCGACAGCACGCCCGGGCCCCAGACGGCGCTGGGCCAGGCGATGAGGGTGCCGTCGTTGAGGGCCTTGTTCCATTCCGGGGTGTACATCGGCTGCTTGTCGATGTCGCCGGAGGCCACGAGGCCGCCCCAGAAGTCGGCGACCTTCTTCGTCGCGTCGTCGTCGACCTTGACGCTCCACGTGTCGCCGGACACGCCGAACCACTTGGCCCCGGCCTGCTGCGCGAGCCCGGCGAACCAGCCCGGGTCGCCGGCCGAGAACGTGGTCAGGTAGCGCTTCGGGTCCTTCTGGCGCACCTGCTTGGCGGTCTGCGCGAACTCGTCCCAGGTCGTCGGGACCTTCAGCCCGAGCTGTGTGAACACGTCCTGGCGGTAGTAGAGCATCATCGGGCCCGAGTCCTGCGGGATGGCGTACACCGCGTCGGTGCCCAGCGTGATCGTGCTCCACACGCCGGCCGCGAACTTCGACTTGGCATCGCCGGTGTACTTCGAGATGTCGCCGGCCGCGCCGTTGCTCACCAGGGTCGGCAGCGCCTGGTACTCGGCCTGGAAGAGGTCCGGCGGGTTGCCGGCCTTGTTGGCGGTGAGGACCTTGGTGACCTCCTCGTCGCCCTGCGCCTGCTTGCTGACCGTGACGTGCACGTCGGGGTGCGCGGCGTTCCACTGGGCCACGACCTTGTCGATGCCGGGCACCCAGGACCAGAAGGTCAGCTCGACCTTGCCACCGGATGAGGATGAGGCGTCGTCGTCGCCGGACGAACAGGCCGCGCTGAGCAGCAGCGAGCCGGTCGTCGCGGCGACCAGGAGGGCGCGCATGGTGCGCTTCATGGGGATCTCCAACACGTAGTCGCCGTTCAAACGGGGGGTGTTACGACCGTGAGCGCTCACAGTTTTGGCCCAGTCATGCACGGTGTCAACCCGTGACTTTCGCCGGTGGTAGTGCGCTACAGTGCCGAGCGAGTGTCTGGGAGCGTTCACGGTCAGGAGCACAGTGATGGGGGAAGCGCAGCTCGGCGGTCTCGCCGGCATCGCCTACGGCGGGGACTACACCCCCGAGCAATGGCCCGAGGAGGTGTGGGGCCGCGACGTCGAGCTCATGCGCGACGCGGGCGTCAACCTGGTGAGCCTCGGGATGTTCAACTGGGCGCTGCTGGAGCCGGCGCCCGGGGTGTACACCTTCGAATGGCTCGACCGCGTCCTCGAGCTGCTGCACGGCGCCGGCATCCGGGTGGACCTCGGCACGCCCAGCGCCGCGCCGCCGCCGTGGTTCGCCCGCCACCACCCCGGCGCCCGGCTCGTCGACCGCGCCGGGCACACGCTCGGCCAGGGCGGACGGCAGAGCTTCTGCCCCAGCTCGCCCGAGTACGCCGCGGCCGCCGCGAACATCGCCGACCGGCTCGGGCGCCGCTACGGCGACCACCCGGCGCTCGCGCTGTGGCACGTGCACAACGAGTTCGCCGGGGTCAACGCCCACTGCTACTGCGGCACGTGCGGCGCGGCGTTCCGCGCCTGGCTGCGCGCCCGCCACGGCGACCTGGCCACGCTCAACGCTGCCTGGGGCACCGCCTTCTGGGGCCAGCGCTACGGCGACTGGGAGGAGATCGAGCCGCCGCGGGTGGCCCCGACCGCGGTCAACCCGGCGCAGCAGCTGGACTACCTGCGCTTCTGCTCCGACACGCACCTGGCCAACTACCGCCGCGAGCGCGACGTGCTGCGCGGGCACTCGCCGGGCGTGCCGATCACGACCAACTTCATGATCGCCAACTGCAAGTGGCTGGACTACTGGAAGTGGGCCGGCGAGGTCGACATCGTGGCCAACGACCACTACCTGGCCTCCGAGCGCACCGACCGGCACGTTGAGCTCGCGATGTGCGCCGACCTCACGCGCAGCCTCGCCGGCGGCGCGCCCTGGCTGCTCATGGAGCACTCGACCAGCGCCGTGAACTGGCAGCCGCGCAACATCGCCAAGCGCCCCGGTGAGCTGGCCCGCAACAGCATGGCGCACGTCGCCCGCGGCGCGGACGGCGTCATGTTCTTCCAGTGGCGGGCCTCGCGCTTCGGCGCCGAGAAGTTCCACTCGGCGATGCTGCCGCAGGCCGGCACCGGGACCCGGATCTGGCGCGAGGTCACCGACCTCGGCGCCCGCCTGGCCGGCCTCGGCGAGCTGCGCGGCACCCGCGTCGCCGCCGACGTCGCCGTCGTGTGGGACTGGGAGGCGTGGTGGGCCCTGGAGCTGGAGTGGCGCCCGTCCGTGGACGTGACGTTCCGCGAGCGCGTCGAGGCGTACTACGCGCGGCTGTGGGAGGCGCACCTGACCGTCGACTTCGTCCACCCGGAGGCGGCGCTGGGCCGCTACCCGCTCGTCGTCGTGCCGTCGCTGTACCTGACCACGGCCGCCGCGGCCAAGAACCTCGACGCCTACGTGTCCGGCGGCGGGACGCTCGTGGTGTCGTACTTCTCCGGTGTCGTCGACGCCAACGACGCCGTGCCCGACGGCGCCTACCCGGGCGCGCTGCGCGACCTGCTCGGCATCACCGTCGAGGAGTTCCTGCCCCTGCGCGACGGCGAGCGCGTGAGCCTGTCCGACGGGTCCTCGGCCGATGTCTGGGCCGAGGATGTACACCTGGCCGGCGCTTCGGCAGTGGTGTCCTACGTGGACGGTCCGGCGCCCGGCTCGCCGGCCGTCACGCGCCACGAACGCGGCCGCGGCGCCGCCTGGTACGTCTCGACGCGCCTGTCCGACACCGACCTGGGCCGCCTGCTCGCGCGCGTCTGCGCCGACGCGGGACTGGCCGCCGCCGACCTTCCGGCCGCGGTGGAGCTCGTGCGCCGGCCGCCGTTCGCGGTGGCCATCAACCACGGCACCGAGCCGGCCGAGGTGCGTGGGACGACCGTCCCCGCCGGGGAGATCCTGGTGTACCGCGAGGAGGCCTGAATGATCATCGAGGTGCGCCGCGCCGAGATCCTGGCCGCCGCCCGGCAGCGCGGCGGCGTGGGGCTGCAGGAGCTCAGCCGGCGCTTCCACGTGTCGATCCCGACGATCCGCCGCGACCTGTCGGCCCTGGCCGAGCGGGGCCTGCTGCGCCGGGTGCACGGCGGCGCGGTCCCGCTCGCGCCGGCACCGCCGCCGGCGCCCCCGCCCGGCGCGCTCGACGACGTGGAGGCCGCCGCGGCGCTGGTCGAGCCCGGCATGGCCATCGGCGTGTCGGGCCGGCGCCGGGGTGCTCGCCTGGCTGCCATGGTCGCGGACGTGCCCGGTTTGACGCTGGTGACCCCGATGCTGGCGGTGGCGCGGGCGGTGCGCAACGACCTCACGACGGTCCTGCTCGTCGGCGGCGTGCGCACCCCGTCCGGCAGCCACGCCGGCCCGCTCGCCGAGCAGGCGCTGCAGGGCCTGCACCTGGACATCGCCTTCGTCGAGCCCGGCCAGCCCGGCGACGCCCTGGCCGCGGCCACCGACGACGCCATGCTGCGCCGGGCGTCGCGGCGGGTGTTGCTGTAGCGAAGCCCTGACCGCGGCGGGGGCGTGCCGGTAGGCCTACCGGGACTGTGCGCGGACATGGCGTGGCCCGGGAGTCACGGGCCCGGACCACGGCGGGCGTCGCGGTAGCTCGGATCTGCTGCAGCGGCGGACCGGCGGCTGAACGGCCGGCCCGCCGCGAAACGGGAGTCCTACGGTTTCCAGGACACGTTCGGGTTGATGTGGCCGGTCCAGTCGAACAGCGTCATGTTGTCCCACTGGTTGCCGGTGCCGTTGATGTTCGCCGGGTCCCAGCCGTTGCCGTTGATGGCGTACCAGGTCGGCTCCCAGTAGAAGACGCCGACCGCGCCGGCGGAGCGGGCCGTGTTCTGGACCGCGGTGAACTCGCTCGCCTGGCCCGACCACGTCGCCGGGTAGCCCGAGCACGGTGCGGAGCCGCTCACCGAGTTCGCCTCGCTGTCGGCGTTCGCGGCCGTGAACGGGTAGGCGGTCTCGGCGAGGATGACCGGCTTGCCGTAGCGGGTGCGCACGTCGGTGATGACCGAGGAGAGGTTCGACAGCGTGCCGTGCCACATGCAGTAGTACGACAGGCCGGTGATGTCCCAGGTCACGCCCTTGGCCTTGATGCCGTCGTAGAACCAGCGGGCGTTGGCGTCGCTGTCGGCGTCCGCGGTGTGGATGATGACCTGGGTGGCGCTGTTGCAGGCCTTCGTCGCGTTGTAGCCGGACTTCAGCAGCAGGCTCAGGTTGGTGAAGTCGTTGTTGACGACCTTGCCGTCGTTCCACAGCATGCCGACGTTGATCTCGTTGCCGATCTGCACGCTCTCCGGCGTGGTGCCCTGGGCCTTGAGCGCGTTGCACACCGACAGCGTGTAGTTGTAGACGTCGGTCTGCAGCGCGGAGATGTTGTGCGACGCCCACGCGGCCGGCTTGTACTGCTTGCCGGGGTCGGCCCACGTGTCGGAGAAGTGGAAGTCGATCATCAGCGACAGGCCCTTGGCCTTCGCCGCCTTGGCCTGGAGCAGGACCTTGGTGAGGTTGTTGTAGCCGCTCGCCGGGTTGTTCCAGATCCGCAGCCGCACGTAGTTGACGCCGATGCCCTTGAGGATGTCGAGCGGGTCGGCGGCGGTTCCGGCTGCGTTGTAGTACTTGGCGCCGAGGTCGAGGCTGCGCTGCAGGGACGAGACGTCGGCGCCGCGCATGGTGATCGTGGTGGCCGCGGCGGCGGGTGCGGCGTTCGCTACGGCGATGGCGGCGCCGAGTGCGATCGCTCCCGCCATGGCGGCGACGGGTCGGATTCGGAGCACGGGCACTCCTCCTGGGGTGTGGGACTGGTCCGTGAACGCTCCCAGTGTTCTCCCAGGCCGGTGGTCTCCGTCAAGGCGCTGACAGATGTTGATTGAAAGTGGGACCGTTCACGGTCGAGGAACAGCCGGCTCAGCTGGTACACCCTGGTGGATCGGTAGTCGCGCTCGTCCATGCCCGCAACGCTATTGGCGCGCGGCGGTGCGGCCATCCGTGGAAGTACGCAATCGGCGGTACGCAAAATCGCGCGGCCGCCGGGTCAGGGGCGCTGCAGGCCGAGCTGCGCCAGCCAGTCGTCGACCGGGTGGCCGAGCTCGTCGGCGAGGTCGAGCCAGTGCTCGGCGCGGTCGCGGTCCTCGTCGACGCCGCCGCCGGTGAGGTACATGACGCCCAGCGTCGCCGCGGCCCGCGGGTTACCGGAGCGGGCGGCGCGCTCGTAGTAGGAGACGGCCCGGTCCATGTCCAGCGGCGCACCGGTGCCGGTCGCGTGCGCGGCGCCCATGTTGTACAGGGCGCGCGGCTGGCCGAGGTCCGCGGCGCGTTCCAGCCACTCCCGCGCCTCGTCGGCGTCGCGCTCGACGCCGCTGCCGGTGGAGAACAGCACGTACAGCTCGAACGCGGCATCGGCGTCGCCCTGCCCGGCGGCGCGGAGGTGGTGCTCGACCGCCGCGGCGGGCCGGTCGAGCCATTGTTCGAGCAGTCCCATCTGGTACCCCGCCGCGGCGTCGGTCTGCGCGTGCGGCAGCAGCAGCTCGCGCGCCGCCGCGCGGGCCGGCGCCGGCGCCTCCCGGCTGGCCCGGGCGAACAGCATCGCGCCGTCGCGGTCGCCCAGCTGGGCCGCCGCGGCGAAGCAGCGCAGCGCGCACCCGTCGGGATCGGCGGTCTCATCGGCGGCGTACGGCGCGGGCGGCCAGTTCGCGGGCGGCAGCCGGTCGCCGTCGGGGCCCAGGTAGCACACGCCCAGCTCGCGCCACGCCCGCGCGCTGCCGGACCGGCCCGCCGCCGACAGGCCCGCCACCACGACGCCGGTGGCCGTCAGCGGCAGGATGCCGATCATCATGTCGCCGCGGTTGATCCGGCCGGCCAGCGCCACGCACGCGTCCTCGCGCACGCCCGGGTCGCCGTCCTCGGCCAGGGCCAGCAGCCCGTCGTCGGTGATCTCGTCGAGTCCCACGGCGGCACGGTAACTTTTTGTCGTACCCCATGACTAGGCTCCCGTTCATGACCCAGCCGTTCCCCACCGTTGCCGACTACCGCGCCGCCGTCACACAGGTCCGCGACGCCGCCGCCGCGTATTACGCCGGCCCCGACCTCGCGATGGACGACGCGGTGTATGACGCCCTCATGCAGCGGGTGGCGGCGACCGAGGACGCGCACCCCGACTGGAAGGTCGAGGACTCCCCGACCGAGGTCGTCGCGGCCGGCGGAGGGGTCGTCGGCGACGTCGTGCACAGCGAGCCCATGCTCAGCCTCGACAACGTCTTCAACGAGGACACGCTGCGCAAGTGGGCCCTGCGGCTGGAGAAGCTCATCGGGCGCCCCGTCGCCGGCTTCACCGTCGAGCCGAAGATCGACGGGCTGGCCATCGCCGCCCGCTACGAGGACGGCCGCCTGGTGCAGGTCGCCACCCGCGGCGACGGCCGCGCCGGCGAGGACGTCACCGGGCAGGCGCGCCGCGCCGCCGGCCTGCCCGAGCGCCTCGCCGAGCCGCTCACGATCGAGGTCCGCGGCGAGGTCTTCATGACCGACGCCGACTTCGACGTCGCCAACGGCATGCGCACCGCCACCGGCGAGCCGCCGTTCGCGCACCCGCGCAGCGCCGCCGCCGGCACGCTGCTCGCGCAGGACCGCACCTACGACGCGCCGCTGTCGTTCGTCGCCTACGGTGCGCGCGGACTCGGCGACGGCCCGCACTCCGCCGCGATGGCCGAGCTCGCCCGCCTCGGCGTCTCCTCCACCGCCGGCATGCCGGTCAGCACGAGCATCGACGACCTGCTCGCCGCCGTCGAGGCGCTCAACACGGGCCGCGGCACCCTCGGCTACGGCATCGACGGCGCCGTCATCAAGGCCGACCAGCCCGCCGACCGGGAGCTCGCCGGCTCCTCGAGCCGGGCGCCGCGCTGGGGCATCGCCTACAAGTTCCCGGCCGACACGCGCACCACCCGGCTCAAGGCCATCGAGGTCCAGGTCGGGCGCACCGGCGTGATCACCCCGGTCGCCGTGCTCGAGCCCGTCCAGATCAGCGGCGTCATCGTCACCTCCGCCACCCTGCACAACTTCGACGACCTCGTCCGGCGCAACGTCCGCCCCGGCGACACCGTCTTCGTGCGCCGGGCCGGAGACGTCATCCCGGAGATCACCGGCGCCAAGCTCGACGAGCGCCCGGCCGACTCCGTGCCGTTCGAGCCGCCCGTGCGCTGCCCCCGCTGCGACGGGGAGATCGACCGCACCCAGAAGCGCTGGCGCTGCACCCGCGGCCGGGCCTGCGGCGCCCGCGAGGCGCTGTCCTACTACGCGGCCCGCGACTCGATGGACATCGAGGGCCTCGGCGGCAAGCTCATCGACATGGTCACCGCCGCCGGCCTCGTCACCGACCCGGCCGACCTCTACGACCTGAAGGTCGAGACGCTGGCCGCGTTCGACCGCATGGGCGAGGTCTCCGCCACCAAGCTCGTCACCGCCATCCAGTCCTCCAAGACCCAGCCCATGTCCCGCGTCCTCACCGGCCTGGGCGTGCGCATGACCGGCCGCTCGATGTCGCGCCGCCTGGCCACGCACTTCGGCACCATGGAGGCCCTGCTGGCCGCGTCGGTCGCCGACCTGCAGGAGGTCGAGGGCGTCGGCCCGGAGCGCGCGGTGACGATCGCCGCGGAGCTGGTCGAGCTCCAGCCGGTCATCGCCCGCCTGACGGCCCGCGGCGTCAACATGACCGAGCCGACGTATCGCCCCCGCCCGCCCGCCGCGTCCCCCGCCGCCGACGCCTCCGATCCCGACGCCGCCGACGCCACCCCTGCCGCCTTGCTGCCGCTGCAGAAGGAGGACGGCACGCCGATGACCGTCGTCGTGACCGGGTCGGTGCCCGGCCTGACCCGCAACGAGGGCAACGAGGCTGTCGAGCGGCTGGGCGGTCGCTCGTCGGGCTCGGTCTCGAAGAAGACGGACCTGGTCGTGGTCGGCGAGGGCGCCGGCTCGAAGGCCGCGAAGGCCGAGGAACTGGGCGTCCGCATCATGCCGGCCGAGGAGTTCGCGGAGCTGCTCCGCACCACGACCATGGCCTGAGGCTCTCTGCCCGCCCGGGCCGCGCCTCCGCCGTCCGGGCCCCGCTTGCGTGTCCGGGCCCTGCCCACCGTCCGGGGCCGGGCACTCGCCGCGTGTCCGGGCCGCGCCTACCCTCTGGGCCGCGCTTGGCCGTGTGTCCGGGCTGCGGTCGCCTCTGGGCTGCGACCGCCGTCCGGGCTGCGATCGGCGCCCTCCTGTCAGGGCGACTGACCGGTCGTCTCGCGGCTCGCTGGGCCGGTTTCTGCCGTTGCCGTTGTTTCGTGATTTGTCGGTTTGTCGCGGGAGGTTTTTCGGCATACGGTGTATAGAGTTTCCGATCTGGGGGAGGTCACCTTGCGGGTCACTTCGTCGGCAGTGTCGTTCAACGTGGACGACGCGGCCGCGTCGAGCCGGTTCCTGCAGGAGCAGTTCGGGTTTCGGGAGGAGATGGCGGCCGACGGCTTCGCCTCGCTGGCGCGCGACGACGTCGGTCACAACGTGATTTTCCTGCGGCGGGGCCTGCCCACGCTGCCGGACGACCAGCGCGACGTACACGCCGCCGGCGTCATCCTCGCCCTCGTCGTCGACGACCTCGAGGGGGAGTTGTCCCGGCTCGAGCGCGCCGGCGTACCGATCACCATGCCGCTCACGGTCGAGGACTGGGGCGAGCGCGCCTTCCAGGTCCGCGACCCCAACGGCGTCATCGTCCAACTCGTCGACTGGAACGGCCTCAAGCCCGCCTGACACCAAGCGCCACGCCCTGATGGCCGACCGCGCGTCCCGGCGCGTGGCCGGCCGCGCGTCCGGGGTGCGTGCCCGACCGTGTGTCCGGGCCGCGGCGCATTCGGGGCGCGCGCCCGAGCGTGCGTCCGGGCCGTACCGTCCGGGGTGCCCGCCCGACCGTGCGTCCGGGCCGCGCGTTTGGGTGCGCGCTCGACCGTGCGCCCGGCCCGGCGTGCGTCCGGGCCGTGCCGTCCGGGCGGGGTGCGCGCCCGGCCGTGTGGCCGGGCGCGGTGGCCGTCAGGGCGGGGTCAGACCTTCCAGACCCAGACGTCCAGCACGTGCTGGCCGGGGCCGAAGAGCTGCTCGGCGGTCTGACGGATGGCTTCGCTGTTGCCGTGGAGGTCGGGGAGTACCAGGAAATCGGCCTTCCAATAGGCCAGGTCGACCTTGGCCTGGGCCTGCTGGTCGGGGGTGACCTGCGGCACGGCGCCGTCGCCGGCGACGGCGTTCAGGATGTCCATCGTCGGGCGCCCGGCGGGGCCGAACGCCGCGGCGCCCTTCGGGTCGTTCGGGTCGGGGGCCAGGAAGTAGCCGCCGGCGATGCGGAAGTCGAGGTTGGCCTCGGTGGACCAGCGCATCGCGTCGAGGCCCTCGTACCAGCCCAGCGGCAGCGGCACGACCGTCGAGTCGACCGGGATCGTCTGGCGCCAGGCGCCGCTGGCGAAGAACGTCGGCAGCGCGGAGCGAGGGTCGGCCGGCTGCGGGGTCGGGATGAGCGGGATCAGGGCGGTGAGGACCGCGGCCGCCCACAGCCAGCGGGCGGCCGGCGTCGTCTCCTCCTCGGCCGGACGGATGTCCGTCTTCACGCTCGCGACGGCTTCAGAACTTTCCGATATTGCCGACGAGTCCGGCGAGTCCGTGGAAATTACAAGGCTGCCGGCGCGGGCGGCGCCGGTCGGGACGAGGTCCCCGGGAGATTTTTCCGCGTTCGGTACGTCACCAGCGCCCTCGGCGGCGTCCGGCGCCGGGTGAGCCGGGGCCATGACGTACCGGTCGACGAGCAGCGCCAGCATGATGCCGATCAGCGGGGCGAGGACCAGGGCCAGGCGCGTCGGCACCACCGAGTCGAACAGCGGCAGGCGGTGCACCCACTTCCACGGGCCGTCGTACGAGGTCTCCGTGCCGCGCCACTTGACCATCGTGCCGAGCGACAGCAGCGCGAAGACCACCGCGGTGATCAGAAGGGCGCGGGCCGCGCGGAGGTGGAACAGGGCGACCGACATGGCCGCGATCAGGCTGATCAGGGGCCAGCCGAAGAACGTGTTCTCCTCGGTCGGGCCACCCATCTTGTCAATCTTGGCGACGTCCGGGGCGAAGATGGAGCGGCGGCTGAATTCGGTGAACGAGGCGCCGTCGCTGCTGTATCCGTGCACGTACTCGGGCAGGCCGTGGTACGCCTGCGGGCCGAAGAACTGGTGGTACAAGGGATAGGCCAGGAACACGCCCGCGAACAGGGCGCCGACGCCGATCGCCGGCAGCGCCTTGCGGACCGTCGGCAGGTACTCGCGGGGGCGCAGGTAGGCCAGCAGGAACACCAGCAGCGCAACGGCGGTGAGGAAGAGGATCTCCTCGTTGATGAAGAACTGGTACAGCACCACGGCGCCCAGCACCAGGCCGCGCCGCAGCGTGGGGCCGGGCTCGCGCAGGCGCAGGACGTTCCAGACGATGAAGGGGATCAGGAACTGCCCGGCGATGTTCGGGTGCCCGGTGCTCTGCGAGATCATCGACGGGGCGAAGCCGCAGAACAGCGCTCCGATGTACGCGGCGACCCGCGATGTGACAACATGCCGAGAAAGAATGAAATACCAGGCGGCCGCGGTTCCGGCGAGGGCGATGGTGTCGATGAGCACCAACGTGACGCCGGCGCCGAACAGCAACGTGATCGGGGCCAACGGTATGGCGAGTCCGAGAACGGATGTGTTCGCCATGAGATTGATGCCCAGCGGTGCATTCAGTTGATCGGTGAAGAACGGGTTGTCACCGTGAGTGAACAGGCGTGCCGCATGCGTCAGCACCCACTCGAAGAAGACATGGTCCTGGCCGTTGTCGGCAAACATCCGTCCTTGCGGGTCTGCCCACAGGTGCTGCAGCACGGTCACGGCGGCGGCCACGTAACTCAGCAGCACGACCGCTGTGGTGCGGCCCTCGGCGGCCTTGTCCCCGAAATTCACTGTGACACCATAGTGGCTGTTCGAAGTCCGGCGCAGGGGGTGGCGGGAGCATCAGCACCGATACACTACGCCAGTTCGGCCAGACATGATCAGTATTCACGTAGGGGTGCAGCGTGCCGAATCCGGATGAGGCAATCCTCGGCGACCAGGCCATCCAGTCGGAGGTGCTCGAAGGCCTGGCGATGGCCAAGAACCACCGCAAGTGGTTCGTGGCGTTCGCGACGCCCTACCTCGGTGACCACCCGATCGAGGTCAGCGCCGGTCTCGGCGACTACGCGGCGGAGTGGCTCGAGCACACCGAGAAGATGACGCTCACCGAGGCCGACTCGAGCCGTATTGTCGCGCTCAAGGAGCGGTTCTCCGACCACCCCGGCGTCAGTGTCCGCGAGCTGCTGCTGCCCGGCGAGGTCAACGGCGACCACAGCGCCTCGATCTCCTACAACGTCCTCGAGCACATCGACGACGACATCGGCGGCCTGCGCACCATGCGTTCGCTCGTTCGCCCCGGCGGCCACGTCATCGTCGTCGTCCCGGCGTTCCCGTTCGCGATGGGCCCCGCCGACATCGCCACCGGCCACGTGCGCCGCTACACGAAGAAGACGATGCGCGCGGCCCTCAAGTCAGCCGACCTCGAGATCATGAAGCTGCACTACGCCAACTCGCTCGGCCTCATCGGCTACTACGTGTCGACGTGCCTGCTCAAGCAGATGCCCGGCCCCGGCCCGATGGTCAAGTTCTACGACTCGACGGTCGCCCCGCTGACCCGCTTCATCGAGCGTGGCTTCCGCCCGCCCTTCGGTCAGTCGGTCATCGCGATCGCCCGCCGCCCGCTCGAGTCCTGAGCTCCACGCGCGGCCCGGGGTCTCCTCCCCGGGCCGCGTGTTCTTTATCCCCGCGAACGCAGCAGGTTCGCGGGGATCGCCGTCTTAGGCGCCGGTGCGGGACAGACGCGCATTGGGCCGCCTCGCACACCGGCATGCGTTACCTCGCCGCCATGCGCCATGCGCCATGCGCTGTGCAGCACGCAACGACGGACGACGGCAGAACGCCGCCGCGCGGTAGCACCACCACCGCGCGGCGGATTTTTGTTCTCCGGCTCTACGGGGCCCGCGCCCGCCCACATGTGCGCCGTCGGCACCTACATGAAGACCCGTTATCTCGCCGATACTGTGCGCAGGATTTGTTCCCAGAGGTGCTCGGTCCTCGGTTAGCCGCTAAGGGCTTCGGTGAGTTGCCAGAGGTGCGACGCGGCGTTGCGGTCGTACGAGGGCGGGGACGAGCGGACCGGCGTCGACCGGTCGTAGTAGGCGCCCTGCGTGCCGACCGGGCCGATCGCCAGCGACGCCACGGGTCCCGCCGCCCGCGCCGGCGACAGGGCGAACACCTGCATCGCCGCCACCTGCAGCCGCGGCCACTGCCGGCCCAGGTCGGTGCGCACGA
Source organism: Dactylosporangium darangshiense (assembly GCF_039537565.1). Classification (NCBI taxonomy): domain Bacteria; kingdom Bacillati; phylum Actinomycetota; class Actinomycetes; order Micromonosporales; family Micromonosporaceae; genus Dactylosporangium; species Dactylosporangium darangshiense. The sequence goes on from NZ_BAABAT010000008.1 coordinate 65,175, forward strand.
CGCCCGGGTGCAACGCGTTCACGACGAGCTCCGTGCCGTGACGGCGTGCGAGCTCGTACGTGAAGAGCAGGTTCGCGAGCTTGCTGCGACTGTACGCGAGGAACGGATCGTATCCGCGCCGCGACTGCAGGTCGTCGAAGTCCAGGGTCGGGTTGTGGTGGCCGCCCAGGCTCGTCTGGTGGCCGGCGCTGTTGACGTTAACGACCCGGGCCGCGGGGAACCGGCGCAGCAGTGGCAGGAGCGCGCTCGTGAGGACGAAGGGCGCGAGGTGGTGCACCGCGAAGTTGAGCTCCAGCCCGTCCGCCGTCTCCACCCGCCGCGGCGACATGACCCCGGCGTTGTTGATCAGCGCCGCAACGTGATCGGTCTGCGCGGCGACGAACTCGGCGAAGGAACGACAGCCCGCCGCGGTCGAAAGGTCACCCACTGCGGCTATCGCGACGTTGTGCGGACCCGCGGTGCCCCGCTGGATGCGGAGCGCCTCGACCCGGGTCGGATCTCGCCCGACGGTGATCACCCGGTACCCGTCGCCGGCCAGACGCCGCACCACCTCACGGCCGAGCCCGCTCGTCCCGCCGGTGACCACCACCGTCGCCCCGGCGGGCAACGCGATCCCGGCCCCGGCGAGCAGTGCTGTCGCGGCCCCGGCTGGCAGAGCCGGCGTGGCCTCGGTGGGCAGTGCTGTCGCGGCCGCGGTGGGCAGTGCCGGCGTGGCCGCTGTGGGCAGTGCTGTCGCGGCCCCGGCCGGCAGTGATGCCGCGGCCTCGGCGGGCAATGCGATCCCGGCTCCGGCTGGCAGTGCCGGCGCGGCCTCGGTGGGTGATGTGGTGCCGAGGGGTGCGAACGTTGCCGGCTGTGGCGGCGTCGTCTCGCTGTGTCGTTCGGCTGCCGCGCCGTCGCGGGAGCCGTGGCCGTTGCTGTCCGGGGTCCAGCCGTTGCGGAGGGTCATCGGGGGAGGCCCAGCGTGCGGGCGAGGAGGCGGTCGCGAGTGCCGCGCGGGAGGCGGGCCAAGGTCGCGAACAGGCGGGCGTTGCCGGCCAGGTAGTGCGTGCGCGGGCGGCGGTCGAGCACCGCGGCGACGATCGCGTCCGTCGCCTTCGACACCGGGTCCAGAGGTTGCTTCGCCGTTGACGCTGCGACCGCCTCCAGTGACGGACGGTAGAGCGCGACGACGCTCGGGTCGGCGCCGGCAAGAGATGCACGCTCCGCTGTTGCGGCCTTCGTGAAGATCTCCGTCCGGGTGCCGCCGGGCTCGACCTGAATCACCGGTATGCCGAACGGGGACAGCTCCAGGCGGAGGGCCTCCGACAGCCAGGCCAGGGCGGCCTTGCTTGCCGAGATCGGCGCGGCGAACGGGACCGCGACGCGGGCCGTCGGGGCCGTGACGTTGATCAGGCGGCCCCTGGCCTGGCGCAGGAGGGGGAGGAACTCGCGGATCACGCGTACCGGGCCGTAGACGTTGACGTCGAACTGGCGGTGGAGCTCCTCGTCGGGGACGAGCTCGAGGGCGCCCTGGACGATGATGCCCGCGTTGTTCACCACCGCGTGCAGGCCCCGGCCGGACTCCAGTGCCGAGATCTCCCGGGCTGCTGCCGCGACGCTTGCCGGGTCCGTCACGTCCAGGTGGATCGGGATGGCGCCAGCGAGGTCCGGGCCGAAGTCACCCTGCGCATCGAAACCGTTACGGACCCGGACGGAGTCGCGGGAGCTCGCGCCGCCGCGGGTGCCGAGGCCGTCGTGTGACTCAGTGTCACGCGCCGACCCGCCATCGCGAGGTAGCCCGGCCTCGCGAGGAGGCAACGCGTCGCGAGGTGACGAGGCCACGCGTGGGGACGGGGCGTCGTGACGGGACGAGGTCGCGCGAGGAGGCAACGCGTCGCGAGGAGGCAACGCGTCGTTCGGGAGTCCGGGGCCACCGGGAAGGGGTGCGAGGAGATGCGAAGGCGTGGCGTCGCGGGGAAGGGGGAGAGGCGCTGTGGCTGCGGATGGCGGCAGGGAGTGGATGCCGGCGTAGACGGTCAGGCCGCGATCTAGCAGGGCGCGGACCGTGGCGCGGCCAATACCGCCCGTAGCGCCGGTGATCAGTACCGCTGGCATGAGGTGGTCCTCTCGACATGTACTGTAGGACATGTCCAGTAGTACAGCTGATAATGAGGAGGCGTCAAGACATGTGAGACGGAGGCGACGATGTCGTTGCGGCACGGGCTGCTCGGGCTGCTCGCCGAAGGGCCGGCCAGCGGGTACGACCTCGCAGGGCGCTTCAACGAAGTGCTCGGGGCGCTCTGGCCGGCGCAGCATCCGAAGATCTACGCGGAGCTCGCGAAGATGACGGCCGATGGGCTGATCGGGATCGACAGCCGCGGGCCGCGAGGGCGCAAGGCGTACCGGATCACCGACGCGGGGCTGGTCGAGGTGCGGCGATGGCTCAGCAGCGCCGAGGTCGACCACACGGTGCGGCTCGAGCCGTTGCTGCGCTCGTGCTTCTTCTGGCTGATGGAGCCCGACGACCTGGCCCGGCACCTCGAGCGGGAGGCGCAGTTCTACACCGAGCGGGCGGCCGCCTACCGGGAGTACGCGCGCCGCAAGGACGCGGGGGAGTTCGGGGACTCGCCGCAGACGCAGTCGCTGCGCATCACCATCGAGGGAGGCGTCCGGGTGTATGAGGCGCTCGCCGGGTGGGCCGAGTGGGCGAGCACCTACCGGCTGCCGTCCGGCACGGAGTAGGGAGGCGCGGCGCCTCCGGCCGCGGCGGGGATGTCGGGCGTTGACCCGGCCGTTCGACGACCCGCACCGGCCGAGCCCTCGGCGACCCGACGCGGCGCGCGGGCTGGCAGCTGCTCAGGATGAGCTGAGGTCCTTCGCGAACCAGTGGTCGGCGTAGTGCTCGTCGTTGTACGGCGCCGTCTCGCGGTAGCCGGCCGAGCGGTACATCGCGATCGCCTCGGTGAGGCTGCGGTTGGTGTCGAGGCGGGCCTCGCGCCAGCCGCGTGCGGCGGCGTAGTCCTCCACCGCGCACAGCAGCCGGCGGCCGAGCCCGAGCCCCCGCACGTCTGATGACACCCACACCCGCACGATCTCCGCCACCCCGCCCGGGTGCAGCTTCACGGCGCCGCAGCCGACCGGCTCGTCGTTGAGCGTGGCCAGCAGCAGCACCCCGGCGGGCGGCATGAGCTCCTCGTCGCGCACCGGCACGCTGAGCGCCGGGTCGAACCCGCCGGGGAACCGGGCGGCGAGGTCGCGGGCGAAGGCGCGCACGCACGCGCGGGCCCGCGGGTCGCCCGGCGGGCACGGCTCGACGTGCACCATCGAGGCCAGCAGCAGCCGTTCGACCTCGGCCATCGCGGCCACGAGCCGGTCGCGCCGGTCCCGGGCGAGCGGCTCGAGGATGGAGCGGGCGAGGTCGTCGGAGCGCTGGTCGAGTTCGGCCCACTCGGCCCGGCCGGCGCCGGTCAGCGCGGCGACCCGCACCCGCGCGTCGCCGCCCTCGATGCCGGCGGGGCCGACGGTCACCAGGCCGTCCGCCTCGAGGGTGCGCAGGAGCCGGCTGAGGTACCCGGAGTCGAGCCCGAGCCGCGCCCGCAGCGCCGCGACCTCGGCGCCGTCCGGCCCGATCTCCCACAGCACCCGCGCCTGGCCGAGGGGCCGTCCGCGCGCCATGTACTGGTCGTCGAGCGCGCCGACGCGCTGGGTGACCGTCCGGTTGAACCGCCGCACGGCGGCGACGAGCGTGGAGTCCATATACCTGACTTTAGTCAGGCAATGATGCCGCGGTCTAGCCCGCCGCAGCGATGAGCCCGTCGACGGCGCCCTGGAACATGCGGTTCCAGCGCGGTCCGAGGACCGGCCGCGCAAGGCCGATCGAGGTGCCGTTGAAGAGCTCCACGTTGTACACCCGGGTGCCCCCGCCCGGCGCGGCCTCGAACCGCCACACGTGGCAGCTGCGCACGCCGTTCTTGTCGCCCGACCACGAGGCGCGCACGGCCGGCTCGAGCTCGTCGAACGTGGCCCGCTCGCGCTGCACGCCGACCGGGAAGCCCAGGTCGAGCTCCTGGTCGAACGAGCCGCCGGCGGTCAGCTCGCCGCCGCCGACCGGCGCGACCGAGCGGTGGATCGGCGACCAGGAGGGCCAGCGCGGCAGGTCCTGCCACACCGCCCAGAGCCGGTCGGGTGCCAGCCGCGTCTCGCCGTGGCCGGATACGACGAGGGTCTTCCAGTCCACCCTGGGCCGGCCGATCTTGCGCAGGCAGTACGCCACGATGTCGTCCATGCGATCCCTCTCCCTAACGGTGTTCGGCTGCTAACCTAACACAGTTAGGAGGTGTGGGCGCATGGGGTCTGCGACCCTTGATCGGCTCACCCCGCGGGCGCGCGAGATCGTCCGGACCGCCGCCGAGCTGCTCGAGCGCGAGGGCCCGGAGGCGCTGTCGATGCGGCGGCTCGGCGCAGCCCTGGGCATCCGGGCCTCGTCGCTCTACGAGCACGTGCGCGACAAGCAGGCCCTCGAGGCGGCGCTGATCTCGCTGGGCTTCGAGGAGCAGGCCGAGGTGCTCGCCGCGGCCGCCGACGGGGCCGCCGAGCCGATCGCGGCGCTCTTCACGGCGTACCGCGACTTCGCCCGCCGCCGCCCCAACCTCTACCGCCTGATGACCGAGCGCCCGCTCCCGCGCGAGCAGCTCGCGCCGGGCGTGGAGGCCGCGGCCGCAATGCCGCTGGTGCGCGCGACTGCCGGCGACCAGGAGCGGGCCCGGGCGATCTGGTCGTTCGCGCACGGCATGGTCATCCTCGAGCTCAACGGCCGCTTCCCGCCCGGCGCCGACCTCGACGCGACGTGGCGCAAGGGCCTCGCGGCGTTCACGGGCTGACGAACCGCCACGCGCCCGGCTCGACCCGCCACGAGCAGGCGGTGAACGGCCCGGTCAGCTCGCCGTCGGCGTTGACGTGGAAGGGTTCGCCGCTGATGCGGACTTCGCGGGCCCGCAGGTGTACCACATCCGCTCGTTCCGGATGCGCGCCGCGGCGCAGCGCCAGGGCATAGCCGGCCCGGGCGAGCGGCCCGACCGCGAACGACACCGTCAGGTCGGCCATCCCGTCGGCCGGGTCAGCGTCCGGCCCGAGCCGCCCGGTGCCGCCGGCGATCGTCGGCGCGTTGGACAGGCCGGCCATGAGCACCCGCCGCCGCCCGCGGGCCACGACCCGCCCGTCGGCGCTCACCCGCAGCCGCCACCCCTTCGCCGCGAACCCGGCCAGCACCGCCCCGATCGGGAACGCGGCGATGCGCAGCCGCCGCTTGAGCGGCAGCGCCCGCCGGGCCGCGTCGGCGCCGGCCCCGACGTGCACCGCGTTGACCACGACCCCGTTCCCGCCGGACACGATGAGGTCCATCGCCCGGGCCGCGCCGTCGCGGGCGATGCGGGCCGCCGCGCCCAGGTCATCGACCGGGATGCCCGTGCCACGGGCGAAGTCGTTGCCGGTCCCGAGCGGCACGACCGCCACCTCGCATGCGCTCGCCTCGCCCCGCCGCCAGAGTGCCGCGAGGACGTTGTGCAGCGACCCGTCGCCCCCGACGACCACGAGCCGTCGCCCGCCGCGCGCGTCGAGCGCTCCGTCGAGCTCGGCCGCGCTATGGCACGCGGCCACCTCGGCCTCGGCCCCGCCCGCACGCAGCACCCGGAGCACCGCATCGACGTTCTCCGCCTCGGTACGCCCCGCAAGCTCGTTGGTCAGCACCAGCACGCGCCAACCATAAGGCGAACGGGTTCAGCTCGCCGGTCGCCAGCCCAGCGCCGGCCCGAGCCGCTCCGCGATGTCGGTCAGGATCTGCACGTAGTCGTCGTGCTCGAACGTGAACGGCAGCGCGAACGCCACCTCGTCGATCTCCCGGAACGCCGCGTGCCCGTACAGCCGCTCGGCGATCTCCTCGGCCGTCCCGACGAGGTCGGGTGCGAACAGCAGCCGCCCCGGCCCCTGCGGCTCGGCCGTGCGCGGCAGCCGCTTGGCCGCGTATTCGGCGTACTTCTCCCGCTGCTTGGCCGATGCCGAGTCCGTCGGAATGACCACGAGCCCCTGCGACACCCGGGCACGCTCGCCGTCCGGATGCGCGGCACGGAACGCCCGCACGTGGCCCAGCTGGATCGCCGCGAAGTCCGGCGCCGCGTCGCCCTCGGCCTTCACGACGCTGCTGGTGAGCAGGTTCATGCGGTGCTCGCCGGCCCACTGCGCGGACCGGAGGCTCCCCCCGCCATACCACATCCGCTGTTGCAGCCCGGGCGAGTGCGGCTCGACGCGGTGCGAGAACACCTCGAACCCTTCGACCCCCGCGAAGTCGCTGGCCGGTTCCCCGCGCACGAAGCTCAGCAGCCGCTCGACCCGTGCGTAGCTGAAGTCCTCGGCATCGCCGGTGTCCGGATACAACGCCTCCCGGACGCGCTCGTACTGCATCGGCGGCCCGACACTGACTCCCGGATTGAGCCGCCCGCCCGACAGCAGGTCCACGGTCGCGAGGTCCTCGGCCAGCCGCAGCGGATTCTCCCACCCCAGCGGCATCACGGCCGTCCCCAGCTCGATCCGCGTGGTCCGCTGCGAGGCGGCCGCGAGCACGGTCAGCGGCGAGGAGATCCCGTACTGCAGATGCCGATGCCGCACCCAGGCACTGTCGAACCCGAGCCGCTCCCCGAGCCCGATCACGTCGAGCGTGGTGGCATGCCCGGCGGCGGGCTCGTCGGGATCGAACAACCCGATGGTCAGGAACCCAAGCTTCCGCAGCGGTACATCAGGTGCTGGCATCGATTCTCCATGTGCGCGTTCGAGTGTTTCATGTGGACGGTGAGGGGGCACTCTCTTGCGCAGTCCGGATCCCCCCACTCGGAGGCTGCCATGTCGGCACAGGCCGTGCTCTACATCCTCGCCGTGATCCTGCTCGTGCTCGCGGCCCTTCCCGTCCCGTTCCGCGCCGTCAACCTGGCCCTCCTCGGCGCCGCCTGCGCTCTGCTCGCCTTCGCCTGGCCGGTCGTCACCGCCTGACGGCCGTCGCGGCTCAGGGCCGGGGCCGGCCGGATGCGTCGTACTCGGTCCGGGCCGCGTCGACGGCCGGCAGGTGCGCGCCCGCCCAGTCCGACAGCGACGCGAACAGCGGCCCGAGGCTCTGCCCGACCTCGCTGATCTCGTACTCCACGCGGGGCGGGATCTCCGGCGTGTAGGTGCGCAGCACGAGCCCGTCGCGCTCGAGCTGGCGCAGCCGCTGGGTCAGGACCTTCGCGGTGATGGTGCCGATGCGCCGCTCGAGCTCGCTGAAGCGCATCCGGCCGTGCTGGTGCAGGGTCCACAGGATCGGTGTGGTCCACCGGCTGAACACGATGTCGACGACCGGCGCGATGGGGCACGCCAGCTCCGGGATGGTGTCCTCGCGCATAGCCACTTTCCTCTAGGTACCTACTGTCTCCTCGATGTTAGCTTTCCTCTCGATAGCGAACAACCCCACTGAGGAGCGGTCATGATCGTGGTGAGCGGCGCGACGGGCAACGTCGGACGGACGCTGGTGTCGGCGCTGGCGGACGCGGGCGCGGAGGTTACGGGGTTCTCCCGAAGTGCGCCGGATGTGGTACCGCATGAGGCGCGTCACGTGCGCGCGGACCTGGCCGACCCGGCGAGCCTGGCGCCGGTCCTGGCCGGGGCCGAGGCCTTTTATCTGCTCGTGTCGGGTGCGGGCGCGCACCTGGACGGCCGGGCGATCATTGCCGCGGCGCGGGACGCGGGGGTGCGCCGGATCGTGCTGCAGTCCTCGCAGGCCGCCGGCACCCGCCCGGACGCGTTCTCGCACGCCCCATTGCGGGCGCTCGAGGACCTGGTGCGGGAGTCGGGCCTGGCGTGGACGGTGCTGCGCCCGGGCGGCTTCGCCACCAACGCCTACGCCTGGGCGGAGTCCATCCGCACGGCCGGGGTGGCCTACGCGCCGTACGCCGGCGTCGCCCTGCCCATCGTCGACCCGGACGACATCGCGGCGGTCGCGGCGGCGGCGCTGCTGGACGAGCGGCACGCCGGCCGGACGTACACGCTGACCGGGCCCGAGGCGAGCACCCCGCCGGAGCGGGCGGCGGCCATCGCCGAGGCGATCGGCCGGCCGGTGCGGTTCGTGGAGCAGACGCCGCAGGAGGCCCGCGCGCAGATGCTCGCCTTCATGCCGGAGCCGGTCGCCGACGGCACCCTGGAGATCCTCGGCCGCCCGCTGCCGCAGGAGTCGGCGGTCAGCCCCGACGTCGAGGCCGTGCTCGGCCGCAAGCCGGGCTCGTTCGCCGAGTGGGCCCGCCGGCACGCCTTCGCCTTCGGGGGCTGAGGCGGCCGGCGGGCCCGGCGCTCACGACCAGCGGGGCGGGCTCGGCGGGCTCTCGTGCCAGCGCCGGTCCAGGGCCGTCACCACGTACGTGTAGTGGCGGCCCGGCTCGGCGGTCGCGTCCGTCCACTCGGTACCGCGGACGGTGGCCACGAGGTGGGACGCGTCCGCGAGGGCGCACGCGCCGGGCGCGGTCACCCCGTCCAGCCGGTACACGCCGTAGGACGCGACCTCGCCGAACGGCCCGGCGCCGCTCGCCGTCGGCCGCCAGCGCAGGCTCGTGCCCGCGCCGGTGTGCCGGACGGCGGTGATGACCGGGAACATCAGCGGCTCGGCCGGCCCCCACGCCGGCGGGAAGGCCGGCCGGCTGCGGTGCTCGGCGGCGAGGATCGTCTCGGAGCCCAGCCGGTCGGCGCGCACCTGGACGGCGCTGAAGTGCACGTCGCCCTGCACCTGCGGGTACTGCCGGTTGAACGTCAGGTGCTTCGACAGCTCGTCCGGGTCGAACCAGGCCGCGGGCTGCCCGGCCGCGGCGACCTTGTAGTCGGCCTGGCCGATGTAGAGCTGCACGTCGGTGCCCGCGACGACGTCGGCCCACCACGGCACGAGCTTCGCGTAGTCCGCGACGGCGAAGCCGATGTTCCAGTACACCTGCGGCACGATGTAGTCGATCCAGCCCTCCTTCACCCACTTGCGCGTGTCGGCGAAGTTGGCGTCGTAGGACTGCGTGCCGTTGGTGTCGGAGCCGAGCGGGTCGGCGGCCTTGTTGCGCCAGATGCCGAACGGGCTCACCCCGAAGCGCACCCACGGCTTGGCGGCGTGGATGCGCTGATCCATCTCCCGGACCAGCTGGTCGATGTTGTCGCGCCGCCAGTCGCCCTTGGTGGCGAAGCCGGCGCCGTACTGCGCGAAGGTGGCGTCGTCGCCGAAGTCCTGCCCGGCGGCCGGGTACGGGTAGAAGTAGTCGTCGAAGTGGACGCCGTCGATGTCGTACCGCGTGACGGCGTCCATGATGGCGGTCTCGACGAACGCGCGGGCCTCGGGGATGCCGGGGTTGAAGTAGAGCCGGCCGGCCGCGTTGTTCACCGGGTAGGGCACGGCCCAGTCGGGGTGCACCCGCAGCGGGCTGTTCGCGGGCAGCTTGGCGAGGTCGGTTCCCGCCCCGCCGGGCGCGGGCATGCTGGCCCGGTACGGGTTGAACCACGCGTGGAACTCGAGGTTCTCCTCGTGTGCGCGCCGCACCAGGTACTCCAGCGGATCCCATCCCGGGTCCTGCCCCGCGACCCCGGTCAGGTACTGCGACCACGGCTCGTACGGCGAGGGCCAGAACGCGTCGGCGTGCGGGCGCACCTGCACGACGACGGCGTTGAAGTTGAGCGACTTGGCCAGCGCGAGCCAGCCGTCGTACTCGGCCTTGAGCTCGTCCGGGCTCTTGCCCGGCGCGCTGGGCCAGTCGATGTTGACGACGCTGGCGATCCACATCGCCCGCATCTGGTGCTTCGGCGTGGCCTGGTCCACCGCGCACGCCGGCGCCGCGGCGGCGGCGGACGGGCCGGTGAGGGGTACGGCGGTGAGCATGGCCAGGGCGGCGGCTGTGGCGAGCAGCCGGCGAGCGCGTACGGACATGGGCGCCACCTTCATCCGCGAAGTTCGATGACGAAATATTCCGCCCATTGAACCGTGAAGGTTGGCAAGTTTCAACAATCCACAATGCCTGGCATTTACCGCCTGTCGGGGTATAAATCCGACAAGTCGTGGCGCGCCAGCGCCCGACCTGTCGCAAAAGTCCACGTCAGCCGAGCAGCGCGTCCAGCTGCGAGGACCACGCCTCGGTGTGGATGGCGCGGCCCGTGAACCGCTCGCGCAGCACGCGCAAGGCGGGCAGGCGCTGCGCCGCCTTGCGGTACTGCGAACCCGCCGAGGACGCGTCCGCGGAGATGCCCTCGACACGGAACGACAGCAGGTCCAGGGCCCGGTTGAGCTGGGCGGCCTGGTCGGCGTCGCGGCAGGTGAACACGTACGTGGCGTGGTCGGGGGCGTTCAGCACCTCGTAGACCAGGTGACCGGACGGGGTCAGCACCAGCAGGAAGGCGAGCACGGCGGGCTCGAGCGCGTCGTAGTCGGTGTAGGCAGGTGTGACGCGCTCGTGCGGGAAGACCTGGCGCGGCAGGTGCGGGCCGCCGCCGTTCGGGGTCTGCAGGCCGGCGCCGAAGCCCAGCATGCCGTAGGCGAGGGTGGGGCCGTAGGCGTCGAACGGGCCGTCGAAGGACATCGCGGCGGCGGCGAACATGCCCGGCGCGCCGGAGGCGAAGTGGCCCGCGCGGCCGTCGTGGTCGAGGACCGGCGGGCGGGCCGAGTCGCGCCACGGGGAGGCGCCGGAGCCCTCCCGCTGTACCGAAACGGTCTGCTTGAAGCCGAGCCACGCCGTGCCGGACGTGAGGAGCTGCCGTGCGCCCGCGGCGCGGTCGGGCGCGCACGCGGCGTCGAGCAGCGCGGTGAACACGGTCGGCTCGACCGCCTCCAGGTCCGTGCGGGCGGCGGCCAGGCCGTCGCGCAGCAGGGCCGCGACCGAGCGCAGCGCGACCGGGCCGAGGCCCGGCAGGAGGGCGGCGAGGAAGTGCGCCGTGCGACCGGCCGCGGCGCCGGTGCGGGTCCGCAGCAGTTCCAGGAATTCGCCGGTACGCCGGGCCAGGCGCCCCACCGTCACCGGCGGGCGGCCGGGGACGTCCAGGAAGACGGTGTACCCGGTCGGGTCGGTCGTGACGCCACGGATGAACGCGTACGGGAACTTCTCGGCGAGGCCCCCGGTCGGCACGACGACGAGGGCGTCGTCGTAGAGGCGCAGCTCGGCCGGAGCGCCGTCGGCCGCGCCCGGAAACGTCTCGGGGGTGCCGACGCCGTCGAGCAGCAGGACGCGCTCGGTGTCGGCGACCCGCGCGTCGGCGAGCTCGGCGAGCAGCTGGGTGCGCATGTGGCCGAGGCGGGTGAGCTCGAGGCGGGCGCCGTCGGACAGGGCGAGGCGCACCGTGTACGGCTCCGGCTCGCTGATCTCGACGACGTCGGCCGGCGCGACCCGCAGGACCGCGCCGTTGTGCGGCGTCACGAGCAGCGCGCCGCCGGCCAGCTCGGCGGTGCCGTCGCCCTCGTCGAGCAGGGCACCGCCGTCGGCGATCAGCCGGAAGCGCACGTCAGGCCGTCGACTGGCCGCACTCGGCGCAGAACATCGCCCCGGGCGTGGTCGGTGTGCCGCAGTTGCCGCAGAACTTCTTCTGCTGCGCCGGCGCGGCGGCCAGCGGCGTGCCGCAGTGCTGGCAGAACTTGCCGCCGCCGGTCTCGTTCATGCACGACGGGCACCGGCCAACGGCCTGGTCGCGATAGTTGACGTCGCGCGTCCAGTCGACCTGCTGGATCTTGTCGTGCAGCTGGTTGACCTGGGCCGCCGCCTGCATGCCGGCGATCTCCTGGTCCAGGCGCGGCGCGCAGCTCGTGCACAGGCCGCGCTCGTTGTTCCAGCAGACCTGCTGGCAGACCCACTGACCACAGCGGTGGCACTGGGTGAAGTACACCTGCATCTCGTCGGCGGCCTTGGCGAGGGCCTTGTCGCGGGTCGAGCCGCGCACGCCGTCGCGCATCCACTCGGCGTCCCAGCCGACCTGCGCGGCCTTGGAGCCGATCTCGCCGCCGAGCAGGTCGCCGCCCATGCGCAGCAGGCGCCCGCCGAAGCCGGTGACCGAGTGCTGGAACGACGAGGAGTACCCGTTCCCGCACCGCATGCAGTTGAACTCGAACTGATACCCCTCGCGCGTGGAGTGGTCCGAGTAGTTGTTGGTGAACGGCACCATGCCAGCCATCGGCAGCCAACCCCAATCGAGAACAACCGGCCTTCCATCATTTTTGTACCTGTTGCCCGGCGTAGACATGATCGGCAAGTCGGCCATACGACATCCCCTGATCGGCCGCCTGACCAGGGCAAAACCATCACGTGCCACTGCATGGTTGGGAAGCGTTGCCACGATATCCTGCGCGCCGATATATTGGGTCGTATGGGAGCAACGGCGCTGACCGAGCCGGCGTTCTTCGTGCTCACCGCGCTCGCCGGCGGGCCGCGGCACGGATACGCCATCGTCGGCGAGGTCGCCGCGCTGTCCAAGGACCGTGTGAAGCTCAAGGTCGGCACCCTCTACGGGGTCCTCGACCGGCTCGTCGGCGACGGGCTGGCCGAGCCGGACCGCGACGAGGTCCACGAGGGCCGGCTGCGCCGCTACTACCGGCTCACCGATGCCGGCCACCACACGCTCGCCGAGGAGGCCGCCCGCCAGGCGTCCAACGCCCGCATCGCCAACGCCCGGCTGCGCGCGTGGCGGGCCCGCACGCACGGCGGTCCGGCATGAGCACCCGCAACCGTCTCGAGGAGCGCTACCGGCGGGTGCTGCGCCTGCTCCCGGCCGCATACCGGCGGGTCTGGGAGGAGGACATGGTCGCCGTGTTCCTCGCGACCATGCGCACCGACGACCCCGAGTACCAGGCCGACTACGGCCGCCCGCCCTGGCCGGAGGTCGCCAGCGTCGCGTGGCTCGCGGTCCGGCTGCGCATCGGCACGGCGGGCGCCCCGCCGCCGCGGTACGTTGCGTGGGGCGCCGCCCTGCGCCTGGCCGCCCTGTGCGTGCTCTTCTCCCATGCCGCGCTCGCCCTGGACCAGGCCGGTTTCCAGGCCTGGCTGAGCGGCCGGCTGCCGCTGCTGCCCGCGCCACCGGCCGAGTGGTCGCAGGGCCTGGCGACCGGTCCGTGGACCGTGGCGCTCAACGCGGCCGGGATCCTCTGGCTGCCCGCGTTCGCCACGCTCGTGGCCGGGCACTGGCGGGCGGCCCGCGTCCTCGCCGCGGTCGCCCTCGTCGTGCCGGCGATGAGCGCGGTGGCCTCGACCGGGATCGCGATCGCCGGCGGCCCCCAGCCGTTCCTCGCCATGCTCTGGGCCGGCGTCGCCCTCGACGTGCTGCTCGTGGTGGCGCTCGCGGCGTTCGAGGCCGACCCCGCGCCCCGGCGCCGGTCCTGGCTGCTCGCCCTGCCTGTCGCCGCCGCGGCGGCCGGGGCGGGCATGTTCGTCGCGCCCGTCGCCGATGCGGCGGTGCTGTTCGACTGGCCCGGCCTGTCCTGCGCGGCGGTGGTCGCCGGCGCCGCCGTGCACGCCCTGCGCGGACCGGGCCGCGACCCGGACTGGACGCACGCCCTCGCGGTGCTCGCCGGCACCGCGCTCGCGCTGCGCCTGGTCACGCTCGTCGATTACGCCACCCGGCCCGGCTGGGCCACCGGCGACACCGTCCTGCTGGGACTGGCCGAGTGCGCAGCGGTGTTCGCCGTGCTCCTTCCGTTGCGCCGCAGCACCCGCCGCCGCCTGCACGCCCTGTCCTGACCGCCGCACCCCACAGGGAGCCGCCTTGTCCAGCACGTCTGTCGCGCCGCCGGTGCTTCGCTCCGGACGGGTCGCGAGCTACGGGACCAACCTCGGCACCGCGCTGTTCGGCGCGTGGCTCACCGCCGGCGTCGCCCTCGACGCGTGGGCGCACAACACCCGCTCCGACCTCGAGTCGTTCTGGACGCCGTGGCACGCGGTGCTGTACTCGGGCTTCGTCGCCGTCGCCGCCTGGGTGCTGTGGCACGCCCGCGGCGCCTGGCGCACCCGGCCCCTCGACCTGCCGGCGATCCCGGCCGGATACACGCCGGCCGTCGCCGGGGTCGTGCTGTTCGCGCTGTGCGGCATGGGCGACGCGACCTGGCACACCATCTTCGGCATCGAGCAGAACATCAACATCCTGTTCAGCCCAACGCACCTCGGGCTCGGCGCGGCGATGGTGCTCATCCTCACCGCGCCGGTGCGCTCCGCCGCCGCCGACCCGGCCGTGCCCGCCGACCCGGGGCTGCGCCGGCTGCTGCCGGCGGTGCTGTCCGGCGCGTTCGCCACGATCGTGGTGCTGCTCCTGCTGCAGTACGCCAACGCCATGACCATGAGCAGCACCGACGTCGTGCTCGGCGTCTCCGAGGCCGGCGGGGGCGGGTTCGCCTCCCGCCTGGCGACGACCGTCGTCGTGACGGGGCTGCTGCTGACCGTGCCGCTGGTCGCGATCGCCCGGCGCTGGGCGCCGCCCTTCGGTACCGTCACCATCATCTACACCGCCGTCGCGGCGTTCTGCGCGGCGATCACCGGCCTCGAGGACCCCGCCATGGTGCTGTGGCTGCCGCCGGCGGGCCTGGTCCTCGACGCGCTCGCCCGGTGGGTGCTGCGCCCGGCGCCCGACCGCCCGGCCCGCGTGCTGGCCTTCGCGGGCGTCGCGCCGCTGGTGACCTGGGCGGCGTACCTGGCCGCCGCCTTCGCCGCCGCGCCCGACTTCATGCTCGCCCCGGCGATCGGCGGCGGCCGGCCGGAGCCGGTGGTCGAGGTGTACACCGGACTGCCGGTCGTCCAGGCGCTGCTCGGCATCCTCGTGGCTGCCGTCCTCGCCCCGCCGAAGCCCCGCCCCGCCGCTGAGGCCCTGCCCTAGGCGACGCGGCGCAGGCCGCGGTGGATGGCGTACGCACCGGCGAGGGTGATGGCCGCGTCGGTGAGCACCGCGGCGTGGATACCGCCGAGGACCGTCGGGCCCGCCGCGGCCACCGCGCTCATGAGCGGGATGCCGACCGTGAGCGCCACCTGCTGCGTCAGCGTCCTCAGGCCTGTGGCCAGGCCCTGCTCGGCGTCGGGCAGGCCGGAGGTGGCCGTCACCGTGTACGCCACGATGGCGGCCACGTGGCCGAAGAAGCCGACGGCCAGGGCCAGCAGCAGCGGCGCGTACATGGCGCGGGAGTCGCCGAGCAGCGCCAGGGTCGCGAACGCCAGCGCCTGCACGGACAGGCCGCCGACCAGCGTGACCCGTCGGCCGAACCGGCCGATGAGCCGCCCGCCGAGGACGCCGGCGAAGACCGCCGCCACGCCGGGGACGCCGAACGCGAGGCCGGTCGCCAGCGGCGTGTAGCCGAGCACGTCCTGCAGGTAGATGGTGCCGAGGAACACCACGGCCGAGCCCATCGCGAACACCAGCAGCCCGCCGAGGTTGCCCCAGCGCACCGTCGGGCGGCGCAGGATCGCCACCGGGGCGAGCGGGGCGGCGGCCCGCCGCTCGATGCGCCAGAACGCGGCCAGCAGCACCGCGGCGCCGGCGAGCGCGCCGAGCACGATCGGGCTCGCCCAGCCCAGGCGGGCGCCCTGGCTCAGGCCGTACACCAGGAGCAGCAGGCCGGCCGTGACCGTCACGGCGCCGGGAATGTCCAGGCGCGGGCGCTGGGCCGAGCGCCCCGGCCCGACCACGAACGGCGTGGCGACGAGGATCAGCAGGGCCACCGGCACGTTGAGCAGGAACGCGTAGCGCCAGCTCAGCGCGTCGGCGAGCACGCCGCCGAGCAGCGCGCCGGCGGTGAACCCGCCCGAGAGCAGGGCGCCGTTGAGGCCCAGGGCGCGCTCGCGCAGCGGTCCCTCCGGGAACTCGGTCGTGAGCAGGCTCAGCGCCGCCGGGGTGGCCAGCGCCGCGGCGAAGCCCTGCAGCACCCGCGCGGTCAGCAGCTGGGCCTGCGACTGCGCCAGCCCGCCGAGCAGCGATGCGAGTACCAGCAGCGCCAGGCCGGTCAGGAACAGCCGCCGGCGCCCGAACAGGTCGGCGACCCGCCCGGACAGCAGCGTGAAGCCCGCCGCCGGCAGCGCGAACGCGGTCGCCACCCACTGCAGGTCGGCCAGCGCGAAGTGCAGGCCGGCGCCGATCGCCGGCAGCGCGACGTTGAGGATCGAGAAGTCGACGGCGAGCATGAACTGGGCGCCCAGCAACAGCAGCAGCGTCACCCGCTGCCGGCCGGACAGCCGCGCGGAGGCGGCCTCGAGGAGTGCGGTCATGGCCGAAGCCTGCGGGCGGCGGCGATCTTCGAGGAAGCCCTTCGCCGTTGGTACCACTGGCAGTGGCAGGCTGTGTGCTCCCGCGCCTGGCAGACTCGGACCGGTGGAGGGTTTGGGGGAGTTCCTGCAGTCGCGCCGCGCCGGGCTACGGCCCGAGGACGTCGGCCTGGCGTCCTACGGCGAGCGGCGCCGGGTCGCCGGGCTGCGCCGCGAGGAGCTGGCGCAGCTGGCCGGCGTCAGCGTGTCGTACTACATCCGCCTCGAGCAGGGCCAGAGCCAGAACGCCTCCGACGAGGTCCTCGCCGCCCTCGCCCGGGCGCTGCGCCTCACCGAGCTCGAGCGCCGGCACCTGTTCACCCTGGCCCGGCCCGCCGCGCCGGCCGCGGCCCGCGCGCCCGAGGTGGAGCGGGCGCGGCCCGGCGTGCGACAGCTCATCGACGCGATGAGCGACGTGCCGGCGGTGCTCCTCGGCCGCTTCGGCGACGTGCTGGCCTGGAACCGGCTCGGGCACGCGTTCCTGGCCGGCCACGTGGACCCGTCCCTGGCCGGCCGGCCCGGCGAGCGGCCGAACAAGGTGCGGATGCTGTTCCTGGACGCCCACATGCGGGAGCTGTACGCCGACTGGCCCGGCAAGACCCGCGAGTCCGTCGCCTACCTGCGCATGCTCGCCGCCCGGCACGCCGACGACCCGGCGCTCGCCGCCCTCGTCGGCGACCTGTGCGTGCGCAGCCCGCGCTTCGCGCAGCTGTGGGCCGACCACGCGATCGACGAGTGCATGGCGCACGTGCGCGAGTACCGCCACCCCGTCGTCGGGCGTATGACCCTGGTCCAGGAGGTGATGCGCCCCGACGCCTCCGACCAGCTGTTCCTGACCTGGACCGCCGAGCCGGGCTCGCCGTCGCACGCCGCGCTGCAGCTGCTGGCCGCCGCCGTCCGGGACGGATCGCCGTTGCCGCGCTTCAGCGACTCCGCGCCAGCTCGTTCGTGAGCACGCGGCCTTTCGCGGCCCGGCCCGGCTGCGCCGCTGCCGCGCTTCAGCGGCTCCGCGCCAGCTCGTTCGTGAGCACGCGCCGCAGCGCGGCGACCACCTCGCCGTCGTCGAAGCGCGCCGCCGCGGCCGTCTCCGCGCGGCCCAGCGCCGCGCCCAGGGCGGCCGGCGGCGCCGCGCGCACCACGGCGATCAGCCACGCCTCCAGCAGCGTCGGGTCGTCCGGCAGCTCGAGGTCGGCCGGTTGCACCGCCGGTGCCGGCTCGTCCCCGTCCGGCAGCGGCACCCGCCGGGACGCGTACGCCGCCGGCGGCACGCCCACGCGGTAGGGGTGCACGCACGTCGGGGTGCCGGTCGCGGCGTGCACACGGTAGCCGCGCCCCGAGTCGTAGGGGTGCTGCGGCCCGGGCCGCTCCGCGACGTCGAACGCGCCGAGCGCGAGGGCCTGCGCCGGGCACGCGACGCACGTCGCGTCCCGGATCTCCTCGGCGCTCGGCAGGCCCATCGCCCGTACGGTACCCGGCGCGGGTACGGTGTGCGGCCATGACCGCGCGCATCGGCCCCGGCCGCCTCCGTCAGGGCATCGTGTACCGCGAGGGCACCCTCGGCAGCCGCCCGTCCGTGCCCACCGACGCCGCCGAGCTCGAGCGGCGGGCCAGGCGGCGCATGTCGCGGGCGGCGTGGGCGTACGTGGCCGGCGGCGCCGGGGAGGGCGCCACCATGCGCCACAACCGGGAGGCCTTCGACCGCTGGCGCATCGTCCCGCGCATGGCGCACGGCATCGTCGAGCGCGACCTGTCCACCGAGGTCGCCGGCACACCCCTGCGCGCACCGCTGCTGCTGGCCCCCGTGGGCGCCGGCGCCCTGGTCCGCCGCGACAGCGACGTGCACATCGCGCAAGGCGCCGCGGCCGCCGGCGTCCCGTACGTCCTGTCGAACCAAGGCTGCAGCCCGATGGAGCGCACCGCCGCCGCCATGGCCGGCACCCCGTTCTGGTTCCAGCTCTACTGGTCCACGGATGAGCCCCTCGTCGACTCCCTGGTCGGCCGCGCCGAGGCCTGCGGCGCCCGCGCCATCGTCGTCACCCTGGACACGACGCTGCTCGGCTGGCGCCCGCAGGACCTCAACCTCGGCTCGCTGCCCTTCGCGCGGGGCCAGGGCATCGCGCAGTACACGTCCGACCCGCGCTTCATGCAGCTCGCCCGCGAGCGCGCCGCCACACCGCGCACCGCACCCACTCGCGTCACCCTGGGCGCCATCCGCACCCTGCTGTCGATGTCCCGCGAGCACCCCGGCGGCTTCTGGCGCAACCTGCGCTCGCCGGAGCCGCGCGCGGCGGTCGAGACGTTCCTCGACATCTACTCCAACCCCGGCCTGGACTGGTCCCGCCTGTCCACGCTGCGCGCCCGCACCGCCCTGCCCATCCTGGTCAAAGGCGTCCTGCACCCCGACGACGCGCGCCGCGCCCTGGAGGCCGGCGTGGACGGCATCATCGTGTCGAACCACGGCGGCCGCCAGGTCGACAACGCCATAGCCTCCCTGGACGCTCTGGTGTCGATCCGCGCCGCACTCGGCCCTTCCCCGACGCTGCTGCTCGACAGCGGCATCCGCACCGGCGCCGACGTGTTCGTGGCCCTTGCCCTCGGCGCGAACGCCTGCCTGCTCGGGCGGCCGCACATCTACGGGCTGGCCCTGGCCGGCGCCGACGGGGTGCGGCAGGTGGTGGAGAACGTGGTGGCGGAGCTGGACCTGACGATGGCCCTGACCGGCACCGCGTCGCTGTCGTCCCTGTCCCCGTCGCTGCTGACCCCTGCTCCGCACTGATCGGCCGGCTCCTTCTCTTTCGGCCTTCGGCGGGTGGGCTTTCCCGACAAGTCGGGCGCTGGCGCGCCACGACTTGTCGGATTTATACCCTGACAGGAGATAAACGCGGGCGAAAGTGTGCTCAGTTGCTCGAGAAGGCCGGTAGGTTCGCGCGGACCCATTCGGCGTACGGGCGGGCGGGGTGGCCGGTCAGATCCTCCACAGTGGACGTCAACGGGGCCGGCTCCCGCTCGGCCCGCCCCAGCAGGCCGAGCAGCGCGCCGGCGAAGTCGCGGTCCATGAACATCGACAGCTGATCCAGCACCGCCGCCGGGTCGGCCGCCTCGGTGCGCAGCGGGCGGGCGAGGGCTTCGGCGAGTACCGAAACCTGGTCCTCCTGGGTCAGCGCGGCGGGCCCGGTCAGCGTGTAGACGCGCCCGGCATGCCCGTCGCCGGTCAGCACCGCGGCCGCCGCCTCCGCCACGTCGAGCTCGTGCACCGCGGTGCTGCTCGCACCCGGGTACGGCACCCGCACCACGTCGCCGTGCGCCATCTGGTGGCCGAACGACAGCGTGTTGATCGCCGGGAACAGGATCCGAAGCGCCGTCCACTGTGGAGTGACCTCGGCGACGGCCCGCTCGAGATCGTGGTGGTACGCGGCGATGACGTCGGGCTGGCCCGCCTCGTCGTCCTCGATCGCCCCGGACGACAACACGACGATCTTCCGCCCGCGGGCCCGTTCCAGCAGCGCACCGGCATCCATACCGAACGGCAGCACGAGCAGCACCGCCGTCACCCCCTCCAGCGCCGGGTCGAGGGACTCGGGCTCGGTCAGGTCGGCCTTGACGACGTCGACGCCGGCGGGCAGCCCCGCGGCGTCCGGGTTGCGGGTGAGCGCGCGCACGGCCACGCCACGCGCGGCCAGGGTCTCGACGGCCTGCCGGCCAAAGAATGCGGTGGCACCGACTACGAGAATCATGCCAATGACGCTAACGACAGATGCGGACAGCTTCGGGCCGCATTTTTCCTCCGTCGGTACCTCATGCAAGATCGACCCGTGAACATGCGCAGATTGCTCGCTTTGCCGCCGTTCTTCCACATGCGCGGATCGCTCGCTTTGCCGGCGTCTGCGTGGGTGCGCGGGCTGCCGGTCGTGCTGCTTGCCGCGGGACTTGCCGCTTGCGCCCGACCCGGGCAGGAGCCGTCCAACGTCCGCCCCACGGCGCAGGCGTCGGCTTCTCCCGAGGACGTCGCCTGCCCGGCGCCGGGCGTGCGGATCGAGGCCGAGCGCGGCGACGCCGCGTCCGGGTACCGCGAGATGCCCCTGCGGATGACCAACTGCGGCGATCGCCCGTTCGAGGCATCCGGCCGCCCCGAGATCGTGGTGCTCGGCAAGGACCACGAGCCCCTCGAGGTCGCAGTGGTCCCCAGCGCGCACTACACCCAGTCCGCGCACCCGGTGACCCTGGAACCGGGACAGAGCGTCACCGCGATCATGTCGTGGCGCAACACCGTCACCGACTCGACCGTGGTCGCGGTGAGCGGCGTGTACCTCTCGATAGCCCCCGTGCCCGGCGCGCCGGCCCAGGTCGTGCGCCCGCCGGCCCCTCTCGACCTCGGCAACACGGGCCGCCTGGAGGTGAGCGTGTGGCTATAGAGTGACGGATTGTGCTGATGTCGTACACGCACTACGAGTTCGTCGACGACGTGATGAAACTGACGTTGGCCGAGGGCCCCGGCGAGGCGGGTACGGTCCTGCACTTCACGCGCGCAACCTGGGACGACGACGGCGAGACCCACGTGCTGTGCAACGAAAGCGTGAGTGCGTCGAGTCCGCCGTGCGCGGCTGGCGGATGACCGGCGGCCGCCTGGAGCTCGACCTGCACGAGGTCCCCGCGGCCAGGCTGGGCATCGGCCCCCGCCTCGACCTGACGGTGGACGCCCCGCCACAGCGCGTGGCCAGGGTCTATCGAGCCTTGGCCGACATCCTGCTGGACGTGCCCGAGCAACGCTGAGTGACGGCTCCGAACTCGCAGTCAATCCCGACGCGGCTGCTCTACCCTGCCGCGGCTGCTCTAGCCTGCCGCGGCGGCGCGCAGGATCGTGTGCGCCGCCCCGCGGGCCGCCTCGGCCGCGGTTGGATCGCCCCGGTGGTCGGCCAACGTGGTTGCGCCGGCCACGAGCATGAGCAGCTGGCGGCCCGTCTCGGCCGGGTCGGCGGCGCCGGCGGCCTGCGCGATGCCGGTCAGCAGCTCGAGCCGCCGGTCGAGGTGGCGCACCGCGACCGTGCGGGCCGGGTCCTCGTGGCGCTGGGCCGCCGCGTTGAGGATGGCGCAGCCGCGGAAGCCGGGCTCCGCGTACCAGGTGCCGAGGGCCGCGAAGACGGCGTCCAGGCGAGCGAACGGATCGTCGCCGGCATCTTCGGCCGCGGAGCGTAGCCAGTTGGTCACGCGATCGCTGCGGCGCTCCAGCACCGCCTGGACCAGCCCGTCCTTCGAGCCGAAGTGCCGGTACAGCGTCTCCTTCGACGATCCGACCGCCGCGCACAGGTCGGCGATGCCGATGCCGTCCAGGCCACGCTCGTAGAACAGGCGGGTCGCGGCATCCAGCAGGGCCGTGCGCGTCTGCGCCGGGTCCAGCGCCGCACCCTTCGCAACTGGCATGCGGTTGATGGTACCGATCGGTTCGATCGACTGCTACCGTCTCCACATGACATCGAACCGATCGGTTCGATGTGACGTGGGTCGGCGTCGAGGGGATCGAGGGCGTCATGGACTTGCTGTTTGCCGATCGACCGGTGACCGATGGGCCACGGGCCGCGATGAGCACGCCGGTGTTCGACAGCGACGGGGTTCGGTTGCCGAGCGTGTTGCTGACGCCGGCGGGCGACGGCCCGCATCCGCTCGTGGTGATGCTCAACGGGTTTCCGGGCAACGAGCGCAACGCCGACGTTGCGCAGGCGTTGCGGCGGGTTGGGTTTGCGGTGCTGACGTTTCACTACCGTGGGTCGTGGGGGACCGGCGGGGAGTGGTCGTGGGGGAACGTCCTCGCCGACGTGCGCAACGTGCTCGCCTCCGTGCGCGAGGGAGCACTGTCCGAAGCCGACGCGGGGCGGCTTTCGGCGGATGCGGGACAGATCTCTGTGGATGCGGGACGGCCCTTGGTGGATGCGGGACGGCTCTCGGTGGATGCGGGACGGCTCTCGGTGGATGCGGGACGGCCCTTGGTGGATGCGGGACGGCCTTTGGTGGATGCGCGACAGATCTCGGTGGATACGGGACAGATCTCGCTCGTCGGGCACAGCCTCGGCGGGTTCGCGGCGCTCATGACCGCCGCCGGTGATCCGCACATCCGCGCGGTTGCCGCGATCGCCGCGTTCGACCTCGGCGCCGCGGGACAACTGGCCGCCGTCGACCCGGCGCGGAGGGTGGCGTACGAGGCGGCGTTCGGCGAGGAGCTCCTGCCGCTCACCGGGACGAGTGGCCCCGCCCTCGTGGCGGAGATGCGCCAGGCGGGTGCGGCCTGGGGTCTGGCGGCGCTCGCCGAGCGGCTGGGGGACCGGCCGGTGCTGCTCGTCGGCGCCGACCGCGACACCGTTGCGGAGCCGGACGTGCACTTTCGGCCGCTCGTCGACGCGTACGCACACCTCCCGGGGTTCCGTCACGCCCGGTTCGACACCGATCACGCACTGTCGGACTCGCGGGTGGGGCTCACGACGACCCTGGCCTCGTTCCTGACCGCGCCGCGCTCGACGACCTGACCGAGGGCGATCGTGGGGAACTCGCGGATCGCGCGGATCGCGCTCGGCAGTGCGTGCGCGATCGGCCTCGGCCGGTTCGCGTACGGGCTGGTGCTGCCGGCCATGACCGCCGACCTGCACTGGTCGCTGGGCACGGCCGCCACGCTGTCGACGGCCAACGGCGCCGGGTACCTCGTCGGGGCGTTGATGACGCCGCCCGTGACAGCGCGTTGGGGGACGGTGACCACATTCCGTTTGGGGCTCGCGATCTGCGCGGCGTCCATCGGCGCGACGGCCGCCGCCGGAGCGTTGCCGGCCGGTGGCGCCGCGTACGCGGTGCTGCTGCTGACCCGCGCGGTCACCGGGCTTGCGGGAGCGCTGGTGTTCGTCACCGGTGCCGTGCTCGCCCCCGGCGGCACGTTCTTTGCGGGCACCGGGGTCGGGATCGCGATCAGCGGCGCGGTGCTGCCGCCGCTGCTCGCACCGGACGCGGGTCGCTGGCCGCTCGCCTGGCTGTTCCTCGCCGTGGCCGCCGCCGGGTGCACCGCCGCCGCCTGGACCGCCGCCGCCCCGACCGCCACCGCCGCGACGGACCGGCCGGACCTCATGGAGCCGGCCCGCCGACCGGATCAAACGAAGGAACCAGATCGGCCGAGCTCGCCAGATCAGCCGAAGTCGCTGGGCCAGCCGAGCTCGCCGGGCCAACTGGGCACGGCGAATCGAACGGACTCCGCGAATCGAACGAGCTCGTCGGACGTTGCGATGCGAACCGTGCTACGCGCGGTGGGTGAGTCGGCACGCCCGGTTGCGAGGGGAGCGCGGCTCTGGCGCGTTGCTGTCGCCTACGCGTTGTTCGCGGCTGGGTACCTGGCGTATCTGACGTTTCTGTCGTCGTATCTGCAGAGTCGAACAGCGAGCGCGGGGCTGGTGGCGGGCGTGTGGGCGCTGCTGGGGCTCGCCGTCCTGGCGACGCCGGCGGTCCAGCGGCCGGCCGTGCCCCTCGCCGTGCTGGCGATCGCCGCCATTGTCGCCTGGCTCTGGCCGCAGCCGGTGGTTGTCGCCGCATCGGCGCTCGCCTTCGGGTCCAGCTTCATGGCCGTGCCGGCCGCCGTCACCGGGATCGCGCGAGGCAAGGCCGCGCACGGGCGGGTGACGACCGTCGTCGCCCGGCTGACGGTCGTGTTCGCCGCCGGTCAGATGGCCGGGCCGTGGCTGGCGGGCCTGGTCGCCGACCGAACGACCCCGGCCGCCGCGCTCGTCTGGACCGCGGCCCTGTGCGCCGCGGCCGCCGTGGTCGCGGCCCGAGGTGCGGGCGCGCCGGCCGGCGAGGTCCGGCAACCAGCGTGACCCGGCCACGAGGTCTGCGGTGTCTAAGGTTCGTCCTGGTTGATGAACCATCCACCGCAGACCTCGCCGTTCACCGCGCAACGACGCGCCGCGAACCTGTTCGTCCGGGCGCGTCGCTGCCGGGGTTGAGGGGGTTCGGGTGGAGCGGAGCTCCCCCGGGCGAGCGCAGCGAGCTATGAAACAGCCTACGAATACAGACGGATGTCGGCGATGCTCCACCAGTTGCCGGCGGACGCGGTCGAAGTGATCCGCAGATACCGGGCACGAGTAGCGGCGACATCCACATTGGACAGTTGACCCGCCCCGGTGCCGGAGGCGATCACCCGCCAGGTGGTGCCGTCACTACTGGTGGAGAGCTGCCAGCCGCGCGCATAGTCGCCCACGCTGGCGCCCGAGTCGATCGCGACCCGGCGGAAGGTCCGCGCAGAGCCGAGGTCGACCTGCAGGTACTGCCCGGGCTCCTGCGCCGCGCCGCTGGACCAGCGGGTCGAGGCGTCCTCGTCGGCCGCGAGACCGGCGTCGGCACCGACCGACGAGGTCGCCGTGGCGCCGGCCAGCGACAGCAGGCGCAGGCCGTCGTCGAGGACCTTGCTGCGGGGCCAGGTGAACGTGGCGAGCGAGCCGCCGGGCAGGGTGTAGTCGAACGAGTGGCCGCCGACCGCGACGGTGAAGGTCCGCGGCGCGTCGTTCTCGTTGTGTGCCACCAGGACCGTCGAGCCGTCCGGGTTGCGGAAGGCGACGTCGGTGACCTCGCCGTTCCAGGCGGGGTTGCCGAAGCTGGAACTGGCGATGCGCACCGCGCCGGGCTTCACGAAGCGGGACAGGTGCCCGATCGTGTAGTACTCGGCGTTCGTGGTCCAGGAGCCGTCGGGCTGGACGGTGACGAGGCCGGTGCAGGTGCCGCAGCCGCCCAGGTGCGGGCCGCCGGTCGAGTCCAGCGCGATGTTCCACGTCACCGCGGACTTGGCCCAGTTGCGGGTCGTGCCGACGGTGATCGTGCGGGCGTGCCACTTGAGGGTGTCGGTGAAGTACTGCGCCGGGGTGTCGTTGGCGCCGTGCGACCCGGAGCACTCGGTGAACCAGATGCCCTTGTCCGGGAACGCATCGTGCAGCGCGGTCATCGCGCTCGGGTCGCCGTAGTAGCAGTGGTACGCCGTTCCGGCCAACCAGCGCGAGGCGGGCGTGGACAGCATCTTGTACGGGTAGTCGGCCTCCGGGTCCTGGCCGGGCGGGGTGTTCTTGATGTCGTTGGGGTGCGTCTGCCAGTTGTGGTCGTAGCCGAGGATCTTCGTGCGGGGGCTGAGGATGCGCAGCAGCGGCCCGAGGATCTCGATGACCTTCGACGCCTGCGTGGTGTTGAGGCCCATGACCGGCCCGCCGCCGGCGTCGCGGTTCTGCGGCTCGTTCTGGACGGTGAGGTAGTCGACCGGGACGCCGGCCGCGGTGTAGGCGAGTACGAAGCGGGTGAGGTAGACGGCGTAGGCGGCGTAGACCTTCGGGTCGTCCTTGAGTTCGCCGCTGGCGAGGGAGTCGCTGGTCTTCATCCACGCCGGCGGGCTCCACGGCGTCGCCATGACCTTCAGCTGCGGGTTGAGCCGCTTCGCCTCGCGCAGCAGCGGCAGCACCTGCGCCCGGTCGTGCTCGATGCTGAAGTGCGACAGCGTGTAGTCGGTCTGCCCGGGCGGCATGTCGTCGAACGTGTAGTGCACGGCCTCCGCCGTGAAGTCCGAGGCGCCGATCGGCTGGCGCAGGAACGAGACGCCCGCGCCGCGCTCGGGGTCGAACAGCGCCCGCATCGCCTCGGCGCGCTGCTGCGGCGAGAGCCGGTAGAGCACGCTGGCCGACGAGTCGGTGATCGACGCGCCGAAGCCGTCCATGCTCTGGTACGTCCGGCTGGGATCGACGGCGATCGTCACCCCGTTGCTCGCGTTCGTCGTGAACGGCACCGCGGCCCGCTCGTGCATGAGCTCGGCGCGGTCGATCGTGGTCACCCAGACACGGGCCGACGGCGCCGCGCTCGCCTGCGCCGAAGCCGGCAGCCCGGCCAGGCCCAGGCCCACGGCGGTGCCCACCGCGACCAGGCGTAACACCCTACGTTGCATCGGATCGCTCCCTGCGGGTTAGGAGTGTAACAAATGAAACGAAAATGTAACGGAGCGCTGCCCAGCACAGCATTGGTCA
Source organism: Dactylosporangium darangshiense (assembly GCF_039537565.1). Classification (NCBI taxonomy): domain Bacteria; kingdom Bacillati; phylum Actinomycetota; class Actinomycetes; order Micromonosporales; family Micromonosporaceae; genus Dactylosporangium; species Dactylosporangium darangshiense. The sequence continues at coordinate 91,474 of NZ_BAABAT010000008.1, forward strand.
CGAGCGATTGTCAAGAGCCGAAGATCGATCATTCAGTACACCGGGAAAGCCCGTCTGTTCCATCAGTTCCACGCCCCGACGCGAGGACCCCCTGCAAGGTTCCAGGAGCGCTCGGCGCTCGGCCGGGCCTTACCATCGACGCATGGACAGGGGCATCGTCGTGCAGAGCGCCGATGATCCGCCGGTCGTCATCGAGGTCGCGCCGGGCTCCGCCGTCCTCTTCGGCCGCGGCCACCCCGACGCGCCGGTCGACCTGGTCCTGCCCGACACGGCGGTGTCACGCCTCGCCGGGCGCATCACGGCGGTCGAGGACTACTGGCTGATGAGCAACCTGAGCGCCCGCAGCACGTACGTCATCGACAACCCGGAGGGCGGCGGCGAGTTCGTCAAGGTCGCACCGCGCCGGCTCGACATGCCGGTGCCGTTCGAGTTCGCCCGGGTCGTCGTGCCCAGCGCCGACCGCCCGGCGGTGTTCTACGTGTTCGCGCCGCAGCACCTGTACGCCGACCGGCACGCCCAGCCCGACGGCTCGGCGGACGCGACCCGGGTGGCCTTCCCGCTGGACGAGACCGCGAAGTACTTCAAGGTCCTCGTCGCGCTGTGCGAGCCGCGGCTGCGCGACCCGTCCTCGCCGGTGATCCGCACCGTGCCGGAGATCCTCGACCGGCTCGGCGGCCGCGCCGGGCTGTCCCGCTCGGCGGTGAACTTCCACATCGACTACCTGGCCCGCACCAAGCTGCGGGTCAAGGCCGCGGCTGACGACGAGCACGGCCGGGCCGACAAGGCCGACTGGCAGCGCGCCGCGCTCGTGTCGCTCGCCCTGCAGTTCGACCTGGTGCGCGAGGAGCACCTGGCGCTGCTGCCGGGCGACTGCCCGGCGCGTCAGGAGGCGCGCACCGCCGGAGCCAGGGGGCAGTAGGCGTCCAGGGCGGCCAGCAGGCGCGGCATATACTCGTGCAGGGCCGGCCGGTCCGGCACGCCGCCCGCCTCGATCACCTTGTCGGCCGAGGTGCGCCAGGCCGCGACCAGGTTGATCCGCGGGTCGCCGGGCACGTCGTGCAGCTGCGGCGCGAAGCGGCACAGGTAGTCGCCGATCGGCGGGATCGACATCTGCGGCGGGAACGGCGGCACCGGCACGGTGGCCCGCTGCGCCGGGGTCGACAGGTAGTACTGCAGCACCGCCGGCGTCCACCGTGCGATGCCGTACTCGTCGCGCGCCGGGTCGGCGAGGTCGGGGTCGAAGTCGCTCTCCGCCTTGAGGATCGCCGCGACGAGGGCCCAGATGTCGGCGGTCTGGCGCACCGCCACCCCGTCCGGGCGCAGCCCCTCGGCCCACCGCTCCGGCGGCAGGTAGTCGGCGGTGCCGCCCGGCGGCAGGTACGCGTGCGTGCGCCCGGCCCGGCTCGGCCCGCTCGGCCGAGCCGTCGAGCTCGGCGGCGAGGCCGAAGTCGGCGAGCCGGACCGAGCCGTCGGCCATGAGCAGGATGTTGCCGGGCTTGAGGTCGCCGTGCACCCAGCCGGCGGCGTGCAGGGCGGACAGGCCGGGCGTGGCCGCCGCGATGGTCGCCGGCGGGGCCGGCAGGAGCGCGGCGAGCATCGCCGCCGCGCTCACAAGCAATCGCGAGATTCACATGTATGAATCTTCGGATCGAGATGCCGCCGCGGAAATCTGCAAGGTTGCAGGTGCCGCCCGACCCGGGGGAGCAGGGCACCTGCGCCGGCTCGGCAAACGCCGGCGCGGCCGGGATCACGACCCGGTGACCGCCAGCGCGGCCGCCGCCACCAGTGATTTCCTCATGCCGTCGAGGGTCGGGCAGGCCGCGGGCCGGGCGGCAGCTGGAAGCTTGCAGGACGCTACCGTGGCGATCATGGAAGCACTGGACGCGTTCGCGGCCGAGACCGAGCGGCTGGCCGCCGAGATGCTCACCGTCGGCGACGGCGAGTGGGGCCGGGCGAGCCCCTGCCCGCCCTGGACCGCGGCGGAGCTGTTCGGCCACGTCGTCGTCGGGGTCGGGCGCGTGACCGGCATGCTGGACGCGCCGGCGCCGCCGCGGGCCGAGATCGACGCGGCCGGGTACTTCCGCGCGGACGAGCGCTTCTCCAGCGGTACCAACGCGGAAAGGATCGACCTGGGGCAGGCCAGGGCCGCCGAACTGGGCGGGCGGGGCCTCGCGGCCGAGCTCGTGCGCGTGCGCGCCGGCGCCGTGGACCGCTGCCGGCGGGAGGCGCCCGGCTGGGTCGTGCGCACCCGTCACGGCGACGCCATGACGCTCGAGGACTTCCTCGTCACCCGGGTGCTCGAGGCCGGCATCCACGGCCTCGACCTGGCCGCCGCGCTCGGGCGCGAGCCCTGGCTGACCCCGCCGGCCGCGGACCTGCTCACCGGGCTGTACCTGGCCGGCACCGGCGCCCGACTGGCCGACCTCGGCTGGGACGCGCTCACCTTCCTGCGCCTGGCCACCGGGCGCGAGCCGCTCGACGACGCCCGCCGGGCCCAGCTGGCCCGCCACGGCGTACGGCGGCTGAAACTGGGCTGAACCGGCATACTTCCCTTGTGATGTTGTCGCGGAAGTGGTCGGCGTTCCTGGTCGCGGTCGGCGTGTGGAACTGGGTCATCTGGCCCCGGTTCCTGCTGGCCATCTGGCGCGACGACCGCGCCTGGGCGCCCGGCGGCGCGCCGACCGGGTTCTTCTGGGTGCACGCGGTGCTCATCGCCGTATCGCTCGCCATCGGCACCGCCGTCGCCGTCCTCGGCGTGCGCGGCTGGCGGGCCGCGCGCACCACCCGGGACGGCGCGCGCTGATGGACCGGGTCGTGCGCGACGTCGAGGACCTGCTGAAGCTGCTCGACGGGCTGTTCGAGCCGGGTGCGGACCGCTGGAGCGCGGCCGCCGCCGACTGGTGGGACGACTTCTACGCCGACCGCGACCGGCCGGTGCCGTTCTTCGCCGACAAGCCCGACGAGAACCTCGCCGGCTGGCTCGACCTCGGCTGGATCCGCCCCGGCCGCGCCCTGGACATCGGCGGCGGGCCGGGCCGCAACGCCGTCTTCCTCGCCGGGTGTGGCTTCGAGGTCGACGCCGTCGACCTGTCGCCGGCGGCCGTCGCCTGGGGCCGCGACCGGGCCCGCGCCGCCGGGGCCGGCGTGCGGTTCCTGTGCGCGGACGTGTTCACCGCCGACCTCACCGGCCCGTACGACCTCGTCTACGACTCCGGCCTGTTCCACCACCTGCCGCCGCACCGGCGCATCAGCTACCGCGAGCTGCTGCGCCGGGTCCTCGCGCCCGGCGGGCACTTCGGGCTGACCTGCTTCGCCGCCGGCGCGATGGGCAGCACCACACCCGACGCGCAGCTGTACAAGCAGGGCCGGCTCGAGGGCGGCCTCGCCTTCGAGTCCGGGGAGCTGGTGCGCGCCTTCGCGGAGTACACCCTCGTCACGATGCGCCGCATGAACGCCGAGCCGCCCGAGTCCGACCGCTTCGGCGAGGAGTTCCTGTGGACGGCGCTGTTCCGCAACGGCGGCAAAACCGGCTGACGGCCCGAGCGCGCGCGGCGTACGCTGACCCGGCCGGTCGCGGGACTGCACGCGCGACTTCCGGAACCCGCCTCTGAAGCGATGCTTCGCAGCTCGCACGCCGAACTCCCCGACCGGCTTCTACCAAGGGCGGCAGCAGGAAGGGGCGGCGGTGGACCTGTCGGAGCTCGTGGCGTGCGAGGACGTCGTCATGTTCGTCAACGCCGCCGTCACCGCCACCGGGCAGCGCGAGTTCCACGAGGGCGCCGACGGGCAGCGGCTGTCGCTGGCGTTCCTGCACGACTACGTGCGCACCAACTACCGCGAGCTCTACGCCGCCACCCTCGCACTGGACATCAACGAGCACAACGCCGCCGCCGTCGCGCTCAACCTGCTGCGCACGTCGGGCGAGGTGCCCCTGGCGCAGCGCCGCCTCGAGGGGCGCCTCATCGCCGCGCGGCTGGCGACGATGGCGCCGCAGCGGGTGTACCGCCTGCTGCGCACCCTGCGCGCCGAGGGCGTCAACAACCGCCGGACCCGCGCGATCGTGCGGGACTGGGTCGCCGCCCGGCCCGACGTCGCCTTCGACGCCGTGAAGTACCGCCGGGGCCTCGCTGCCGCGGCCGCGCACGCGCACCTGCGCCTGCCGGACGAGGTCGGCACGGTGCTGTTCGTCTGGAAGCGCCCGAAGCGCTACGAGACCCCGATCCTGGAGTCGTGGCGGCGCGCGCACTACGAGAAGGACGCGCTGTTCGAGCTGCCGTACACCGTCGCCGAGGGCCTGGCCTCCACCCGCCGCCGCGACATCGGCCGCGCCGAGTTCCTGCGCAGCATCGCGCCGCGCCTGACCGAGCTGGAGCGGCTGCGCCTGCAGCGCGCCGGGGGCGGTAAGGTCGATGTCGCCCTCGACCGGCAGCCGCTGACCCGGCTCGCCCTGTTCGCGCTGTCGCTGCCCCGCCCGGAGCGGGCCCGCCGCCGCGAGGAGCTCACCGCCGCCCTGCGCGCCGCCGCCCGCCGCGCCGCGGGCCGCCGGGCCGGCACGTGGGGCGACGTCGTCGCCGTGCTGGACGACAGCTACTCCTCGTCGGGCTCGGCGGTGAAGCGCCGCCGGCCGCTCGCCGTCGCCCTCGCCACGCACTACCTGCTGGCCGAGCTCGGCGCGCGGTACCGTCCACTGTGGCTCAACCACGCGGGCGACCCGCTGCTGGTGCACCCGGCCGGGGCCACGCCGCTGGGCGAGCGGCTGCTCGACGCCCTGGAGCTGCGCCCCGAGCGCGTCGTCGTGGTCTCCGACGGCTGGGACAACGCACCGCCCGGCCAGGCCGCCGAGGTGCTGCGGGTGTGGCGGCAGCGGCTCGACCCCGACGGGCGCACCTCGGTGGTGCACCTCAACCCGGTGTACGACGGCGACGCCTTCGACGTGCGCCGGCTCTCGCCGATCGTGGCGAGCGTCGGCGTGCGCGACGCCGAGGACGCCGCCGCGCTGGTGGAGCTGGCCCGCTTCGCCACCGGCACGGCGACCTTCGCCGAGCTGCGCGCCCACCTGTCCGAGCGAGTGGAAGGCTTCCTGCGATGATCCCCGGCCTGCGGACGGGCCCGGCCCAGACCTGGGGCGCCGCCCGCCTGGTGCCGCTGCTGCGCGACGAGCCGATCGCGGACCTGCGCCTGCACGCCCGGCTGCACGACGACGAGCTGTCCATTGTGGAGCTGACGCCCCGCGAGGCCTACATCGCCTTCGTGCCGCACGCGTTCGTGGCCACCTGGACGTCCGACGGCACGCCCGCCGCCGCGTACGGCACCCAGCTGCTCGACCCGCGCGACGGCGGCCTGCCGCGCGTCGCCGGGCTGCGCTTCCGCCGCCGCATGGCCCGCCGCGAGGACCGCGGCCGGCTGCGGTTCCTGCCGTTGCACCTGGCGATGGAGGGCTTCCTCGACCTGCAGTTCGACGGCCCGCCGATCGCCTGGCAGGAGTGGACCCGCGAGGCCGTGACGCGCGGGCTGTCCCCGCGCGTCGAGGAGTCCTACCGCGGCGCGCAGGTCCAGGGCCTCGACGACGCGCTGCGCATCTTCGAGATCCATCCCGGGCAGTGCGGGCTGGCGCTCTACCTCGCCGACGCCCTCGCCAGTGTCTTCGTGGTCCCGCACCCCGACGACTACCGCGCCCTGCACCCGACGCTGCTGCGCGACTTCTACGGCGAACTGCTGTACCTGTACACCCAGCTCTACCCGGAGGTGCCCGGCTTCGCCCAGCCGCTGGACGCCGCCCGCGTGCACTCGTTCGCCGACCTGCGGGCCGAGGTCGAGCGGGTGCGCGGGGAGTGGGTGCGCTTCCACGACGACGTCATGCTCACGCTGCGGGCGATGCCGAGCCGTCCGGTGTACCGCATGGGCCGATTCACCCTCGGCCGGTTCCTGCCGCCGTTCGACCCCGCGCTGGACAACCACATCGGCGAGTCCATCGTCGATGAGTCGGGCACGGTCGCGTACCTCAAGACGTTCCGGCTCTCCGCCGCACAGGCCCGCCGCGGCCATCTGCTGTCGGTCCTGGCCGCGCACGAGTGGAACCTCGACGCGACGGCCGCCGCCCTCGGCACGGACCGCGCGGGCCTGGTCGTGCGCCTCGAGCGGGCCGGATTCGGCTACCTCCTGCGCGCCGCCGTCTCGCGGTGAGGTGTTTGGGTTTCCTCCGGCAGGGGCATCAATTCCTCGAACGGACAAGCAGCCCTTTCTGGAGGAGGAGTCAAGTGACCGTCACCGGAATCATCACGGCGCTCATCGTCGGTCTGATCGTCGGTGCGCTCGGTCGGCTGGTGGTTCCCGGCCGGCAGAGCATGTCGATCCTGGTCACCATGGTCGTCGGCGTCATCGCCGCACTGCTGGGCACGGTCCTGGCCAACGCGATCGGCATCTCCACCGACACCCCGGGTGTCGACTGGGGCGAGCTGCTGGTCCAGGTGCTGCTGGCGGCCGTCGGCGTGGCCCTGGTCGCCGGCCTGAGCGGCCGCGGCCGCCGCGCGTTGTAGCACTCGTCGCGAGTGGGGGTCCCCGGCCGGGGACCCCCGTTTTTCTGTACAGTTCGGGCGTGCCGGACGTGCCATCCATCCCCGCCCTGATCGACCTCGGCGACCTGGTGCTGCGCGCCCCCGACGAGACCGACCTGGACGCGGTGCGCGCCGCCTTCGCCGACCCGCAGCTGCGCCTGTGGAACCCGCCGCCGTCGTACGCCGACGACCCGCGGGACAACGCCCTGGCCTGGATCCGCGACCGCGCCGACTGGTCGACCGGCATCCGCCTGTCCTGGGCGGTCGCCGCGCCGAACGGCCCGCTGCTCGGCTCGGTCTCGATCCGCGTCGACGCCGCACAGGGCAACGGCATCGTCGGCTACTGGACGGTCCCCGCCGCCCGCGGCCGCGGCATCGCCGGCCGGGCGGTCCGCGCCGCCTCCCGCTTCGCCTTCGACGTGGCCGGCCTGCACCGCATCGAGCTCGCCCACGCGGTCGCGAACCCACCCTCCTGCCGGGTCGCTCAGGCGGCCGGTTTCGCTTTGGAAGGTGTACTGCGGGAGGCCTACACCTACGGCGACGGCACCCGCCAGGACGAGCACCTGCACGCGAAGCTGCGCACCGACCCCGACTGAGCCCTTACCGCAGCGGCGGCAGCCGCTGCGCATGGTGCAGCGCGTCGGTCGTTGTTCCAGCACGCTGGTTTCTATTGCAGCGGTGGCAGCCGCTGCGGGCGGTGCAGGACGTCGGCGAACAGGTCGCCCCGCTCGGCGAGCCGGGCGCCGATGGTGCGGATGGTGAACCCGTCCGGCCGCAGCGCCGGGTCGTCGAGCTCGTCCCAGTCGATCGGCGCCGAGACGGGCGCGCCGGGCGCCGGCCGGGGACTGTAGGGCGCGACGAGCGTGCGGTTGACCGCGTTCTGCGTGAAGTCCAGCCGGGCGAGCCCGCCGCGCTCGGCCCGCTCCCACGCCCAGCTGACCAGGTCGGGCACGACGGCGCCGACGGACCGCGACAGCTGCTGCACCCAAGCCCGGGTCTCGGCGAACGTGGGCCCGCCCGCGACCGGCACCCAGATCTGGATGCCGCGCCGCCCGGTCACCTTGGCCCGCGCGGTGACCCCGAGGTGCTCGAACGCGGTCCGGTGCAGCCGCGCGAGCACGAGCAGGTCCTCCCATCGCGTGTCGGCACCCGGGTCGAGGTCGACGAGCGCGTACGTGGGCCGGTCCGGCTGCTCGGTCCGCGACGTCCACGGGTGCCACTCCAGCCCGGCGAAGTTCACCGCCCAGACGAGCGCCGCCGCCTCCGACACGACGAGGTACTCGGTCCCCGACTCCGGCTCCCGCCACCGCGGCAACCATTCGGGCGCGTGCCCCGGCAACGCCTTCTGCCAGAACCCTTTCGCCTGCGTCCCGCTCGGGAACCGGTGCAGGTTGAGGGCCCGCCCGGCCAGATAGGGCAGCACGGTCGGCGCTATCTGCAGGGTGTACCGCAGAATCTCCCGCTTCGTGACGCCGGCCTCCCCGTCGCGTCCGGGGAACAGCTCCTTGTTCAGGTTGGTGACGCGCACGTGCCGCCCGAACACGTGCCACGTCCCCGCCTCGCCGAGCCCCTCCAGCCGCGCGACCTCGTCCCCGTCGACGGTGGCTTTGAGCGGCACGGCCGCGCGCTGCGCGGGAAGGTCGGAGCGCCACTCGTACTCCGGATCGTCGCGCACCTCATCGCTGGATCGCCCGCTGAGGACCGACAGCGGCAGAGTGCCGGCATCCCACCCGTCGACGGCATGCTCGTCCCGCTTGTGCATGAGCAGCCACTCGTCCCCGCGGGTGCGCACGATGACGAACTTCCCGCGCAGCTTCTCCCCGTGCAGCTCCATGTGCAGCTCGCCCTGCGCGACGGCCGCCGCAGGGTCCGGGTCCTTGTAGGGCACCCATCCTCCGGTGTCCCACACGATGACGTCCCCGCCCCCGTACGTCCCCGTGGGAATGACCCCTTCGAACGCGACGTACTCGAGCGGATGGTCCTCGACGTGGAACGCGGCCCGCCGAACCTTGGGATCGAGCGAGGGCCCTTTGGGCACGGCCCAGCTCACGAGCACCCCGTCGATCTCGACCCGGAAGTCGTAGTGCACCCGCCGCGCCCGGTGCAACTGCACGACAAACCGCCGTTGAGATTCGCCCACCTCTCCAGTCTCCCGCGCTTTTCCTCGGCTCGCTGCGCTCGCGGTGGGGGAGGTTCGCTCCACCCACACCCCCTCAACCCCTCGGCGGCTCACCCAACGACGAACAGGTTCTCGGTGCTCACCCAAACCGGCCGGGGTGCGTCCAGCGCCGCCCCGGCTTCGGCGCCGGACACCAGAGCGACGTCGTGACGACCTCAGCGGTGACGGGGCGGCATGACCTGACCGACGCGCGGCGGGCGTGATTGCACTCGCTCGCGTCAGCCACCTGCGGCAGCAACCACCCGCGGCGTGCACCACCACATGGGCGTGGAGAAGATGACGGCCACGGCAGCGGGCGTGAGGGCGGCCGCGGGCGTGGCCCGTCTGCCGCGGGGCTGAGCCGTGCGGGGCCGACGTCTGTCGCCGCGAGGCCGGTCCCCGGGCGTGGCCGGCTCCGCGCGTGGCCGGCGTGCCGTCGTCGTGTCGGGCGCACGCGAGCGCGGTCCCGGGCGTGGTCGGTCCCGCGCGTGTGGTCTTTCCCGCGCGTGGCTGGTCCCGGGCGTGGCCAGCCTGTCGTCGTCGTGTCGGGCGCACCCGCGAGCGCGGTGGCGGGCGTGGCCGGTCCCGCGCGTGGCCGGCGTGCCGTCGTCGTGTCGGGCGCACGCGAGCACGGTCCCGCGCGTGGCTGGTCCCGGGCATGGCCGGCCTACCGTCGTCGTGTCGGGCGCACGCGCGGGCGCGGTGGTGGGCGCGGGCGGAGCGTGGGTGCGGTCATGCCGGAGCCGACCGGCGGGACGTGGTCTCGGCGCGGACGGGGCTCTCGCGGCTGGTCCGGATCAGCCCCTGCAACGCCACCGCCGCAGTAGGGGCCAGGTCCGTGGCCGCCAGGTCGTCGGCGACGATGCCGGCGTCGCCGAGGTCGTAGCGGCCCGCCAGGATCGTGACCTCGACGCCGGACGCGCGGCCCGTCACGTCGGGCAGGGTGCCGTGCCAGTGCGGGTGCAGCCGGCCCGTGAACTCCACCGCGGCCTCCTCCGCCAGGGCGCGGCGTGCGGCCTCCTCGACCGGGGAGTCGCCGCAGATCTTCGCGGCGGGCAGGGCCCACTGCGAAGGCTCGAACGGCGCCACGGGGGAGCGGCGCCGCAGCAGGACCGCGCCGCCGGGGTCGACCAGCAGCGCCAGGGCCAGGCGCAGGGGCGGGCCGGAGGGAACCGGGAGGCGGCCGAGGGCGGTCAGGACGCGATGGCGCAGCAGGGCGTGCTGGCCGCGCAGGCGGCTGGGCGGGCCCTCGGGGACGTGGACGCGCACGCCGCCGACGACCAGCTCGCCGGGGCGGAACTGGTCGCGGGTCAGGTCGAGCTCGGAGCCGTCGGGGAGCCGGTTCCAGTAGTGGTGGCCCGCGGGCTCGCCGCCGGCGGTGACGCGGCCGTGGATCAGGTCGCCGCCGAGGACCTCGCGCACGACCAGCGCGGTCGTGCCGCACTGGCCGCGGGCGGGGTTGCCGGGGTGCCAGTCCGCCAGGTCGGTCGGATCGCAGGTGTCGGGGCCCCAGGAGCGCAGCAACAGGGGGAGCAGCATGCGCGCATCATGCCCCAGGGGTACGACAAAAACGGATCATCCCTGCTCATGCCAGTGCCGGAACAGCGCGAGCTTCTGGCGGGCCCGGGCGTCGACCTCGGCGCCCAGGCCGTTCGTCTCGGTGAAGAACGCGATGGCGGCGGTGAGGTCGCCGCACTCCTCGACCAGGCGCTCGCGCAGGTTGGTGCCGTCGTAGTAGCGGTCGCGGCCGGAGGCGCCGACGAGCTTGGCCAGGATCTGGATCAGCTCGCCGGCCTCCTCGGCGAGCTTGGCCAGGCCGGGCCAGAGGTCGGAGCCGATCTCGTAGGGGCCGGCCGGGCCGAACTGTTGATCTTCCACCCGGGCAAGGGTAGTCACACCTCGGACGGCATGACGATCCACAGGATCGGGTACACGAGGATCTGGCTGCCCGGGATCACCAGCAGCGCGAGCACGAACAGCAGCCGCGCGAGCCACGGGTCGAGGCCGAAGCGCTGGCCCAGGCCCGCGCAGACGCCGCCGAGGACCCGGCCGTGCACCGGCCGGACCAGACCCTGCCGGCGCATCGAGCCGTGCACGGAGTCCATCGTCTTTCTCCTTCTCTCGAGTGGTCCCTTCCAGCATCGGCGCCGGACCGCCCGAGCGGCATCAGGGAACGGCCCTGGCCCACCCCTGAGACCGGCCAATAACATCACCGGCATGGATTGGTTGCCCGGCGGGCAGCGTCGCCTGCGCAAGGCCGTCGATGCGCTGCCCTCCCTGTTCGCCAGGGACGACGATGAGCGGGCCGCCGCGGCCTACCGCGACGCCGTGCGCCTCGCCCTGCCCGCCGACCCGGCCCTCGCGCGCGGGCTCGTGCGCGACTACGACGCCCGGGTGCCCGCGCCGCGGTACCCGTTCCGCGCCCCCGACGAGCCCTGGCTGCTCGAGCACGCCGCCCGCGACGACGCCGACGCGCTCGAGGTCGTCTTCGCCGTCGCCGTCCGCGCCGGGCTGCCGGGGCCGCAGCGCGCCGCCCGCGACCGGCTCCTGCCGATCGTCGGCCCGGCCGGCGACGCCGACGCGCTGGTGACCTGGCTGCGCCGCTGGCGGGCAGCCGGGCTGCTGGACCGCGACGCCCTCGCCGCCGCGCTGCACGCGCACACCGCCCGCCGGCCGCTCGACGACCACGCCCACCTGTGGCGCGCCTTCCTGCGGGAGATCCCGGAGCCGCAGCTGCCGGAGCACTTCGAGGTGTACCGCATCCTCGGCCATGGCGCCGAAGCCGTCCGCCTCGCCGACTCCCCGGACCGGCGCGCCCGCGCCATCGAGTGCTGCCTGGCCTCGTCCCGCCCCGCCGACGTGCGCGCCGGGCTGGAGCTGGCGGCGCAGGCGCGGCCGGATGCGGTACCACCGCTGCATCAACGCCTCGGCGAGCTGCTGCTCATCGCCCGCGACCACGAGGCCGCCCTCGCCGAGTTCCGCGCGGCCGGGCGCGACGACCTGGCCAGCGAGTGCCTCGAGGCGCTCGGCCGGCCCCTGGAGGCGCTGGCCGGCTGCCCCGCCGGGCGGCCCGACCGCCTCGCGCGGCTCGCCGGGCTGTGCCTGCCGGACGTCGACGCGCTCGTCGAGCAGGGCCGCCACGCCGACGCGATCCGCCTGGTGCGCACCGTCGAGGCGCACCTGGGCCGCGCCGACCCGGCCACCGACGCGGTCGCCGAGCGGCTGGCCGACGCCGGCACCCGCCGGGCCGCGGTCCTCGTCGACGGGCGCCGCCACCACCGCGCCGCCGGCGACCACGCCGCCTGGAGCCGCTTCGAGGAGGAGGCCGGCGAGCCTGGTGAGGCCGCGGTACAGGCTGAGCTTGGTGGCGACGTCTACCGCGCGCACCGGCTGTTCCGGCTCGCGGGCCGCTTCGGCGACGCCGACCGGGTGCTGCGCGACGACGGCAGCGCGGCCAGCGTCGAGGCCCGCGCCGAGGCCCGCGAGGCCGGCGGCGACCCGATCGGCGCCGCCCGCCTGTACCGCGGCGAGGGCCGCCCCGAACGCGCCGCCGAGCTGTTCGAGCGGGCCGGCGACCCCGCCTCCGCCGCGGCGTGCCTCATCGAGGCGCTCGGCGACGAGGCCCTCGCGGACCCGCGGCTGGGCGCCTGGCTGCGCCGGGCCGGCGCCGTCGACGAGTTGGCCCGGCTGTGCCTGCAGGCGCTCGAGCGCGGCGGCGAGGACGCCCGCGCGCGGGCGGCGGAGGAGCTGCGCCGGCTGCAGCACGACCCGGCGCTGGACGCCGGCCCGCGCGAGGAGGCCGCCGCCGCCCTGGACCGCCTCGGCGCCGGGCGCCGCCGCGCGTTCGAGCAGCGCGTCCAGGCGTGGGTGGCGCAGGCCCGCTTCGAGACCGACGCGCGCTTCGCTGGCATCTGGGCCCTCGACCTGGGCACCACCACCTGCGCGGCCGCGATCTACGACTCCGGGACCGGCAAGGCGGTCCTGTGCCCGTGGAAGGGCCGCCCGCAGTACCCCTCGACGCTCAGCCTCGACAAGGACGGCAACGAGCTCGTCGGGCTCACCGGCGAGGAGGTGTTCGCGGGCTGGCTCGCCGGGCACATCCAGGCGGCGAAGCGGCGCATGGGCACCGGCACCCGCTACCGGGTCCGCAGCCGCGAGTACCGCGCCGAGGAGATCGCCGCCCGGCTCATCGGGCACGGCCGCGGCCTCGTCGAGACCTACCTCGCCGAACGGGTCCGCGAGCGCGTCGCCGACCTGGCCCGCGCCGAGCTCGGCGACGTCGAGGACGACTGGCTGTCCTGGACCGAACGCCACCACGACCTGCGCATCGAACGGCCGCGGGTGCTGGTGACGATCCCGGCGTACTTCCTCAACAACGCCAAGCGCGCCACCCGCGACGCCTGCCGCATCGCCGGCCTCGACCTCGTCCGGCTCATCCATGAGCCGACCGCCGCGTGCATGACCGCGGCCCGGGAGCGCCGCCTCGCCGGGCGGATCGTCGTGGTCGACCTCGGCGCCGGCACGCTCGACGTGAGCTGCCTCGACGTCGACGAGGGCGTGTACGACGTCCAGCAGGTCGCGGGCGACACCGCCTACGGCGGCAAGGACTTCGACGCGGTCATCAGCCGGGCTCTTGCGGTACAACTGCGAAATCAGGGCATCGAGGTGCCCGAGACCGGCACGGCGCGCCGCCGCCTGGAGGTCGCCGCCGAGTACCTCAAGGTCGCCCTGTCCGCCCAGCGCGACGCCGAGTATGTCCTGCGCGACCTCGCCGGCGGCCGCGACGCCCGCCTCGAGCTCGGCGCCGCACGCCTCGCCGAGCTGCTCGCCGAGCCCCTCGCCGCGCTGCGGCGCACGTGCGAGGAGTTCCGCCGCGCGCTGCCCGGCGCACCCGACCATCTCGTCCTCGTCGGCGGGCCGATGCTCTCGCCGCTGGTGCGCGGCGTCGTGGAGGAGGCGTTCGGGCTGGCCCGCACCCCGGTGCCCGACCCGCGCACGGCGGTCGCGACCGGCGCGGCGCTGCAGGCGGCGGTGCTGTCGGGCAAGCTGTCCGAGGTACTGCTGCTGGACGTGACCCCGCTCGCGCTCGGCCTGCGCGTCGTGGACGACGCCGACAACCCGGTCTTCTCCGAGCTCATCCCCGCGAACGCGCGCATTCCCACGCAGGCCCGCGACACGTACACGACCCGCTCCGACGACCAGACCGCCGTCGACATCGAGATCTACAACGGCAGCCTGGACGCCGCCGCGAAGGTCGGCCAGTTCCGCCTCGGCGACATCCCGGCCGCGCCGCACGGCGTGCCGCAGATCGAGGTCACGTTCGCCATCGACGCCAGCTGCGTGCTCGAGGTGACCGCGCAGGATCTCGCCAGCGGCCGGTCCCGCTCGATCCGCATCACCGACAGCACCGTGCTCTCGCCCGGCGAGATCGACGACATGGCCCGCCGCCGCCGGCTGCAGCAGGACGTCCACGAGCTGCGCGAGGACCTCACCGGCCTGCTGGACGAGGCCGGCACCGCCGCCGAGGACGCCCGCGCGAGCTGGGGCGAGCTGCGCACCCGCATGGGCGTGCACCGCCCCGGCGCCGGCGCCGCCGATCCCGCCAGCGCGCGGGTGATCGAGGCCGCGTATGCCGACGCCGAGGACGTCGGCCGGCAGCTCACCGACGCCACCGCGCCTCTGGCCGACCTCGCCGCCAACACCCGCACCCACCTGGCCCGCGACCCCGGCGCCGATCCCGCCGCGGCGCTCGCCGAGGGCCGCCACCTCGCCCGCGAGCTGCGCGCCGGCCTGCAACGCCTGCGCGACCTGCTGGCCCGGGTCGCCGCCTGGAACGCGGCGTTCGTGCGCGCCGCCACCGCCGCGGCCGACAACACCGACCCCGCCGGCCCGCTGAGCGACCCCGACGACGCGCGCCGCCTCCTCGCCGGCCTCGCCGCCCGCCACGACGCCGAGGGCTACGCCGCGGCCTTGCGCGCCAACGCGTCCCTGCTCGGCATCACCGTGCCCGCCGAGGCAGAGCTTCCGGCATTGGTACACCGTGTGCTCACCGACGTCACCCGCACGCACCCAGACGGGACGCGGACCACCCGGCGCGGCTTCGCCGTGCAGGACCTCGGCGTCGTCACCAACCGCCAGTGGCTCGGCGACGCCGCCCCATCGGCCCTGACCGCGGCCGGCGCGCCCGTCGAGACGATCGAGCCCGCCGCCGGCGCCGCGGACGTGGTACTGCTGCGCGGCCCGGCCCTCGACGGCCTGCGGGTCGGCCAACCCGGCCTGGTCCGCGTCGGCGACCGCGTCTGGGCCGCCGACGCCGGCGGCACGGTCGTCAGCGGCGTCGTCGACGGCCTCGAGACCTTCGCCGAGCAGGACCTGCGGGTCCTGCGCACCGGCCTGCCGCTGGCCGCCGCGGCCTCCGGCGGCCCGCTCGTCAACGACCTCGGCGAGGTCGTCGGCGTGCTCACCATCGCCGCCGCGCACGACGGCGGCCCCGTCTATGCGGTCACCGCCGACGCCATTCCGGGTACCCGCCGCTGACCTTCCGGCCCGGTCCACTTCGCACCCTGCGACGATTACGCTCCGGGGATCGCTCGGCTACTATGGGCGTCTTCCGGCGGGCAGGCGGGGGCTAGAGGCCTGCCTATCGAGGGAGGCCCCGGTGGGCGAGACGACAACGCTGCGGCGCCCTGATCTGCGCCGCGTCTTTTCCGCGCCGCCGGGCCGCCTGGAGAAGGTCGGCCTCGAGGTCGAGGTCGGCCTGGTCTGCCGCAACAACCTGCGCAACGCCACCTACCAGCAGGCGCTCGCCCTGCTCGACGGCGTCGTGCGCGGCCACGGCGCGAGCCCCGTCCTCGACGGCGCGTTCACCATCGGCGCGGCCATGCCCGGCGGCGGGACGTTCACGCTGGAGACCGGGGGAGCCCTCGAGTACTCCTCGGCGACCTTCGCCACCGTCGCCGACGCCGTCGCCGACGTGCGCGACAACCTGCTCGCCGCGGCCGGCATCGGCGCCGCGCACGGCATCGCCCTCACCACCGG
The DNA here is from genome assembly GCF_039537565.1 of Dactylosporangium darangshiense. NCBI lineage: Bacteria > Bacillati > Actinomycetota > Actinomycetes > Micromonosporales > Micromonosporaceae > Dactylosporangium > Dactylosporangium darangshiense. The sequence goes on from NZ_BAABAT010000008.1 coordinate 107,224, forward strand.
CGGCATCGTGCCCTTCGCCGCCGCCGACGGCATCGCCTGGAACCCCAAGCCCCGGGTGCGCGTCATGCGCGAGTACTTCCGCGACCTCGGCCCCGACGGCGGCCACGCCGACGAGGTGATGGGCCTGATCCTGTCGGCGCAGACGTCGCTGGACTACGTCTCGCCCGCCGACCTCATGGAGAAGCTGCGCCTGCTCGTGCGGGCCGCCCCCGTCGTCGCCGCCCTGTTCGTCAACTCGCCCGTCGCCGCCGGCGCGGACACGGGCGCCCTGTCGCGGCGGATGCAGTACTGGCGCCGCTTCGACCCGCGCCGCTGCGGCGTGCTCGGCGTCGCCCTCGACCCCGGCGCCGGCGTCGACGACCTCGTCGACTGGGCCGCCCGCCTGCCGATGATCTACCGCTGCGTCAACGGCTCGCACGTGGCCGCGCCGCGCATCCCGTTCCGCCGGGCCATCGAGGACGGCTTCGGCGACGGCACCTACCCGACCGAGGCCGACTGGGAGCTGCACCTGAGCCAGGTCTGGCCGCACGTCCGCGTACGGCACACCCTCGAGACCCGCCTGTCCGACGCGCCGCCGTGGCCGTGGTTCGGCGCCGGTGCCGCGTTATGGTCCGGCCTCGCCTACGACCCGGCCGCGCGCGCCGCCGCCGGCGCGCTGCTGGGCGACCTCACCGCCGCCGACCTCGACCGCGCCGCCGACGACGTCGCGGTGAAGGGCCTCAGCGCGTCCGTCGGCCCGCACCCGGCGCAGGAGCTCGCCCGGGAGCTGCTGCGCCTGGCCCGGCAGGGCCTGTCCGCCCGCGTCGCCGCCGGCCTCGAACGCCCCGAGGCGATAGCGCTGCTCGAGCCGCTCGAGGACGTCTGCGACACCATGCACACGTTCGCCGACCGCACCCTGCGCGCCTGGAGCCTGGGCCCGTCGGAGTTCCTGCGCTGCTTCAGCGTCCCGGCGTGACGGCGCTCGTGGTCAGTCCCGCAGCACGCGCAGCGTGATCGCGGCCAGCCCCAGCAGATGCCCGACCGGCACCGGCGGCATCGCGAACGGGTCGGGCGGCCCGCCGTCGTCGGCGGGCGGCCGGGGACGTCCGAACATGCACCCATGATGGCAGGATGAGGCTCGTGGACGCCGACCCGATCCGCTCAGCCATCGAGCAGGCGCCATACATCCTGATCGCCTGCGAGGGCCCGGACCTCGTCGTGACCGGCCTCAACGCCGCGTCCAGCGCCCTGTTCCCCGGCCGCGAGGTCCTCGGCCGCCCGCTCGGCGAGGCCCTGGCCGAGCTCGCCGGCCAGCAGTGGATCGACATGTACCGCCAGGTGTACGAGACCGCGGAGCCGCTGGCCGGCCAGCAGTGGCGCGCCCACCTCACCCTGCCCGACGGCTCGGTCCGCGAGCTCTACGCCGACTTCAGCATCACGCCGTGGCGTCACCCGGACGGGCGCATCCGCGGCGTCATCGGCGGCGGCACCGACGTCACCGAGATCGTCCAGGCCCGCCTGTCCGCCGAGCGCCACGCCGCCGACCTGCAGCAGCAGTACCGCCAGGCGCGAGACGTCGTCGACGCACTGCAGCAGGCACTGCTCCCGCGCGGCCTGCCGCTGCTGCCGGGCGTCCGCCTGGCCGCCAGCTACCTGCTCGCCGGCGCCGGCGCGGCCGCGGGCGGCGACTGGTTCGACGCGGTACCGCGCCCCGACGGCACCCTCGCCCTCGTCGTCGGCGACGTCGTGGGCCACGGCGTGGCCGCCGCCGGCGTCATGGGCCAGCTGCGCTCCGTCCTGCAGGACCGCCTCGACGGCGGCGACCCGCCCGCGCAGGCCCTCGCGGCCGCGGACCGCCTGGCCCGCCGGGTCCCCGGCGCCCGCGCCGCCACCGCCTGCGTCGCCGTCGTCGACCTGGCTTCGGGCGCCGTCGAGTACTGCACCGCCGGCCACCCGCCCCCGCTCGTCCTGTCCGCTGCGGGCGCGGGCCGCTTCCTGCCCGCCACCGGCGCCGCCCCGCTCGGCACCGGTGGCGCGTTCCCGTCCGCCACCGCCCGCCTGGACCCCGGCGACGTGCTGCTGCTGTACAGCGACGGCATCATCGAGCGGCCCGGCCGCACCGCCCCCGCCGCCGCGGAAGAACTCGCCCGGGTGGCCGCCGACGCCGTGGCTGGCCGGGCCCTGCACGCCCCCGACGTCTGCCCGCCGGAGCGCGCCTGCACCCAGACGGTGGAGCTGCTGGTCCGGGCCACGGGTTACAGCGACGACATCACCCTGCTGGCCGCCCAGCTCGTAGCGCCCCCCGAGGAGCTGCACGCCGAGGTGCCCGCCGACCTGGCCCTCCTCGGCGGCCTGCGCCGGACCTTCGGCGCCTGGCTGTCCACGATCGGCGCCGCCGACGAGGACGCGTTCGCCCTGCAGCACGCCGTGGGCGAGCTCGTCACCAACGCGATCGAGCACTCCGCCGGGCACGACACGGTGCGCCTGAGCGCCCGCCTGACTCCGACCGGCGCCGTCGAGGTCACCGTCACCGGTCGCGGCGCCTGGCGAGAGCCGCAGCGCGTCTCGGCGCGCGGCCGGGGCCTGGCCCTGACCAGCCAGCTCGTGGACGAGCTCAGCATGGATCGATCCGCCGCCGGTACCGTGGCGACGCTCCGCCACCGCCTCACCCGCCCCGCAGCGTTGCTCGACAGCGCCGCCCCAGCGCCGACCCCGCCCGTGCACCCGCCCCAGCCCGTCGAACCGGAGATCGCCGACGATCCGGCCCGCCCCGACACGGTCGTCGTCTCCGGCCCGGTGGACGCGGCCAGCGCGGAGCGGTTGCAGCACGAGCTCATGTACCGCTCGCGCGGCGGCACCGTGCCCCTGACCGTGGACCTGTCGGCCGTCACCCACCTGGCCAGCGCCGGCGTCGCGGTCCTGCACGCCGTGGCGGCGCGCCACCGCATCCAGGGCACCGAGCTGACCCTGCTGGCCCCGCCGTCCTGCCCGGCCCGCCATGTGCTGACACTGGTCGCCCTGCCGTACTCGTGATCCTGGGGGAGTCGCGTGCTGTTGCCCGCCGCAATGCGCCACAACGTCACCGCCGCCTGGGGCGAGCCCGGCGCCAGATGGCTGGACTCCCTGCCGTCCACATCGGCCGCGATCGCCCGCGACTGGGACCTGACCCTCGGCGCCCCCTTCGACCTGTCGTACCACTACGTAGCGTCCGCGACGTTGCCCGACGGCACCCCGGCGGTGCTCAAGCTCGGCGTCCCGTCGGCCGACTCCCTGTCGGAGGAGGCACCCGCCCTGGAGGCGTTCGCGGGCCGCGGCTGCGTCCGCCTCCTGCGCGCCGACCTCGCCCGCGGCGCCCTCCTGCTGGAGCGCGCCCTGCCCGGCCACCGCGCCCGCGACTTCCCCGACGAGGAGGCCATCGCGGCCGCGGCGGGCATCATGCGCCTCCTGCACGTCCCGTCCCCGCCGTTGCTGCCCGACGTGCTGGTGCAGGCCACTGCTTTCGATGAGTACCTGGCGCGCTTCCCCGACGGCACCGGCCCCCTCCCGCACGCACACGTCACGACGGCGTCCGGCCTGATGCGCGAGCTGTGCGCCTCGGCCCCGTCGCGCGTCCTGCTCCACGGCGACCTGCACCACGACAACGTCCTGCGGGCCACGCGCGCCCCATGGCTGGCGATCGACCCGCACGGCCTGACCGGCGACCCGTCGTACGAGGCCGGCTCCTGGCTCTTCAACCCCACCCCGGACAACCGCGACCCGTCCCTGACGGCGTTGGTACTCCCTCGCCTGGAACGGTTCGCCGCTCTCTTGGGCTACCCCATGGACCGCCTGACGGCGTGGGGTTTCGTGAAGTCGGTCCTCTCCGACGTGTGGACCGCGGAGTCGTGGACACCCGGCTCTTCCTGGTCCCCGACGAGCCGCGCCCACGACGTCGCGTCGTTGCTCCTGCCGCGCTTGTCGTAGCGCGGGTTTTTTCCGATAAGTCGGGCGCTCCGCGCCACGACTTATCGGATTTATACCCTGTCGGGGGATATCTCAGCTCGTTCAGTGCATCTCCGGGGCTGGTCCTTACGGTTCCCAGGTCGTCGTCGGCGGCTTGAGGATCGTCTTGCCGCGCAACTGCCCGGCCTCGGCGGCGCGATGGACCGCCGCCATCTCGGCGATGGATCGCTCGGCGGCGATGTCGAGCCGGACCACGCCTTCCTCGACCAGCCGCACGAGCGCCGCCAGGTCGCCGGCGTCGTCGCGGACCACGAAGTGCACGGCCCTGATCCCGGCCCCGTCCGGCACGACGACCTGGTTCGTCACCGAGACGATGACACCGCAGGCCTTCACCAGCGGTACGAGGTCGCCCGGCTCCTCGAGCGGCACCAGGTTGAAAACCACGTCGAACGTCCCGCCGGCGGCAGGATCAGCGCGGTGCGCCCCGAGGCCACGTCCGTCTGCGCCCGGTGCCCCCTGGAGGTAGTCGTGCACGACGTGCGCCCCATGCGTTGCGAGGTCACGTCCGTCTGCGCCCTGTCGCCCAGGTGCCCCCTGGAGGTAGCCGTGCACGACGTGCGCCCCGAGCGCCCGGACCGTATCCGCGCTGCGCTCGCTGGCGGTGGCGGTGACGTGCGCCCCGGCGTAGCGGGCCAACTGCACCACGTAGCCGCCGATCCCGCCCCCGGCTCCGTTGACGAACACGGTGGCGCCGTCGGCGATCCGCGCATGCTCGAACACGGCCTGCCACGCCGTGACTCCCGCAATGGGCAGCGCCGCCGCATGCGCTAGCGGCACGTTGCCCGGCGCCCGCACGAGCCCGCTCGCCTCCGCAACGACGAACTCGGCGGCCGCACCGCCGGACACCCGCCCCACGACCCGGTCCCCGTCCGCGAACCCGCCTCCCGCCCCGACGACGGTCCCCGCCAGGTCCCACCCGAGCGTGTACGGCAACCCGACCTCGACCACTCCCCGCAACCACCCGTTGCGCAGCCCGATCTCGGACGGATTGAACGAGGTCCCCGCCACGCGCACGAGCACCTGCCCGTCACCCGCAACCGGCACCTCGACATCGTCGAGCCGCAACACCGAGGCATCCCCGTACTCGTGCATTCGCATCGCTTTCACGACATCCGAAACTACGCAGCGCGACCGTTTCGCCCCATGCTCGGCCGTCCCGCGTTCATGCGCATCCGTCTCGCACTCGGCAGCCACGTCGTAGCCCGCCCGTTCTTGCCCGGCTCGCGTCGCGCGATCCGTTCGTTCCCGCCTTTGCGCCCTCGCCTAATGCGTCCCCGCCCTTTCGCGTCCCCGGCCCTTCCGTCCCCGCGCTTTTGCGTCCCCGCCCTTTTGCGTCCCGGTCCTTGTGTCTCCGCCGTGTGCGTCTTGCGCCCCGCACCTGATCCATCTCCCTGCGCCCACCGCCGTGTGCGTCCCGTGCCTGCTTCATCTCCCTGCGTAGCGCACCCGGTCGAGGCCGACGTGTCTCGCGGCGTGCATGCGTTCCGTACGCGGGCGATGGCAAGCTCGGCATCAGGGATCTCACGAAAGGCAGGACCGCGACGTGGACGTACTCAGCGATGCGGTCGCGGCAATGCGCACCGGCCGCCCGGTCTCGGCCCGCCTGGCCTGGCACGCCCCTTGGGGCCAGCGTTTCGCCACGGTCCCCGGCGCCGTCGGCATCCAGGTAGTCCTGCGCGGCGAGTGCTGGCTGATCCCCGACACGGGCGCCCCGACCCGCCTCTCGCCGGGCGACGTCCTGCTCATGGCCCACGGCAACGGCTACGCGCTGGCCGACGCCCCGGAAACCCCACTACAGCCCTGCTCCGCGGCAACACCCTCCGTGCCCGACTCGCCTCCACCAACGCTCGGCACCCCCGACGGCGTTGTGCTATGCGGTGCGTACGAGCTGCAACCAGACCGCGTCCATCCGCTCATCGACGATCTGCCACAACTCGTTCACCTGCACGCACACCCGCAGCTACGTTCCGTGATCGACCTGCTGAACGGGGAGTTGGAGCGCGACGGCGGCGGCGCCGAGGTCGGCGTGTCGGCGCTGCTCGACCTGCTGTTCCTGCACGCCCTGCGAGCCTGCCTCGAGGACCGGGCCGAGCCCACCACGGCCGGTTGGGCAACCGCGCTGCGCGACCCCGCGATCGGCACGGCTCTGAAGGCGATCCACCGCGAGCCGCACCGCCCGTGGACGGTCGCCGATTTGGCCGCCGCCGGCGGCCTGTCCCGCGCCCCATTCGCACGCCGTTTCACCGCCCTCACCGGACGCGCCCCACTGTCGTACCTGACGTGGTGGCGCATGACCCTGGCCGCCCGCCTGCTCCGCGACTCCGACGCCCCACTTCGCGTCGTTGCGCAGCGGGTCGGCTACGCCTCGGAGTTCGCATTCGCCGCAGCCTTCAAGCGCCGCTTCGGCATCGCACCGGGCCGCTTCCGCCGCGCCGCGTGATCGCTGCGTAACCGTCGCCGGTATTCGGTTGCTCCAATGCGCCACGGTCGGTGCTCGGCGGTTCCCGTGTGCCGCGGCCGGTGTTCGGCCGCTCCTTTGTGCCACGGTCGCTGTTCGCGGTTTCCCGCGTGCTGCGGCGGTCGGCGTTCGGCCGTTCCCGCGCGGCGCCGCCGGTGTTCGGCCGATCCGTGGGCCCGGTCGGCGTTCGGCCGTTCCCGCGCGGCGCTGCCAGTGTTCGGCTGATCCGGTGGTCCGGTCGGCGTTCGGCCGTTCCCGCGCGGCGCGGCCGGCGTTCGGCTGATCCGGTGGCCCGGTCGGCCTTCGGCCGCTCCCACGCGGCGCGGCCGGCGCTCGGCCGTTCCTGCGCGCCATCGCCCGACGGCGGCGTCCGTTCGCATCGCCCGAGGTGGCCTCCCGTCGCATCGCCCGGACGACAACTGACCGGTGATCTCCGTCGCCATGCTTGACGGCGATACCCCCTGGGGGTTTATCGTGAGGTAGCTTGGTACCCCCAGGGGGTAGGACGAAGGGAAAGCGATGCTGACGACATACACCGTGACCGGCATGACGTGTGCACACTGCGTGAACGCGGTCAGCGAGGAGCTCGGCCGCCTGGAGGGCGTGAGCGACGTCCGGGTCGACCTCCCGACCGGCGAGGTGGCGGTAACCAGCGACCGCGAGCTCAACCTCGACGAGGTGCGTGCCGCAGTCGACGAAGCCGGCTACGCCGTAGCGGCCTGACGCCCCTAGCGGCGCGAGCCAGGGCCCGTTTCGCCACCGTTCGGACTGGTTCCTGACGTCGGCGCGGAGCTCGTTTCACCACTGGTCGTATGAGTATCGGGCCTGTTCGGAATGTTGGCCGAACAGGAGTTGAGCTGATGAGGGAGGCGACGGATCGTGTCTGGAAGTGATTGGAGCGTGCGGACGCCGCTCAAGCTGGGCGCGTTCGTCGCCGGCCTCGCCACCGTGTTCGCCGCGTCGCTCGGAGTCGGCCACCTGGTCGGCCCCGTCGCGCCGCCGCAGAAGGCCGCACACGCGGACATGACACGCGCAGATATGAACGGCGCGGCCGGTGGTGACGCCGGCCACGACGGTGGAAACGCAGGCGCCGGGGGTCACGACGGTGCGAACGGAAGCGCCGGCGGCCACGACGGTGCGAACGGAGGCGCCGGGGGCCACGACGGGTCCGGCACGCACGGTGAGACCGGTCAGCCGCCCGCGGGCCTGCAGGTGACCGAGGCCGGATACCGGCTCGTGCCCGTGACCACCACGCTGCGTGACGGCGCGGAGTTCCGGTTCAGGATCGACGGCCCGGATGGGCATCCTGTCACGCAGTACGCGACCGCTCACGGCAAGGAGTTGCACCTCATCGCCGTGCGGCGCGATCTCAGCGGGTTCCAGCACGTGCACCCGCTGCGCGGCGCGGACGGCGTCTGGAGCGTGCCGCTGCGCGTGCCCGCCGCCGGCCAGTACCGCATCTTCGCCGACTTCCGCCCCGCGGCCCGTAGCGAAGGCCTCACGCTCGGCATCGACGTCGACGCGCCCGGCGACTACCGGCCGGTTGCGCTGCCGGAGGCGCAGCGCAGCGTGACGATCGACGGCGGGTACACGGTCACGATCGAAGGGGACCTGCACGCCGGCGCCGCCTCGGTGCTCGGGCTGCGGGTCGCGCGTCAGGGGGTACCGGTGACGGATCTCGAACCGTACTTGGGTGCCTATGGGCATCTCGTCGCGCTGCGGCAGGGTGACCTGGCGTATCTCCACGTTCACCCGGAGTCCGACGCGCAGGCCGGGCCGCTCGTGCGGTTCACCGCCGAGGTGCCCTCGGCCGGGACGTACCGGCTCTATCTGGACTTCCAGCACGGCGGAACGGTGCACACCGCCGAATTCACCGCCGCGGCAACGTGAGGACCCGAACGATGACCCAGCCGGCAACCCAACGCGTCGAACTGTCCATCGGCGGCATGACCTGCGCCTCGTGCGCGATGCGCATCGAGAAGAAGCTCAACCGCATGGACGGCGTCACCGCGTCCGTCAACTACGCCACCGAGACCGCCGACGTCGTCTACGCGGAGTCGCTCACGCCGCGTGACCTCATCGCCACGGTCGAGCGGACCGGGTACACGGCGCTGCTCGTGCCCCCACCGTTCGCCCCCGCCCCGGCGCGCTCCGGCTCCGCCGGCGCAAGTCTCGTGGCGGCAAGTCCCGCCACTGGAACTTCCGCCGCGCGTAGCTTGACCGGCGCTGGGCAGGTCGGGCCGACCGCCGGGATCTCGGCCGAGTCTTCCACCGACTACGCAGCGTCTTCCGCTGCCATCCTGTCCTCCGCCGTCGCCGGTACCGCCGCCGACTCCGCTGGGGTCGGACCCGCCGCTGCAGCCGGGTCTGCTGCTGGACCATTCGCTGACTTCGAGGCGTCGAGTGCGGTCGGTTCGGGTGGGGCATTCGCGCCGGACAGGTCGGTACCGCCGCGGAATGCACGCCGTGACGAACTCGCCGCGCTCCGTCTCCGGCTGCTGATCACGGCCGTCCTGAGCATCCCGGTCATCCTGCTGGCGATGGTGCCGGTATGGCAGTTCGAGTACTGGCAGTGGGCCTCGCTCACGCTCGCCGCGCCCGTGGTCGTCTACGGCGGGTGGCCGTTCCACCGCGCCGCGTGGATCAACCTGCGGCACGCCGCGGCGACCATGGACACGCTGGTCTCCGTGGGGACGCTCGCCGCGTTCGGGTGGTCACTGTGGGCGCTCTTCCTCGGCACCGCCGGCGAACCCGGCATGACGCATCCGTTCGAGTTCACCATCGAGCGCACCGACGGAAGCGGCGACATCTACCTCGAGGCCGCCGCCGGCGTGACCATGTTCCTGCTCGCCGGGCGGTACTTCGAGGCCCGCGCGAAACGCCGCGCAGGCTCGGCGCTACGCATGGTGCTCGAGCTCGGCGCCAAGGACGTCGCCGTGCTGCGCGACGGCGTCGAATGGCGCGTGCCCGTCGCGCAACTGAGCGTGGGGGACCGGTTCGTCGTGCGGCCGGGCGAGAAGATCGCCACGGACGGCGTCGTCGAGGAGGGCAGCTCCGCCATCGATGCGAGCCTGCTCACCGGCGAGTCCGTGCCGGTCGAGGTCGGGCCGGGCGCCGAGGTCACCGGCGCGACCGTCAACGCCGGCGGGCGGCTCATCGTGCGAGCGACCCGCATCGGCGCCGACACGCAGCTGGCCCGCATGGCCGAGCTCGTCCGGCGCGCGCAGAGCGGCAAGGCCGCCGTCCAGCGGCTCGCCGACCGGATCTCGGGCGTGTTCGTACCGATCGTGATCGCCCTCGCGGTCGCCACGCTCGGCTACCGGCTCGGCACGGGGGGTGGCGCAACGACGGCGTTCACCGCGGCGGTCGCGGTCCTCATCATCGCGTGCCCGTGCGCTCTCGGGCTCGCCACGCCGACCGCGCTGCTCGTCGGCACCGGGCGCGGCGCCCAGCTCGGCGTCCTCATCAAGGGACCCGAGATCCTCGAGCAGACGCGCCGGGTCGACACGATCGTGCTCGACAAGACCGGCACGGTCACCACCGGAAAGCTGAGCCTCGTCGACGTGACGGGCCGTGACGGGCAGGACACGGACGAGCTGCTGCGCCTGGCCGGCGCCGTCGAGCACGCCTCGGAACACCCCGTCGCGCAGGCCGTCGCCCGCGCGGCCGAGGAGCGGGTCGGCCCGCTGCCGGCGGTCACCGACTTCGCCAACGTGCCAGGGCTCGGTGTACGCGGAGTAGTGGACGGGCGCACCGTCGTCGTCGGCCGTGCGCAGTTGCTGCACGACAATGGCATCGACACGGACGGTGACGAGGACGGGATCCTGGTCGGGTGGGACGGCGCCGTGCGCGGCGCGCTCACGGTCGCCGACACCGTGAAGCCGACGAGCGCCCGGGCGGTGCGCCGGCTGCGCGACCTCGGCCTCACCCCGATCCTGCTCACCGGCGACGGATTGGCCGTGGCCCGCGAGGTCGCCGACGAGGTCGGCATCGACGAGGTCATCGCCGGCGTGCTGCCCGAGGGCAAGGTCGAGGCCGTCCGGCGCCTGCAGGAGCAGGGGCGCGTGGTCGCGATGGTCGGCGACGGTGTCAACGACGCCGCGGCATTGGCACAGGCCGATCTCGGACTGGCCATGGGAACCGGCACCGACGCCGCCATCGAGGCCGCGGATCTGACGTTGGTACGCCCCGATCTGCTCGCCGCCGTCGACGCCATCCGGCTGGCGCGCAGCACCCTCGGTACCATTCGCGGAAATCTGTTCTGGGCTTTTGCCTACAACGTCGTCGGACTGCCGGTGGCGGCGGCCGGACTGCTCAACCCGATGCTCGCGGGCGCGGCGATGGCATTGTCGTCCGTCTTCGTTGTGGCCAACAGCCTGCGGTTGCGCGCTTTCCGCCCGGTGGCATCCTGACTCCATGCGGGTTCTGCTCGTCGCCGCTCCGCTGATCGGCCACGCATTCCCATTCGTGCCGCTCGGCCGGGCGCTGCAGGCCGCCGGTCACGACGTGCTCGTCGCGACCGGCGGCGAGGCCCTTTCCGTCGCTGATGCCGGCCTTGCGGTACACGACATCGCCGGCTCCCTGTCGATCGCCTCCATCGCGATGCCGATCATGCTGCGCCATCCGGTGATCGCCCGCGCCGAATTGGCCGGCCGGGCCGGCACTCGAGGCGTCGGGCTGCTCTTCGGCGCGCTCAATTCCCGCCTTGCCGGACCCGCCGTGGAGCTCGCCGAATCCTGGCATCCGGATTTGGTACTGCATGAGCCCCTCGCCATCGCCGGCTCCCTGGCCGCGGCGGCCGTCGGCGCGCCCGCCGTGCTGCACGAGAACACGTTGTTCGACGCCCGGACGCTGGTGCGGGAAACGCTTTCGCGAATGGGTGCCACCGTCCCCGAGTTCGCCGGCGTCATCAGTTCGGCGCCGCCGAGCGTGCTGCCGGGCCGGGAATCGTCGCGCCCGATGCGCGCGGTGCCCTACGGCGGGATCGGTTCGCCGCCGATTCTTCCCGAGAGCGGGCGGCCGTTGATCGCCGTCAGCCGCAGTACCATCGCGGGGCCCGGACGCGAACGGCTCATGGAACGGGTCGCGGCCGCCGCACCCGGCGTCGACGCCGATTTCCTGCTCATCCGCCCGGCGCGCCAATTCGACGTTCCCCCGAACGTGTACACCTCCGGCTGGGTTTCGATTCCGCAACTGCTCGGGCGGTGCGCCGCAATCGTCCACCACGGCGGCGCCGGCACCACGCTCGCCGCGCTGCACGCCGGCGTGCCGCAGCTCGTCGTCAACGGCGCCGGGGACCGCCGGCACAACGCCGGACTGATCGCGGCCCGCGGCGCCGGGCTCGCCGCCGACGAACCGGAAATCGACGCCAACACATTGACGCGGCTCATCACCGACCCGTCGCTGGCCGCCGCGGCGGGCGAGGTGCGCGACGAAATGGCGGCAATGCCCGCACCGGAGGCGCTCGTGCCGTGGCTGGAGTCGCTGCCCCACGGCTGACCCGATTTTTGTCGTACCCCCCGGCTATGTTCCCCCCATGACCCGCGCTCTCGACGCCACCGCACCCGTCCGGCACCTCGCCGAGGCGGCCGCCCTTGCCGTCCGCCTGCTCACCGGCCGGTCGCCGCATCCGGTCCACTCGGCCGTGCTGTTGCACGGCGGCGAGGACGGCCTCACGCTGTCGGCCACCGATGGCGCGCTCACCGTTCGCCTGCACGTCCCGGCCACGGTCCACGAGCCGGGCGAAGCCCTGGTGTCGCGGCGCGGCCTGGCCGACACGCTCGCGGGCCTCGACCCGCCCGAGGCCAGGCTCGTCGCCGAGGGCAGCCGCGTGGCGGTGCGGGTCCCGGGCGGCCGGTTCGCCCTGCCCGTGCTCGCCGACACCTGGCCGCCGACCGCCGAGCTACCGGCCGAGACCGGCCGCGCACCTGGCGCCGCCCTGCGCACCGCGGCGGCCGCGGTCGCCGGCGCCGCCTCCCGCGAGCACGCGCTGCCCATCTTCACCGGCGTCCGTGTGCGCGCCGCCGCCGGCTCCGTGTCGCTGCTGGCCACCGACCGCTACCGGCTCGCCGCAGCCACGGTGCCGATCGAGTCCACGGCCCCGTTCGACGCCCTGGTCCCGGCGGGCCTGCTGGCAAGGGTCGCCCCGGTCCTGGGCCGCGCCGAGACCGTCGCCCTGCATTGCGGCGGCGACCTCTTCGCCCTGTCCTGGCCTGGCGGCAGCGTGACCACTCCGACGCTGGGCGACGCCTTCCCCGACGCACAGTTCGACCGCCTCCTCGACGTCGCCCCGGAGTGCGTCGCCGAGGTCGAGTCGGACACCCTGGCCCACGCCGTCGACCGCGCCGCGGCCTACGCCGGCCAGCAGGGCCGCATCACCCTGCAGTCGATCGAGGGCGCCCTGCTCGTGCGCGCCTCCGACCCCCTGCGCGGCGAGTCCGAGGAGACGGTGAAGGCGACGGTTCGCTCCGGCCAGGCCACCAGGTCCTATCAGGCCCGCCTGCTCGGCGACGCCCTGCGCGCGTTCGCCGGCGAGCCGGTCCAGCTGCGCATCCAGCCCGCCCTGCGCGCAACGGAGGTGACCACGGCGACCGCCGACCTGCGCTACCTGATCGTGCCGATGCGCCAACCCGACCCGTCCTGACCCGGCCGCCTTGACCGGGCCTGACCCGGTCGCTCTGACCCGGCCGCCCTGGCCGAGCCTGACCCGGCCACCCAGCGCCCGCGGGCGCCCTCCGCGGTCGGCGCATCGCCGGGTTACCCGGGCATCGTCACCGCCGCAGCTGCGCGCTCGCCGATCGCCGCCGCAGGCGCCGCGTCGTAACGCCGTCGGGCCGGGCGCCGCGACACCGCGGTCGCGGTCATGCCCGCTGGCGTGGTGTGAGACGTGGCAACCGCTGCGGTCGTGCGCCACGCCGCGCCACCGCGGGCCGCGCCAACGCGGGCCGCGCCAACGCCACCGCGCCACGCCACCGCGGCGCGTGCCGCGTGACGCGCTATCGCCGTCAGCGTCCGTGTGCCATGACGCGGTCCGCCTCCGCTGCCGCCGGGGCAATCGAGTCGAACTCGACGACGAGGTGGCGTGGTCCGCGCAGTTCCGGGTTGGGTCGGTACGGGGGAGGGTCGGCGACCAGGCTGGGGTTCACGAGCCGGCGGGCCAGTGCCGGCAACGCCACCTGTGTCTCGACCCTGGCCAGCGGGGCGCCGAAGCAGTAGTGGATGCCGCTGCCGAAGCCGAGGTGCCGGTTGTCGGTGCGCTCGGGGTCGAAGCGGTCCGGGTCGAGGAAGCGGTCGGGGTCGCGGCTGCCGGCGGCGAGCACCAGGATCAGCGGGGAGCCCTCGGGGATGGTGGTGCCCGCGATGTTGATGTCGGCGAGCGTGCTGCGCCGGGTCAGCATGTGCACCGGTGGTTCGTAGCGCAGCAGCTCCTCGACCAGCGGGGTGATCAGGTCGGGTTGGTGGCGTAGCCGGTCGAGCACGCCGGGGTGGCGCAGCAGGGTGAGCATGCCGTTGGCGATGAGGTTGACGGTGGTCTCGTGGCCGGCGATCAGCAGCAGGGCGGCGGTGCTGAGCAGGTCCTGCCGGGCCATCGGCGCGTGCGGGCCGGTGTCGGTCAGCAGCCCGGAGATCAGGTCGTCGCCGGGCTGGCGGGCGTGGTCGTCGGCGAGCCCGCCGAGATACGGGCCCAGCTCGGCCATGACCTCGTGCCGCCGTTGCTGACGCTGCGTGAACGTGCCCGTGGTGACATCGAGGGTCTCGACGAGCGCGTCGGCCCAGACGTGGAAGCGCGGCTGGTCCTCGCGGGGGACGCCGAGCAGGCGGCAGATCGCGGTTACCGGCAGCGGGTAGGCGAAGTCGTCGACGAGGTCGACGCGGTGCCTGCCGGCGAGGTTGTCGATGAGCCGGTCGGTGACCTCGGTCAGCCAGGGGCGCATGCCCTCGATGCGGTCGTGGGTGTGCGGTGGCCCGAACGGCCGCATGGCCAGCTCCCGCAGTCGGTCGTGCTCGGGCGGGTCGCGTTGGAGGAACGATTCGGGCAGTCCGGCCGGCGCCTCCTCGGGTGTGGCCGTGGTGGCTGCCATCTCGGGGTGGCTGCGGGGGTCGGAGCTGACCCGTGGGTCGTGCAGCAGCGCGAAGATCTCGCGGTACGTGCTCACGACGTAGGTGCCGTCGGGCTCGCGCGTAACCGGGGTCCTGCGCAGCTCGGCGTACAGCGGGTAGGGGTCAGCGCGGTTGGCGGGGTCGAGGATCTGCTCGACGATGCTGGCCGGTGCCATGGCATGCCTCCCTGGAGATCGCCCGGGCGGCCGTGCTGTGTGCCGCGCGGTGCATCGACGCTCGGGTCAGCCGTGGTAGAGCAGCTCCGCCCGCCGCTCACTCGGATCGTGGCCGGTCACCACGACGGTGGCCTCGAGATCGCGGGTCTTGCGGTCCGGCACCTGGGCCGGCACGGGCCGCCGGTCGGCCGGCTGGTCGACGGTGCGGAAGTCGGGCGGGAACGGTGCGGCCGCCTCGATCATGCCCTGGTAGAACTCCAGCCACTTGCCCTGGTCGAACCCGACGGCGGCGGTGATGCGGCCGTGGTAGCCGTAGACGGCAACGAACTGCCGATCGGCCACCGAGCCCTGGGTGATGACGAGCTCGTCGGCGAAGGTCGGCACACCGACGGACTTGATGTTCGTGCCGAACTGGGAGGACCAGAACACCGGGGTGGCCAGGTGCGGCCACCGGTCGGGCGGGGCATTGATCATGTTGTGGGCGGCGACCTCGGCCTGGGTGACCGCGTTGCCCCAGTGTTCGAGGGCGAGGAATTGGTAGTCGTACAGCGGGTGCGGGAAGCGTGCCACGTCACCGGCCACGAACACATCCTCGGTGACCAGGCCGTTGACGTCGAACGCGCGGCAACCGGCATCGCAACCTACCCCCCAGGCGCCGACGGCCAGGCCCGACCCGCGCAGCCATTCGGTGTTGCGCACCGCGCCCAGCGCCACCACGGCCACCTCGGCATCCAGGGTGGTGCCGTCGGACAGGTGGGCGCGGCGCAGCCGGCCGTTGCGATGACCCTCCAGCCGCGTGACGGTGAGCCCACAGCGCAGGTCGACGCCGTGCTCCCGCTGCAGGTCGGCGGCGACCGCGCCGATCACCCCGCCGAGGGCACCGACCAGCGGGGTGGGGCCCCGCTCGACGACCGTCACCGCCAGGTCGCGTTCCCGGCAGGCGGAGGCGACCTCCGAGCCGGTGAACCCGGCGCCGATGACCAGCACGCGCCGGGGCCCCTCGGCCAGCCGGTGCTGCAGGCCCGCGGCGTCGTCGCGGTCCCGCAGCACGAACACTCCGTCGAGTGCGGCCTCGGCGTCGTCGAACCAGGCCCGGGCCCGGGTCCCGGTGGCGATCAGCAGCCGGTCGAACCCGACCGCGTCGCCGTTGGCGAGGTGGACCTCCTTGCCGGCCAGATCCAGCCCGGTGGCGGGCACTCCGAGCCGCCAGTGCACGTCGAGGTCGGCGCGCAGCGGCAAATCGGTGTGGCCCGAGGGCATCGACCCGTCGAGGACCTGCTTGGACAGCGGTGGGCGGTCGTACGGCTGGTACGGCTCTTCCCCGATCATGGACAGGGAGCCCGTGAAGCCGTCCCGGCGCAGCACCGCCGCGGCCCGCAGCCCGGCCAGCGACGCACCCACGATCACAATGCGACCGTCCCGGCGGAAGGCCTCAACCGCCGCATCCCGTCGGCCCGACAGGGCCGAGCCGAATGGCCTGGCCGGTAAGACGGGACCCGGCGACGTGGCTGCCGACGGCGCGGCCGGCGCGGTAGCCTCCCGGGCGCCGATCCTGTCGACCAGGATGGCCTGCACCGGGCACGCCGCCGCCGCCCGCACGACTCGGTCCCGCTGCGCGTCGTCGGGCTCCGCGTCGTACATCAACGCCTCGGCGCCGTGCATTCGGAAGACGTCAGGGGCGAGAAAAGCGCACTGCGCATAGCCCTCGCAGCGCGTGAGATTCACGACAACCCTCATCGATCACCGCTTCCCGGTTCGCCCGCGGGCAAACCTCTGGCACCACCTGAGCCGGGCCACGCCCAGGAACGGCCAGAATTGAGCCGGGCCACGCCCGGGAACAGCCAGCACTCGATCCGGTGGTGGCCGTCTGCGGGTCGTAGGGCCGCCAGAATTCATCGCCGAAAGCGTGACGTCGGCGCGTCGACCGGTCGGTGTCACCCTTCGCGTCGCTCGATCGCGCCGGGTGAGCGGAATAGCGTGAGCTGCGGTGGCCGACGCGACGCGACCGGGGCAGGCACAACGGCGTATGGCCGCTGGGCGAGAACAACACTGCCACCTCGCTCGCATCACACGACAACTCACCGCGGGAATGACAGCGAGCGGCGCCGGTGGCAGATGACGGGGAGAGGCCGGTGATGTTGACACGCCTCGCGGCTCGGCTTGTACGGCCGACGCCGCCGCCGCTCGGGGCGGGTATCGCGGTCGGCGCGCTCTTTGTCGCGGTCGAGATGTTCCTGGTCTACCTGCTCGGCCGCATGGTGTCGCGAGACATCATGGTGCTGTTCTTCCTGCTCGGCGTGCTGGCGATCTCCACGATCTGGGGCGTGCGGCTCGCGTTGCCCATGGCGGTCGTGAGCGTCGCGGCGTACAACATCGGCTTTGTACCGCCTGTTCGGCACCTCGACGTCGGACAGAGGCGGCCCTGGGCGGAACTCGCGGCGTTCCTCGTCGCGGCCGTGCTGGCCAGCTTGATGGCCGAACTGGCCCGCGCTCGAGCGCTCGAGTCGATCGAACGCCGCGAGGAGGCCGACTTCTTCGCGGGGCTCGCCCGGCACTGTCTGGCCCTGCGCGACCTGCACTCGGTGCTGCCGGAGGCTTCCCGCCGCCTCGCGGGGATGCTGCGGCTGCAGTTCGCGGCGATCGAACTGGGCAGCGTCCCGGCCGAGGAGCGCCGAATGGCACTCCCGCTGAACTACGGATCGCAGACCGGCACCCTCCTGGTCCCAGCCGACTCGCCGGGGCCGGTCCTGCACCGGCTGCAGCAACGGGTAGTGCCCCGTCTGGAGATCGTGCTGCAGGCCGCGACCGAGCGCGAGGCCATCGCCAACTCCCTCCGCGATCTTGCGACCGAACAGGCGAGCCTGCGACGGGTGGCGCTGCTCGTCGCCCACGGCGCGCCGCCGGGCGATGTCGCCGCCGCGGTCGCCGCCGAGACGGCGTCGCTGCTGGCGGCGGACGCCACGAGGCTGATGCGCCGCGAGGTGCCCGGCACGGTCAGTGTCATCGGCGAGTACAGCAAACCCGGCACCGAACCCCTGCTGGGGCGGCAGTTCGCCGTCGAAGGCGGCATCACGGAGCTGGTGCTGCGCACCTCCGCCCCGGCCCGCGTAGACGGCTACGACCTGCGCACCGGTGCCCTCGCCGACCTGGCGCGCAAAGAGGGATTCAACTCGTCGGTCGCCGCACCGATCCTGGTCGAGAGCCGGATCTGGGGCGCACTCGTCGTGCTGTGGGAACGACGCGAACCGGCGCCACCCGACACCGAGGACCGGCTCGCACAGTTCACCGAGCTCGTCGGCACCGCGGTCGCGAACACCGAGAGCCGGGCCGAGCTCAACACGTCGCGTGCGCGAATCGTCCTGGCCGCCGACGAGGCCCGCCGCCGCATCGAACGCGACCTGCACGACGGCGTTCAACAGCGCCTCGTGTCGCTCGGCCTTGAGCTCCGCTCGGCCGAAGCGCTGCTGCCACCCGGCGCCGGCGAGGCCAAGGCGCAGCTCGACCGGACGACCGAGGGCCTGGCCAACGTATTCAGGGAACTGCAGGACATCTCGCGAGGCGTCCACCCGGCCATCCTCTCGCAAGGGGGCCTCAGGTCTGCGCTGAAGACGCTCGTGCGCCGCAGCCCCGTCCCGGTCACCATCAACCCGGGCCCTCGACGCCAGCTGCCCAGCTGCGTCGAGGTCGCTGCGTACTACGTCGTGTCCGAGGCACTCACCAATGCGGCCAAGCACGCCGGCGCCTCCAAGGTCGACGTGCACGTCGACCTCACGGTCGACGAGCGCACGGCGCGTGAGGTCCTCGTGCTCTCTGTCCACGACAACGGCGTCGGCGGCGCCGACCCGGCCCTGGGCTCGGGACTCGTGGGTCTCGTCGACCGGGTCGAGGCGCTCGGTGGACGCTTGCAGATCTCGAGTCCAGCAGGTGCCGGAACGACATTGCTCGCCACGCTACCGGCCGACATCGACTGCTCGTCTGCTTCTTGATACCTGGTGGATCTGTGCGGTGACGCTGAGCGGATGCGGTTTCCCGCGCCGGTGAGCGGGTACGCCCGCTTCCGGCAAACGGAAGGTGCACGAAGGTCTGAAAATGGTTGCGATCGATGGTTCCGTGGCGCTGGTGACCGGCGGTCGACGTGGCATCGGCAAAACGTTCGTCGATGCGCTGCTGCAGCGCGGTGCGGCAAAGGTCTACGCAACCGCACGAAAGCCCAGCCCCAGCCGGGACCCGCGGGTCGAGGCCGTTGCACTCGACGTCACCGATCCGGACGCGATCTCGGCTCTGGCCGGCCGCGCCCGTGACGTGAACATCGTCATCAACAACGCGGGGGTCTTGTTTCCGGCGCCGCTGCTGGACGCGGACATGACCGACGTGCTGGCGACATTCGACACGAACGTGTTCGGGGCACTTCGGGTTGCACGGAGCTTCGCCCCGATCCTGTCGGCGAACGGGGGCGGTGCGCTGGTCGACATGCACTCAGTGTTCTCGTGGGGTGCCGGCGCAGGCGCTTACGGCGCCTCGAAGGCCGCGCTGTGGTCGATCACGAACTCGCTGCGGATCGAACTGGCGCCGCAGGGGACGCAGGTCGTCGGCGTGCACCTCGGCTTCGCCGACACCGACATGGTCGCCGGAATTCCGACCCGGAAGATCTCCCCGGCCGAAGTCGCCGAACTGGCCTTGAACGGCATCGAGGACGGCGGCAACGAGGTGCTCGTCGACGCCCTGACCAGGCAGATGAAGGCCGCACTCGCCGGACCGGTGGAGGGACTCACCGTTCGCGTCGAGCGCTGAGCACCGCCGGCACCCAGTCCGCACCACCGTCACCCGCAAAGGACAGCGCAATGCCTCTATGGCAGGTCTATCACCCGGTCGGCGCCTACACCGCGCGGCAGAAGGAGGAGTTCGCCGCCGATGTCACGGCGTTCTACGCCAACCGCGGTCTGCCGAAGTTCTACGTCGTGACCCTCTTCCACGAGGTCCCCGAATCCTCGTTCCTGATCGGCGGAGAACCATCGAACACCTCCGTCCGAATCATGATCGATCACATCGCTCGCCACTCGCCGGATCCCGCCTCACGAATACAGATCGGCGAGAGCCTGAGCCGCCTGCTGGCTCCCCACACCCAGGACCGCGGCCTGTACTGCGAGTTCCACATCGACGAAACACCGCGCGAGCTATGGATGATCAACGGGCGGTGGCCTCCCGCGTCGGGCAGCGAAGCCGAGCAACTTTGGGTGCGCGAGAACCGGCCGGTTCCCTACTGACCGGCCGGCGGCAGGTCTTTCGAACATTTCTGCTCCTCGGCTGTCGAGAACATCCGGCCGGCTCCGTCCCAGGGGGACGAGCGGCCACGGACATGCCGCTCGACGACGCCGACGGAGGAGCGATCGCCGTGCAACCGACCGAGATCACCGAGATCCTGAACCGCCCGTTGAGCCAGGAGCTGCTGGCCCGCGACCTGACCCGCCTCGCCTACGTCGCCAAGGACGGCACACCGCGCAGTATCCCGATCGCCTTCACCTGGAACGGCTCGGAGATCGTCCTGTGCACTACGAAGAACGCCCCGAAACTGCCCGCACTGCGCGAGAACCCGATGGTTGCCCTGACCATCGACACCGAGGTCCACCCGCCGAAGATCCTGCTCATCCGTGGGCGGGCCGAGCTGGACGTCGTCGACGGCATCCCGGACGAGTACCTGCAGATGAACGGCAGCTACGAGATGACACCCGAGCAGCGCATCGAGTGGGAGGCCGAGGTCCGTTCGCTCTACGACGGCATGGTCCGGATCGTCGTCACCCCGACCTGGGCGAAACTCATCGACTTCGAAACCACCCTGCCCACCGCGGTCGAGGAGCTGATCCGGCAGCGGGCCGAACGTCAGCACGCCTGAGATCAATGCGGCCGCCGCCGCCCGGCCCGGCGACGCGGCGGATCCGCGACCGCGTGCCTGGCGCCTGCCAAACTACACGCGTGTAGTTGCCGATCAAGCCTTTGACCTGGTCAGAGGGCGGGCTAGCCTACGCTGCGTGAAGGTCATCGGCGCGATGCAGACGCCCGGCGGCGACTGGCGCGTCGAGGTGGTCCGGCATCCGAGCGGGTCTCGGTGGTACCGCCTGATCCACCACGACAACGTCGTCGACTATCTGACGATCAGGCGGGTCACGGAGCTGTTGGCGCAGGCCGGGGTGGACATGAGCGACCTCGTCGAGATCGCGGGGCCCGCCGCGCGCGCCGGTTGAGCTGGACCGGCGGCGTTACCTTGTGCTGGTGGCCGATCCGCTGCAGCCGAGCTTCTTGACGAGACTGCGGGCGGGCCTGGCCGGCGAGCGCGACACCGTCTACCTGGAGGCCCTGCGCGCGGCCGGCCGGGTCGCCTACGACGAGATGCTCGCCGCCGACGAGCTGCGTGAGCGGCTGCCCACGCTGTGGAACATCCCGGTCGCGCCGGCCAGCCAGCTGCTGGCCGCCTGGAACGCGTTCGTGCTGCAGACGCTCGGCGAGACGTTCCTCGACGCCGACTACGCTGCGCAGCCGGCCACTGCCGGATATGTGCCGCCGGTGACGTTCGACCAGGCGGCCGCGTGGCTCACCGCCGTCGGTGACTGGGTGTCATGGGCCCGGCAGGCGCGCGCGAACCCGGAGCTCGACCTCGCGCTGCTGACCGCGCTGCCGGCGCCGCTGCCCGCGTGGGCGGAGGTGATCACCTGCCCGCCGGTGCACCTGGCGGCGTTACAGGCCGCGGTCGCGCCGGTACGCGAGCACGCCGAGGTCGCGCTGCACGCGCTCGTGCGCCAGGGCGTGCCGCCGCAGTTCGAGTCCGCGGTACACCGGCTGCACCAGGACACGGCGGCGGCCGCGGCGGCCGTGGAGTACGCGGCGGGGCTGCGCACGGGGCGGCACCACCCCGGGCTGCACGAGCTGATCGAGCAGAACCTCAAGCGCGCGCTGGAGCTGTGGTACCGCGTCGGGCAGCTCGCGTCGATGCCGTCGCTGCTGTCCGGCCCGCGCTTCGACGTGTGGTGCATGACCGACCGCGCGACGCTGAGCCGCTGGCGCAACGACCCGCGGGCGTGCCAGGCGGTGCTCGAGATGTGGCGCGGCGACCCGAACCCGGCCGCGACGCTGGCGATCCAGTCGCGGATCGACGCCGGGCTGCGGGCCGGGGATCTGTGGTACCACGTGCCACGCTTCGGCGACACCTGCTACTTCGAGCCGCCATTCTCGTCGCTGTACGAGGTGCGCCGTCCCATCCGCATCGCCGGCATCGCGCTGCGCGTGCAGACCCAGTTCGCGGTCCGCGGCGGCGTGAACCGCGGCCTCGTCCTGGGCCCGTTCCGCCCCACCGAACGCGTTCGCTACCGCGTCGCGTAGGGCCCGCCCCCGAACACGTTTGCCGCCCGGCCGCAGAAACCCACCGCCCGAACGCGTTCGTCAACGTGCGGCGGTGGAGCGATGAACGAACGCGTTCGTCAGCGCCCGGAAGGAAGACGGCTCGACAGACTGTCGAATGTGGACGATAAACGCGGGTCAGGCGACCGGGGTCAGGGTCGCGGGCGCCGGTGACCGCACCTGCCGGCGGCGCGCCGAACGGGACTCCAGCGCGAAGCTCGCCCCGGCCAGCGCGAACCCGGCCACGCCGAGCCCGACGCCGACCCAGCTCGGCGCCACGTACCCCCAGCCGGACGCGATCACGACCCCGCCCAGCGCCGCACCGAGGCTGTTGGCGATGTTCATCGCCGACTGGTTGACCGCGGCGCCCATGAGCTGCGCGCCCGGCGCGACGCCGATCAGGCGCGACTGCATCGCCGGGCCGAGGAAGAGGCCGGCGGCGCCGATGAGGAAGGCGCCGGCGAACAGGGAGTAGCGGTTGTGGGCGAGCAGCGCGAACGCCGCCATGCTCGCGATGAAGACCACGAAACCGATCAGGAGGCTGCGGCGCAGGTCGCGGTCGGAGGCCCAGCCGCCCAGCGCGTTGCCGACCGTCATGCCCAGGCCCACGGCGACCAGGACCCACGGCACGGCGGACTCGCCCAGGTGGGCCACGTGCGTGGTGACGGGGGCGATGTAGCTGTCGATCGCGAAGAAGCCGCCGAAGCCGACCGCGGCGGTGACGGCGACGAGCCACACCTGCGGGCTGCGGAACGCGCGCAGCTCGGCGCGCGGGGAGCCGGCCGGGTCGGCGGGGGTGGCGGGGACGGTGAGCGCGACGAACGCGAGCGTAAGGGCGAACATCGCGGCGATCGCGAAGTACGCCAGGCGCCAGCCCGCGGCCTGGCCCAGCTTCGTGATGAGCGGGACGCCGAACACGTTCGCCGCGGTGAGGCCGCCGAGGACCGCGGCGAAGCCCTTGGCCTGGCTGCCGGGGCCGATGATCGACGCGGCGACGAGGCCCGCGGCGCCGAAGTAGGCGCCGTGTGGCAGGGCGGCCACGAAGCGTGCCACGAGGACCAGCCAGAAGCCAGGAGCAACAGCCGACGCCACGGTACCGAGGGTGAAGAGCCCCAGCAGCCCGACGACGAGCGTCTTGCGGGGCAGGCGCGCGGTCAGCGCCGCGATGGTGGGAGCGCCCACGACCACGCCCAGCGCGTACGCCGTGATCATCCAGCCACCGTGCGCGACGGCCTTGGCGGGCGACTGGGCGTACAGCTGCGGGAGGAGATCCTTGGAGATGTCCGGCAGCAGGCCCATGGCCACGAACTCGGTCAGGCCGATGCCGAAGCCGCCCAGCGACAGGGCCAGCAGCGCGGTCCAGCGGCGAACCGCGGTGAGGTCCTCCATGCGCGACAGTTTAGCAACGCTGTTGCGTTATAGGATGTGGTCGTGGACACGCCCGGTGCCGGCCTCGGCTACCTCCGCGGGTACAACGACGCGCTCGTCGTCGGGCTCGCCCGCGCCACGCCGCGCTTCGACCGCTCGTCGATCGCCGCCGCCACCGGGCTCACCCCGCAGGCGGTGTCGAAGGTCCTCGCCCGGCTGGTGGGCGACGGGCTGATCGAGCCCGCCGGGGTGCGCCGCCAGGGCGTCGGCAAGCCCGCGACCATCTACCGGATCGTCGCGGCCAGCCGGCACGCGATCGGGGTCCACGTGGCCCGCCCCGGCGTCCGGCTCGTGCTCACGGACCTGCTCGGAGCGGTCGTCGCCGGCGCCGAGGCGCCCCTGCCCGCCGACTTCACGCCCGAGGAGCTGCTCGACCGGGTGGACGCGGCGCGCGCCGAGCTGCTGCACCGCAGCGTGGTCGACCCGGCGCGGATCGTAGGCATCGGCATCGGCATGGTCGGTCCCCTCGACCACGCCAACGGCATCGTCCGGGACGCGCACCGCCTGCGACACTGGCATGACGTTGCGCTGCGAGAGCTCGCGGAACGGCGGTTGGCTCTTGCGGTACACCTGGACAAGGATGTAACCGCCGGAGTGACGGCGGAGGCATGGCGCCGCGGCGCCGAGTTCCGCGACGGCGTGCTCATCATGGTGGAGTCGGGCATCGGCGCGGGACTGTGGCTGGGTGGCGCCGCCTACCGCGGCGCGCACACCAACGCCGGCGAGTTCGGGCACACCGTCCTGCAGTTCGACGGACCCCGGTGCGTGTGCGGGCGGCGCGGCTGCCTGGAGATCCTGCACGACCGCGCCGTCGAGGCCGGCGACGTGCGCCTCGCCGCGCGGCTGCTCGGCATCGGCGTGGTCAACCTGCTGCAGACCACCGACGTCGGCCACGTCGTGCTCGCTGGCGCGGACCTGCTGCGCCACCGCGACGTCTACCTCGACGAGGTTTCCGCGGCGGTACGCCACCAGGTGCCCCGCGCCGACTGGCTCACGGTCGACGTCTCCGTGTCGGCGCTCGGCGGCGACGTGATCGCGGCCGGGGCGGCGATGCAGGTGCTCAACGCCGCCTACGGCCGCCCGTCACTGCACGGCGGCCCCGGCCAGTGAGTCACGGATCGTGAACACTCGGTCCAGCCCGGTGATCTGGAAGATGCGCAGCAGCCGGGCGTGCGGGATGACCAGCTCGACGACCCCGCCGTCCTCGGCGAGCCGCTTGTGCACGCTGATGAGCACGCCCAGCGTCGTCGAGTCGAGGAACCCGACGTCGCTGAGGTCCACCACCAGCGTGGATGCCCCGTCGTCGAGGATCCTGTGCAGGTAGGCGCGTAGCTCCGGAGCGGTCGCGACGTCCAGCTCCCCGCTCGCCGTGACCACGGCGCGCGGTCCATAGATCGTCGAGGTGACCTGCATCGGCGTCCCGCCCCTTCTCTGGATATTCCCTGGCGTGTGCGGATGGATATTCACGACTCGTACTTTCGTCCGGGTAAGCATACGTCCGAACGGCCGATTACTCCCGTCCGGACGGTCACCCATCAGTGGGTCGGTTCCCACGTCAGATGCTTGCTGAAACGGACAAGGGTCCCCGTGTCCTCGACCGAGACCACGTCGAGGCGCTCCACCACGGCGGCGAGGACGTGCAGGCCGCGCCCGCTCTCGCGCAGCCCGCCCGGCTCGTCGGCGGGCCGCACGGGGTCCACCGCCGGCACCAGCGCCGGGTCGAACCCGCCCCCGTCGTCGGTGACCTCGATCACGCACTCGCCCTCGTCGACCGTGACTTCGATGTGGTACCCGTTGGCGAGGCTCGCGTGCGACACGACGTTCCCACACGCCTCGGTGAGCGCGAGCCGAATGTCGTCGCGGCAGTCCTCGGTCACGCCGGCGCCCGCGAGCGCCCCGTCCAGGGTCCGCCGCGCGTCGCGGACCAGTGCGGCGTCGCGCGGCAGCTCCAGCGAGAACTGCAGACGCATCTCGTGCTGCGGCACATTTTCCTCCTTCGTCGCGACCACCGGCGTACCCACCACGCGCGCACCGAAAACTGTCGTACCCATCGGGGAAGATGCGCCCATGGACATCCGGGTCGCACACCACCGCAGCCGCGCCGCCAAGACCACCGTCACCACCGTCGTCGACGTCACCTCACGCGGCCCACACCCGTGGGTGCGTTTCAGCCCGTTCTATCCGCACGGCGGCATCCCGGTCCCCCTCAGCCCGGGCGAGACCGGCACGTCGGTAGAGGCGATCTGGCAGGCCCTGAAGGTGTTCGACACCGCCGACGTGGACCGCGCCCTGCTGTCCGCGACCCGCATGACGGGCCTGAAACGCACCGTGCGCCGCCACGGCCCGGTCCGCGGCCACCGCGCCGGGCTGGCCGGCACCGACCTGCTGGACTACGAGACGGCCCGCCGCCGCCTCTACCTGCCGGCCTACCGTTTCGTCCTCGACCATCACCTCACGGCGGAGCTCGCCCAGCTGCACCGCCTGGCCACGGCGGGCCCGGTGACCCTCCTGGACTACACGACCAACGGCGACGTCTCCGACCTGTCGACGCCCCTGTCGCACGCGGCCCTGATCCGATTACACGTCCTCGGCGAGTGGCCAACCGGGTGACCACACCGCCCGCGCCACCCGCACGCGGCCGGCGCCGGCCGGTTCGTCTCCGCGCTGGTGGCGCTGGCGGGGCCTCCGTCTCCTGACGGCCGGTGCCAGCTGGGGTTCCGTCTCCGCGCAGGGCGGCGTCTGCGGGCCGCGCCCGGCTCACGGTTTCGCCTTCGCGCGGGTGAACGCGGTCGGTTTACTTGCCGGTGTTCTGGAACCGCTTGCCGGTGCCGTGCGGGCAGCGCCCTTCGTTGACGATGGTGTTCGTGGTGGCGTCCAGGATGATGAAGTGGTCGCCCTGGATGATGTTGAGCCGACCGCCGGGGATCGGCGTCCCGGTGCAGTAACTGGGCAACGGCACCGTACGGCCCGCGCTCAGCATGGCCGGCTCCGCCTGCGGCACGAAGGCGGCCAGTGCGAGCACCCCGACCAGTGCCACCCGCGAGCCCCGCCGAGACCGGGCTCGGGGCTCGCGCGGCCTCGGTGCCGCGGCAACCGGCCGGTCGAGGTCGATGACCACCTCGGCGGTGTCCAGGTCCCGGCCGTCACCCGCCGTGTCGCCGAGGCCTGCCGCGTCCGGGTCTCGGCTGTCGCCGGCCGTGTCGCCGAGGCCTGCCGAGTGTGGGTCCTGGCCGTCGCCGGCCACGCAGCCGAGGTCTGCCGCGTGCGGGTCCCGGCCGTCGCCGGCCATGTCGGCGGGGTCTGCCGCGGCCAGGCCGGGCGCGCGATCGAACCGGGCCGCATCCGGGCTGTGCGGGCCGTGCGCGCGGTCGGACGGGTGATCACCGAGGGGACGCGGGGACATTACTGCATATCGTAGCCTTGCGATCGATGCGTTACTTCGTTTACTGCGCCGATCGCGCCGGCTCCTGGGACCAGCGGTACGAGCTGAGGGAGGCGCACTGGTCGTACATGGACGGGTACGAAGCGCAGCTGTATGCGCGCGGGCCGACGTTCAACGCCGATCGCACCGAGGTCACGGGGAGCCTGCACATCGTTGAGTTGCCGTCCGATGACGCGGCGTGGGCGTTTGCCGAGGAGGAGCCGTATCGGCGGGCGGGGGTGTACGAGGCGGTCGAGGTGTACCGGTTCGACGACCTGCTCGGGCGCTCGATGTGGCAGTTCCCGGGGCCGGACGGGGACCGGTTCCTCGCCGTTGCGCTCACCGGTGACGAACCGCCGGCGCCGAGCGGCGAGGACAGGCCGGGCGGCGAGGGCGGGTCGAGCGATGAGGGCGGGCTGATCGTCTACGGGGTGTTGCGGGACCTCGACGGGAACGCAGCCGGGGTGGGCGCGTGCGTGCAGGCCGGCGACGCCGATGCTGCGGGCGCGCTCGTGCGAGCCGTTGCGCACATCAAAGCCGACGTCCAGGTGACCGTGCGGCCGTGGCAGTTCGGCGGGCGGCCGGCCAGCTAGGACCGTGTAAGCCAGGACCGTGCGAGCTAGGACCGTGCCAGCTAGGACCGTGCGAGCCGGGACCGTGCGAGCCAGGATCGGGCGAGCCGGGAACGTGCTGGCTATGAAACTTGCGTGGCGGGAACGTGCTGGCTATGAAACTGCGTGGCGGGAACGTGCTGGCTACGAACGTGCGAGGCGGAACGGGGCGATGATCTCGCGGACCATTGCGGCGGCGCCCCAGTCGTCGTCGCCGTGTGCGATCGTGCTGAGCAGTTCGCGTAGGTACAGCAGGCTCATGCGGTCCCGCCAACCTGGTGGGGGAGGGGCTAGCTCCTCGTAGGCGTCGAAGCAGCGCTGGGACTCCGGCGGGCGCGGGGAGCACCACAGCATGGACAGGTCGGTCTCCGGCCAGCCGAACGAGACGGCCGGGTCGATGAAGGCCGGTGTGCCGTCGGGGGAGGCCAGGACGTTCTCGGTCCACAGGTCGCCGTGGGTCAGGCACGGGAGTTGCGGTGGGACCAGGTCCGGCAGGGCGTTGCAGAGGCGCTCGAGCGCGGCGCGGTCCTCAGCGGTCAGGGCGGCCTCGGTGTGCGGCTCGGGCAGCCAGCGCAGCAGGCGGTGTTCGGCGAAGAAGCGGTGGCCGTCGCTGGCCCATGCGTTGCGCTGGGGGAGGCGGCCCAGCCAGCCGTCCTCCGGCCAGCCGAAGCGGCCCGCGGCAGTGTCCCTTGTGGACAGGTGCAAGGTTGCCAGCATGCGGCCCAGCTGTTCCCAGAAGGCGGGCGTCGCGGGGCGCGGGAACAGGCGGGACAGGACGAGCAGGGCTGGTGTCGCGGCGTACACCTCCGGGACCGTCGCGCCGCCCAGGTCGTGCAGGGCGCGCAGGCCGGCGGCCTCGGTCTCGAACAGGCCGGGCACGGGGGTCGGCAGCGTCTTGGCGAACACCGAGGAGCCGTCCGTGAAGCGTACGACGCCGGCGAGCGCGACCACGCCGCCCGCGGCCGGGGTCACCGCGACGACCGGCATGCCGGCCTCGCGCAGCCGGCGCCGCAGCAGCTCCATGCCGGCAAATGTAGCGGGCAAACCGAATACAAACCCAACACGACTAAATCGAGCACGATCCCGACACGACCAAACCCCGAACACGAATCCAACCCAAGGGCTCCGGAAAGGCCGACGCACCCTGTCAGGTTTTCCTGGGACGGTGACGGCATGAACGCAACAGCACCACTGAAGGGACGGGTCGCGCTCGTCGCGGGAGCCACGCGCGGGGCCGGGCGGCAGATCGCCGTGCAGCTCGGGGCGGCGGGGGCGACCGTGTACTGCACGGGGCGGACCACCCGCGAACGGCAGTCGGAGATGGGGCGGCCGGAGACGATCGAGGAGACGGCCGAGATGGTCACGGCCGCCGGCGGCAACGGGATCGGGATCGGGGCCGACCACCTCGACCCGCGGCAGGTGCGCGACGTCGTGGCGCGCATCGACGCCGAGCAGGGGTGCCTCGACGTGCTCGTCAACGACATCTGGGGGGCCGAAGGGCTGTTCAGCTGGGACAAGAAGCTGTGGGAGGACGACCTCGACGTCGGGCTGCACATCCTGCGGCTGGCCGTGGACACCCACATCGTGACGAGCCACGCGGCGCTGCCGCTGCTCGTGCGCCGGCCCGGCGGGCTCGTGGTGGAGGTGACCGACGGCACCGCGCAGTACAACGAAAGCAGGTACCGCGTCTCCTTCTTCTACGACCTGGCGAAGGCGTCCGTGCTGCGCATGGCATTCGCGCTGTCCGAGGAGCTCAAGGGCTTCGGGGGCACCGCGGTGTCGCTCACGCCGGGGTTCCTGCGCTCCGAGCTGATGCTCGAGCACTTCGGCGTCACCGAGGCCAGCTGGCGTGACGGCGCCGCGAAAGATCCGCACCTCGCGATGTCGGAGACGCCGGTGTACATCGGGCGGGGCGTCGCCGCCCTCGCCGCCGACCCAGACCGGGCGCGCTGGAACGGGGCCTCGCTGTCCAGCGCGGCGCTGGCGAAGGAGTACGGGTTCACCGATGCCGACGGCAGCCGGCCCGACTGGTGGCGGTACGACGCCGAGGTCATCGGTGAGGGGCGGCCGGTGACTACGGAGGGCTACCGTTAGCCGGTGCGCGTCTCCCGGCTGATCTCGCTGGTGCTGCTGCTGCAGTCCGGCGGCACGCGCACGGCCGCCGAGCTCGCCGAGCAGCTCGAGGTGTCCGAGCGCACCATCTACCGCGACGTGCTGGCCCTGTCGGCGGCGGGCGTGCCCGTCTACGCCGAACAGGGCCGCGCGGGCGGGTACCGGCTGCTGGACGGCTACCGGACCCGCCTCAACGGGCTCAGCCGCGCCGAGGCCGAGGCGCTGTTCCTGTCCGGGCTGCCCGGGCCGGCCCGCGACATGGGGCTCGGCGAGGCGCTTGCGGCGGCGCAGCTGAAGGTCGCCGCCGCGCTGCCGGACTCGCTGCGGGAGGCCTCGGGGCGCGCCCGGCAGCGCTTCCATCTCGACGCGCCGGGCTGGTTCCGCGACGCGTCGCCGCCGCCGCTGCTGGGCGAGCTCGCCCGGGCGGTGTGGGAGGACCGGGTCGTGACGCTGGACTACCAGGGGCGGGCCGGCGCGGTGACGCGCAGCATGCAGCCGCTCGGGCTCGTCCTCAAGAACGGCATTTGGTACGTCGTGGGCCGCGTCGGCGCCGACCCGCGCACCTACCGGGTCGACCGGGTGCGCGCGGCCACGGCCACGCAGGAGCGCTTCGAGCGCGACGACGACTTCGACCTCGCCGCGTTCTGGAGCGAGCGGGCCGTGGAGTTCGAGCGGGCCGTGCTGGCCGAGACGGTCACCGTGCGGCTCAGCCCGGCCGGGCTTCGGCTGCTGCGCTTCGCCGTCGAGCCGATCGCGCACCGGGCGGCGACCGAGGGCGCCGGTCCGCCGGACGCCGACGGCTGGGTCACCGTCGAGCTTCCGGCGGAGTCGGTCCCCGTCGCCTACACCCAGCTGCTGGCCCTCGGCCCGGAGGCCGAGGCGGTCGCCCCGCCCGAGCTGCGGGAGCTGCTCGCCGCGTCGGCGGAACGCACCGCCGCCCTGTACCGGCGCTGATACGACAGCGCGGCCACCGCGAGCGCCCACCCGTAGCCACCGGCGGCGAGCGCCCCCGCGCTCACCGCGCTGTGCAGCATGAGGCTGCCCGTGCCGTACAGCGCCAGCAGCCCGGCCGCGGCCCACACCGCCGGCAGTGGCACCCCCGCCACGGCCGGTCGGATCAGCGTGGCCATCAGCCCCCACGCCGCCAGCGCCGCGGCGAGGACGGTCGTGGTGCCGTACCACGGCAGCCGGAACCCCTCGGCGACGAACGGCACGACCGACAGACACCCCGTGTAGGCGTACCAGCGCACGATCTTCGATGCTTCCGTTACCGCCATAGTGGTCAGCCTGCGCCGCTCGGTTGTGACGAGCCTGAGGAAACCTGTGAATCACTCAGGGACACGGCGGCCGCCGCGGCGAGCAGGCCCACGCAGCCGACCTCGAGCAGCCGCACGATCACCGCCTGCGGTGCGAGGAACCACTCGAGGAACGGCTGTACGAGTACACCCGGAAGCCACACCGCTGCCGCGGCCGTCCAGAACAGCCGGGGGCGCGCCCGGGGCAACGGCGCCGGCCCGGCCCCGGCCCGCAGCCAGCCGGTGCGGGCGATGTGCAGGGCCGCGGCGAGCACCGCCAGGCCCCGACCACCGACGAGCCGTAGTGCAGCACCCGCCACCACGGCTGGCCGGCGAACGCCTCCGCGTCCAGGAACGTCAGCTGCGTGGTGCCGCGGCTGGCGTTCGCGCCGTGCGTGACGAGGTCCCACAGCCGGTGCGACGCGGCGCCGAGCCAGGCGCTCAGCGCCGTGACGGCGAGCCGGTGGCGGCGGCCGGTGAGGGCGGCGTAGTCGCGCAGCGCGAACGGGCGCAGCACCCGCCAGCCGGGCATGTGCGCGACGACGGCGGGCGCCGCCGCGCGGGTGAGGATCGTGAGCAGGACCGTGGCCGGCACGCAGAACAGCACCAGCCCGGTCCAGGTGTGCGCGTTGTAGTTGAGGTAGGGCGACAGCGAGTACGGGAAGTCGGGCGCCGCCGAGCCGATGACGAGCGCGACCCCGTCGAACCATCGGCGCCGCGCGAACTTCAGCGGCAGGACGGCGGCCGCGTGCGACGGGAACGTCAGTGGCATGGGCAGAGTCTTGCGGTACCACCGCGGAAACAGGCTCCCGAACACGGAACCTTCACGGGATCTACCCGAGCAGCCCGGCGGCGAGGTCCACCAGGGCCGATCCGGCCACGGCACCGGCGATGCGCTCGCGGCGCTCGACGAAACGCCAGTCGATGACGGCCAGGGTCGGGTCGGACAAGTCCACCCGCACGGGCACGCGCACACCGGGCCCGACAAACCGCAACAGCGGCAGCGGTACCTCCTGACGCACCCGGGCCTGCGCCGTGCCACCGCCGGGAAGCGCCACGGCGAGGTCGATCCGGCTCGCGCTGCGCTCGTCGGGGTCGGCGTTCAGCCCGGTGATCGCCGTGATGACGGCCGTGGTCGGCGTGCCCTCGCGCAGCACCCGCCGCAGCCGGGCGAGCCGGCGCGCGCCGACGACGAGCAGTGGCAGCCCGATGCCGGCGAGGATCGGCACGAACGCGGCGGTGACCGCGAGGGTGATCCAGTCGTCGGCCGACGGCGCGGCGGGCAGCGACACCCACACCAGGGCGGTGGCGGCGGCCATGACGAGGGCGATCGGGGTGAGGATGGCGCCGGTGAGCCGGGCGATGCCGGCGCCGGTCTGCAGCGCCGGCAGCCGGGGCGGCGCGGCGTACGGGTGGGGGTTCGTCATGCCATCGAGCATCGCGAACCCCGCGCCCCCGGTCAGTCGTGCAGGTTCGATCCGTGCTGTGGTGCCTGCACCACGAGCGTCGCGTCGCCGACGAGCCGGTCGAGGAAAGCCGACAGTTTGCCCTGCAGGCGGGCCACCTGCTCCTCGACGGTGAGCGTCTCGTCGAGCCGCCCGCCGGCGCCCGGCTTGCGCAGCCCGCGCACGTACAGCGAGCAGGCGAGGTCGGAGCACAGGTACACCCCGACGGAGTCGCCGTTGCGCCCCGCCTTGCCCGCGCGGCGCCCGGTCATCAGCGACACGCCGCTGCCCGTGTGCGTGGTGAGGCACAGCGAGCACATCCCGCGGTGCAGGAAGCGACGGCCGCTCTGCGCGGCGACGCGCAGCGACACGGCGACGAGCGCCCCGCCGTGCTCAACGGCCAGGTAGGCCCGGTCCGGCGCGCCCGGGTCGCGCCACCCCAGGAAGTCAAGGTTGGCCCACGCTCGGTCCGCCAGGTCGCGCGGGACGTGGGCGCGCTGCGCCTCCCCGCGGGAGCAGTTGACGAAGGCGGCGCGGATGTCAGGTTCGGTCAGCGGTTCCACGACTCGACGGTACGACTGCCTAATGGGTTTAGGGAAGCGATTAAAGCACTTAGGCACGCAGGTGCTCGGCGAAGAACGCCGTGATGCGCCGCCGGGCGTCGTCGGCGGACGCCTCGTGCGGCCCGTACCGCAGGATCGGCCGGGCCATGCGCACCGAGAACGGGATCGGGTCGCCGGCCTTCTCGTGGTCGTTGAGGAAGCCGTGCCCGGCGTCCGCGTACTCCTTGACGTCGTGCGGCACCCCGCACGCGGTCAGCGCGTGCTCCAGCCGTTCGGCCGCCCCGCGCAGGGTGAGGTCGCGCGCGCCGAAGCTCCCGACCACGGGACAGGCGCCCCGCAGCAGGCCGGCGGCGTCCTTCGGCACCGTGCCGTAGTTCGCGCTCGCCGCCCCGAACCCGCGGCCCGGCGGCGCGAGCAGCAGCGCGAACCCGCCGCCCATGCAGAACCCGATCACGCCGATCTTCTCGGTGCACGCCTCGTGCGCCGCCAGCCGCGCGCGGGCGGCTTCGACGTCGTCGAACGTCGGCCCGGAGCGCCGCCGCACGTCGGCGAAGATCGTGCGCAGGCAGGTCATGCGCCGCCCCCAGAAGAACAGGTCCGGCGCGAGCGCGAGGTAGCCCTCGCCGGCGAGCCAGTCCGCCTGGTCGCGGGTGTCCTGCCCCATGCCCATGGCATCGTGGATGACCACGACGCCGGGGTGCGGCCCCGGCCCGGAGGGCTCGGCGAGGTACGCGGGCATCGCCCCATGCCCGGTACCGATGGACACCTCGGTCATGGCCGTGATGCTGCCAGCCTCGGCGTGTGTCGACCACCACAGACCCGCCGTTCCCAGATCTGAGATATCGTCCCGGATATGGGAAACGAGTCGGACCCGCTCGACGCGCGCCTGGCCGGCCGCCTCGCCGAGCTGCGCACCGAGCACGGCTGGTCGCTCGAGGAACTGGCCCAGCGCGCCGACGTGAGCCGCTCCACGTTGTCGCGCCTGGAGCGCGGCGAGATCAGCCCGACGGCGGCGCTGCTGGGCAAGCTCTGCGCCGCCTACGGCCGCCCGATGTCGCGCCTCCTCGCCGAGGTCGAGCCGGCACCGCCGCAGCTGCTCCCGGCGTCACGGCAACCGGTGTGGCGCGACCACGAGACGGGCTTCACGCGCCGCTCGGTATCGCCGCCCCACCCCGGCCTGCGCGGCGAGGTCGTGGAGTCGGTGTTGTCGCCCGGCGCGGACATCGCCTACGAGGAACCCCCGGTCGCCGGCCTCGAGCACCACCTGTGGATGCTCGACGGCTCGCTGCAGCTGACCGTCGACGGCGTCACGCACGCGCTCGTCCCGGGCGACTGCCTGCGGTACCGCCTGTGGGGCCCGTCCAGGTTCGTCAACCCCGGCCCCGGCGACGTGCGCTACGTCCTGCTCATCGTCCTGCCCTGAAGGATTCCCATGCACACGATCACCCGTCTGTCCCCGCAGTCGTACCCTGCACACGTCGACAACCTCGCCGCGGTCCTCGCCGACGTCGTCCGCGGCGGCGCCTCGGTCGGCTTCCGCGCTCCGTTCGGCGCCCGCGACGCCGCGGCCTGGTGGCGCAGCCGCGAGCCGTCGATCCGCGACGGCAGCCTGACGGTCTGGATCGCCGAGGACGGCACCGGCGTGGTCGGCACCGTGAGCCTTTCCCTGGAACCGAAGCCCAACGGCCGCCACCGCGCCGAGGTCGTCAAACTGATGGTCCACAGCCTGTCGCGCGGCCACGGCCTGGGCCGCGCCCTGCTGGACACCGCCGAGCAGGCAGCAGCATCGGCCGGCGCGACCCTGCTCCTGCTCGACACGGCAACGGGCAGCCCAGCCGAGCGCTTGTACGAGACAGCGGGCTGGACGCGCTACGGCATCGTCCCCGACTACGCCACCACCCCGACCGGCACCCTCGAGCCATGCAGCTTCTTTTACAAGCAGCTGACCGCTTCTCACACTGCGTAGCGGCGTTGATCAATAATTTGACGGCGTCGGGTAAGGTTAAGTGCAGGAAAGCGGAAGGGCGGCACGCGACCGGCATCGCGACGACATGCCCGCCCTCTCGCCAACGTTGAACGCCTGACTGGCCCGGCTTCGCAGTGATCGACCACGGCACCCACGCGCACGTGCACGCGCGGCACGCCGCTCGCACCTTTTGCTCCTCACGTCTCCACCGTTTCCACCGTTGCGTTGCCCGCTTGCTTCGCCTTTGCGCGTTGGCTGCGATCGGCGATCGGTGGTTGGTGGTTGGCGATGCTTCGCGGCGGTCGCGACGGCCCTGCGTTGCAGCGACGGCCCGGCCTCGGCGTTGCGCGGCGGTCCGGCCTCGGCCATCGGCCCCGCGGCGGTCCGCCTCGGCGTTGCGCCGTGGTCCGGCATCGGCTATCGGCCGCGCGGCGGTCGGGCATCGGCGTTGCGGGTGTCGCGGTGCCACCGTCAGGCCGCGCGGCGAGCCGGTGCGCGGAGCCCGGCCAGCGGCACGAGCCCGGCGAAGAGCGTGGCCGCGGCCAGCGGGATCAGATCGAGGTTGACGGCGATCATGAGGAACCCGAACAGCACCGCGACCGGGCTCCAGGCCGGCAGCCGCCGTGCCCGGACCAGCTGCACCAGCAGCGTGAGCATGCCGAGCTGGAACGCGGCCGGCCCGGCGATCTGCAGAGCGTCCGGCAGCGGCGCCGCATTGGCGAACGCCGGGGACAGGTCGCCCGCGATGACCCACAAGAAGGCGGCCGTGCTGGCCAGCGCGGCGACCGTCGCGAGGTTGGACAGCAGGCGGTTGCCGAAGTCGGGGAACGGCAGCATCCGGCGCACGCCGACCGCCATCGCGCCGAGCAGCGCCATCGCGGCGAAGAACAGCACGTGGCCCGTATTCCACAGCAGGCCGCCCTTGTCGTGGTGGCCGTCGAGGCCGTCGATCAAGCGCAGGGCGCCGTAGCCGAACAGGAGCACCGGCGCCGCGATGGCGCCGGTGCGCACGAGAGGCGAAGTCGTCATGCATTGAGCTTTGTCGCCGCGCGCGGCGCGGGCATCCGGGCAGAACCCCGACGGTACCCGTAGGTGCGCCGCAGCAACGACCCTGAGCTCGCGGCGATCCAGCCCCACGCGAGGATCACGCCGACGAACAGGGTGAGGGCACCGGCCCGGCCGCCGGTCATCGCCCACAGCAGCAGGGCGGCGAACGCGAGCGCGGCGATGCGGCCGGTGCGGGCCCACGTGCGCCGGCCCTCGGCGGCGAAACGGCGGGCCAGCACGAAGCAGAGCGCGATCATCGCGAAGAAGGACAGGCTGCCGCCGACGTTGTGCACGATCGCGTGCCAGCTCATCGTGGTGGGGGCGCCGAGGGGAGTGCCCGCCGGGAAGCCGTCGCCCGGGTCGAGGCGGAAGACCGCGGCGATCAGCATGCCCGCGCCGATCATGACCAG
Organism: Dactylosporangium darangshiense; assembly: GCF_039537565.1. Classification (NCBI taxonomy): domain Bacteria; kingdom Bacillati; phylum Actinomycetota; class Actinomycetes; order Micromonosporales; family Micromonosporaceae; genus Dactylosporangium; species Dactylosporangium darangshiense. The sequence continues at coordinate 143,626 of NZ_BAABAT010000008.1, forward strand.
CAGCCGCGGCGCCCACGTCGCACCTCGGCCGCCGCCGCCGTCGGGCCCGGACCCGTTGTCAGGCCCGGACAGGACCGCGCGGGTGCCGTAGGCCGCGAGGAGCGACAGCAGGCCGGTCACCACGAAGTTGGAGATCTGGATCCATCCGAGGTTGCCGTTCGAGAGCATGCTCACCGGGTGGCGAGTCAGGTCGAAGGCGTCCCGGGTGAGGGCCTGCGCCAACGCCACCACCGCGAACAGAGGCGCGGCCAAGATCCCGGCGAGCAGAGAAAAGCGGATAAATCGTGACATGTCGTGAAACTCCTTCGGCGCTGTGGCGATGATTGCCTGCACTCACGCGTCGAGTTGGGTCAGCGAGTTTCGACGTAGCCCGCCAGAAAAAGTTCGGCGCGGTCAGAAAAGGTCGGCCAGGGTGCCGAACAGGTCGGCACACCACGACGCGAACGGCGCGCGGTCGATTCGGGTCGGGTGCACGCGGTTGGAGAGCACGACCACGCCGTAGCCGCGCGACGGCTCGAACCACACGCGGTTGCCCACGAAGCCCGACGCGCCGAAGCTGTCCGGGGCCGAACGAGGGCCGCCGATGCCGCGGGTCGGGTGCAGCCACCAGCCGGCCGCGAAACGTTCGCCAGCCGAGTTCGTCGCCAGGCACGGCGGGGTTCCCGCGGCGAGCCACGGGCGGGCGGCCGCGGCGACCAGGGAGAGCGTGCCGAAGGCGCCGGCGTGGCCGGAGACGCCGCCCATCGCCCACGCGTTCTCGTCGTGCACCTCGCCGACGATCACCCGGCCCCGCCACGAGCAGCGCTCGGTCGCCACCGCGGGCTCTAGCGAGGTCGCCGCCGCGGGCTCTAGTGAGGCCGCCACCGCGGACTCCAGCGAGGCCGCAACCGCCGGCTCCAGAGAGGTCGCCGCCGCGGGCTCCAGGGAACCGAACCGCAGGCCGGTGCGGCGGGCAGCCAGGGTGGCGAGGGACGAGCCGGTCAGGTCCGAGACCAGGGCGCCCAGGACGATGTACCCGATGTCGCTGTACACCGCCTCCGGCCGCGACGGCGTCGTGTCCAGCGCGGCCTCCACGATCGCCGGCCCGCTCAGGGTGCGATAGAAGGGCGCGTCGGGCGGCAGCCCGGAGCGGTGCGACAGCAGGTCGTCCAGCGTCGCGCCGCCGATCGGGCGGCCGGCCGCGCGGGACCAGAACGAGGCGATCGGACGGTCCCGCGCGGCCGGCAGATCCAGCACCTCAGGCAGCGTGACGAGGACCTTGGTCAGGCTGGCGAGGTCCCACCAGCAATCGGCGGTGACAGCACGGCCCGTCGTCAGGTCGGCGGTGCCGTGCACGGCCGAGGCGAGGACCCCGGCGGTGTCGAAGACGGCGACCGCAACGGCCGGCATGGGGGCGCGCCGGGCCCGGCCGGACACGAGGTCGGCCAGGCCCGCGGGCGCGGTGGTTACAGCGACTCCTGGATGTCCGCGTACACGTCATAGCCGTGGATCCAGGCGACGTTGTCCGGCAGCGAGACGAGCCGGGCGTTGCGCTCCTCGGTCGCCGGGCCGTCGGGCAGCTGGAAGCAGGCCGCGTTGCCGCGCGAACCCATCTGGATCTTGCGAGTGCGGGTCTTGCGCAGGTGCTCGTACCGCTGCAGAGCCTCGGCGACGGTGAGCGAGTCCATGGCGAGGTAGGTGGCCAGGGCGCCGGCGTCCTCGACGGCCTGGTTGCTGCCCTGGCCGGCGTGCGGCAGCATCGGGTGCGCGGCGTCGCCGAGCAGCGTGACGCGGTCGGTGCTCCACCGGCGCAGCGGCTCGCGGTCGTAGAGGGCCCAGCGGCCGGTCTCCTCGACGTTGCCGAGCATTGTGGTGACCGTGTCGTTCCAGCCCTCGAACGCGGCGAGGGCCTCGGACGGCTCGACCTTCGCCGACCACGACTCCAGGGTCCACTCCGGGTCGGGGACGTAGGCGACGAAGTTGATCAGCTCGCCGCCGCGCACCGGGTACACCACGAGGTGCCGGTTGGGGCCGAGGAAGAACGTGAGGCCGAACTTCTCGCCGCCGGGGACCTTGTCGACCGGTACCAGGCCGCGGAAGCAGCTCATCGCGGAGAACACGGCCTCGTCGGGGCCGGTGACGTGGTGGCGCACGGCGGAGCGCAGGCCGTCGGCGCCGACGACGATGTCCGCCTGGGCCTTGGTGCCGTCGGCGAACTCGAGCTCGACCCCGTCGGGGGACTCGTGCACAGCGGCGCAGCGGCGGCCGAGCTGCGGGGTGCCGTCGTAGCCGGCGAGCAGGACCTGGTGCAGGTCGGCGCGGTGCGCGCCGAGGAACGGGCCGCCGAAGTGCTGGTCGTACCAGTCGCCCATCGGGTGCTCGTAGAAGATGTCGCCGGTCTTCCAGTGGTGGAACTCGATGCGCTGCAGGTTGCTGGACACGTCGCGGACGGCCTGGCCGAGGCCGATGGTGTCCAGGACCCGCATCCCGTTGCCGCCGAGGGAGACGCCGGCGCCGATCTCGGAAAGCTCGCTCGCCTGGTCGTACACCTCCACCTCGAAGCCCTTGGCCTGCAAGGCGATCGCGGCGGTGAGGCCGCCGATGCCCGACCCGACGACGGCAACGCGCAGGGGGTGCGAACCCATCCGTGACTCCATGTGATGCGAGGGGACGAAACGTGCAGGAGGCGACGGAAGCCTATCCATCCGGCACGAGGGTGCCTAGCGCCCGGTGATGAATCTTTCATCGCATTTGCCTGTACCCGGGTGTCGTACTCCGCTTGATGCGTTACACGGTGACTTCAGTTGATGGGTTACACGGGCCTTGAGCATGCCGGATACGGACCGTGACGCCGGCGACGAACTCATGCATGGCGCGGATCGGATCGTGCGGCAGACAGGTCATCCATGGCAGGCCCGGCAGATCCTCGGGCAGCACGGGACTGGCCAGGTCCAGCACGTGCCACGGCAACGGTTCGTCGAGTCTGAGCACGCACTCGGCGAGCGGGGGCCGGTCGCCGTTGTGCGTAACCGACGCGAACGAACACTGAGAAACCTGGAGGCGGCCGAGCGGAAGACAGCCGGCCGGCATGTGCACCGCGTTGGGGCGACGCAAGGGGGACCCGCCCTTCGAATCGTGAGCCGCGCAGCGGCAGCCGTTCGCATCCCGACGTTAGACGTGCGCGGGACCGGGGGCAGTCACGTGAAGGGGCGACTGGCACGCAAGAGCGGTGCTAAGGTCGCTGTCCATGGTGGACTACATCGATGAGAATCTCGCTGGTTCCCGGTTTCTCCGGACCGATCTGGCCAATTCCCGATTCCAGCTCACCCAGTTCAGCGACGTCGAGTTCAGCGGTTGCGAGATAGCGAACACCCGCCTGCACATCATGGAGCTCAGTCGCGTCCGGCTGACCGGTGTGGAGCTCACCGACGTCGAGATCTCCGGCGACGTCGGCAACCTGAAGGTCAACGGGGTCGAGGTCGGTCCCCTGGTTGAGGCCGAGCTCGACCGTCTGTACCCCGACCGGGTCAAGATGCGCCCGGCCGACGCCGCCGGGTTCCGCGAGGCCTGGGACACCCTGGAGCGGCTGTGGGAGGAGACGGTGCAGCGGGCCCGCAGACTCGACCCGGAGCAGCTGCACGAGTCGGTCGGCGGCGAGTGGTCCTTCATCGAGACGCTGCGCCACCTCGTCCTGGTCACCGACGGCTGGATCCGGCGCACGGTGCTCGGCGACCCGGCGCCGTTCGACGCCCTCGGCCTGCCCTGGGACGACCCGAACCCGTCCCGTGACCTGCCGCCCGGCCTGACCCGCGACCGCGAGGCGCGCCCCTCCCTGGAGACGGTGCTCAAGCTGCGCCGGGACCGGATGGCGACGGTGCGCGAGGTCGTCGACGGGCTCACCGACGAGTCGCTCGACACCGAGACCACCCCGAACCCGGTGCCGGGCTGGCCGGAGTCCCGGGCATACCGGCTGCGCAACGTGCTGCTGCACCTGTCCGGCGAGGAGTGGCAGCACCGGCTCTACGCCGAGCGTGACCTGGCGGTGCTGCTCGGGCGCTGACGACGGTGAGCGTCAATGCGGCCGCCTGTCCCGGGTTCTGCGGACAGGCGGCCGTATTGACGCTGCGCGAGCCGATTCCGTTGACTGGATCGAGCCCGCCTCGCGTCGTACGTGCCGCGCGGCGTCGATCTCGTGCCCGCCCTGCTCGGCGTCCAGCTGGCCGGCCGGGTCGAGTCGGCGGCGGTGTCGGAAACCGATGTCCGCTGATCGGCTGGCAGCGTGTAGCCGAGTGAGCACACCAACCAAGATCAGGTGCGCTGATCTGCCGCGATCCGCGCGTCTTGACCCGGCAATGAAGGCCGCATGTTCCAGCAATAGGCAGCACACCAGTTACGCACTGTGACAGCAAGGCCCGAGAGAGTCGGCCGACTGTCACCCTTCAAGTGAAGCTGATGTGTAACGGATCAACTGGAGCCCGACATTGCCTGTACCCGGGCGCGCGGCCGGGCGCGGCGTTGTCAATCCGCTGGTCAGCGGCCTTCAATCCGCTGCAACGACAGTTGTCGATGTGACAGGAGAGTGAGGATGAACCCCAGACGAAGGCTTGCGCTGTGGTTCGCCGCGGTGCTGGCCGGCGCCGGCGCCGTGGTGGCGATGGCGACCCCGGCGTCCGCGCACGGCGCGATGATGGTGCCGGGCAGCCGCACGTACCTGTGCTGGAAGGACGGCCTCACCGCCACCGGCCAGATCGTGCCGAAGAACCCCGCGTGCGCCGCCGCCGTCGCGCAGAGCGGGCCCAACTCGCTGTACAACTGGTTCGCGGAGCTGCGCTCGGACGGTGCCGGGCGCACCGCCGGGTTCATCCCCGACGGCAAGCTGTGCAGCGCGGCGGCGACCGTGTACGACTTCTCGGGCTTCGACCTGGCCCGCAACGACTGGCCGGTGACGCACCTGACGTCGGGCGCCACCATGGAGTTCGACTACAGCAACTGGGCGGCGCACCCGGGCACGTTCTCGCTGTACGTCACCAAGGACGGCTTCGACCCGACGAAGCCGATGGCGTGGTCGGACCTCGAGTCCACGCCGTTCCTGCAGGTCACCAACCCGCCGATGGTGGGCTCGCCGGGCACCGCCGACGGGCACTACAACTGGTCGGGCAAGCTGCCCACCGCCAAGTCCGGCCGGCACCTCATCTACTCGGTGTGGGCCCGCTCGGACAGCCAGGAGACGTTCTACGGCTGCTCCGACGTGATGTTCGACGGCGGCCACGGCGAGGTGACCGGCATCGGGGACAGCTCGCCGGCCCCCTCCACATCGCCATCGCCGTCCGCGCCGGGTAACAGCCAAGGCGGCTGCACCGCCACGTACTCCATCACCAGCAGCTGGCAGGGCGGCTTCCAGGCCGACATCAAGGTGAGCAACCCCGGCACCGCGCCGATCACCGGCTGGACCGTCGGCTGGAACTACACCGGCGGCCAGACGGTCAGCCAGGGCTGGAACGCCACCGTCACCCAGAGCGGCACCGCGGTCACCGCGAAGAACGTCACCTGGAACGGCACCGTGCCCGGCGGCGGCAGCACCAGCTTCGGCCTGCTCGGCAACGGCTCCGCGGGCACCGCGCCCCAGCTGAGCTGCACCGCGGCCGGCGGCAGCCAGCCGCCGTCCAGCCCGCCGCCGACGACGCCGAACACCAGCCCCAGCCCGAGCACCAGCAGCGGGCCGCCGCCGGCGGGGTGTACCACGGCGGCATTCTGCGACGGCTTCGAGAGCCAGACCGGCACGACGGTCTCCGGCGCGTGGGGCCTGTCGTACCGCGACTGCCAGGGCAGCGGCACGGCGAGCGTCGACAGCACCGTCGCGCACAGCGGCGGCAAGTCGGTCCGCATCGACGGCAAGGCCGGGTACTGCAACCACGTGCTCGTCAAGCCGACCAAGGATCTCAGCGGCCTGGGTTCGCTGTGGTACGCCAGGTTCTACGTCCGCCACAGCACCGCCCTGCCCTCGGCCCACGTGGCGTTCGCCGCGCTGCACGACAACGCCGACGGCAAGGACCTGCGCATGGGCGGGCAGAACGGCGCCCTGCAGTGGAACCGCGAGTCCGACGACGCGACCCTGCCGGCGCAGAGCCCGAACGGCGTCGCCCAGAGCCGGCCGCTGTCCACGAACGCGTGGAACTGCGTCGAGTTCATGGTCGACGGCCGGGGCCTGCTCACGACGTGGCTCAACGGCACGCAGGTGCCGGGCCTGACGGTCGACGGCACCCCGACGGCCGACATCGACCAGCAGTGGCTGGCCCGCACCTGGCGCCCGCAGGTGACCGACCTGCGGCTGGGCTGGGAGAGCTACGGCGTCGGCGACGACACGCTGTGGTTCGACGACGTGGCCGTCGGCGGTTCGCGCATCGGCTGCTGAAAAAGCTCAAGGGGCCCGCCCGGCCGGGCGGGCCCCGCCTCGGTGCGCATTCGTGACACACCGTCGATCATTTTCCTGACGCCGCACGGGCAACCCGCTCTCTAACGTCACTGAGCGTCAACCACGACCAGAGGGAGCACTGGTACACCATGGGCCTGTTCAAGCAGATGAAGGACCTCCGCAACGTCGCCGCACAGGCGCCCGACATGGTCGCGCAGGCGCAGCAGACCGCCGCCGCCGCGCAGGCCTACGCCGCGCAGACCCAGGCCGCCTACGGCATGACCGGCTACACGGCCGCGAACGCGTTCGGCGCCCCGGTCGCGACCAGCATCGCCGCCGACGACCCGCGCCTGGCCCCGATCGCCGGCGTGGACCTGGCGATGTACGCCCGGATCTCCAAGGCCGCCTCGCAGGAGGGGCTCGGCGCCGACGGCCTCGTCGCGAAGGCGCAGTCGTTCGGCATCTCCGCCGACGCGTGGCAGCAGGCCGCGACCGGCTGGCCGGCCCGCATGCGCGGCGACACGCAGCTCGCCGTGCACTACGGCAACCTCTTCGGCCAGGTCTGAGCGGCATGGGACTCTTCGGCGACCTGCGCCGCCTGCAGAAGCAGGCGAACGAGATCTCCGCGAACTACGACCCGGCCGCCCAGATGCGCGCCGGCATGGCCCAGATGCAGCAGATGCAGCAGAGCATGCAGGCGCAGACCGCCGACCTGGAGCTGCTGCGCATCGGCACGCCCGGCGCCGCGACGATCATCGGGCTGACCGACACCGGCGCCCGGGTGAACATGCAGGCGATGGTCCGCCTCGACCTGCTCGTCGAGGTCGGCGACCGCCCGCCGTACCCGGTCAGCCGCGAGACCCTGCTGCCGCTCGGCGCCGCCGCACAGACCGGCGTCGGGCAGCGGGTCAACGTCATGGTCCACCCGCAGCAGCCCGAGCGCGTCCTGGTCCGCTGGGGCGTGTGAGGTCACGCCGCTCAGGTGACGCCGGATCATGCGACCTTCCGCGACCGTTGGCGCGTAACCCCGGCCCGGACAGACTCGGGAGCCGGGCCGGGTCCGCCCGACCGAGGGAGAAGTCCGTGACCAGTGCCACCGCCGAGCGCCAGGAGTCGAGCGAGCGCGAGATGGGGATGGGCATCGAGCACCCGCTGCTGCTCGCCGCCATGCTCTCGCGCCGAGAAGAGGGCGAAAGCATCTTCGAAAACCCGCTGATGATCGCCGCCCTCGCCAAGCGGCGCTCCGAGGAGGGCGAAAGCATCCTCGACAACCCGCTCATGCTCGCCGCGCTCGCGCGCGGCGGCCGCCGCCGTAGCCGCGGCATGGGCATCGAGCACCCGTTGCTGATGGCGATGATGATGCGCCGCCGCGAGGAAGAGGGCGAGAGCATGATCGAGCACCCGCTGCTGCTCGCCGCCATGCTCTCCCGCCGCTAGCCGGCGCGCCACCACCGGTCATTACCGACCAGGTCCGTCCCGCCGTCACTTCCGCGGCGGCGGGGCGGGCCGCCCACCAGCGCGGGAAACGGAGCACCCATGCCGGCCGACACGCCGCACGAACACGAGGGCGCGCAGTCGCAGCCCGTCGACGCCCTCATCGACGACCTCATTCTCGACATCCTCAACGACGCGGGCCGCGGCGGCGCAGGAGCCGGCCGGGGCCGCGGCGGCTCCGCCGGCATCCTCGAGTCCGTCATGGGCATCGCGCCCCGGATCGCGCCCGGCACGCCGCTGCTGGAGCGGGTGCTCATTGCCGAGGCGCTCGCCGGCGCACTCGCCGATTCGCTCGCGCCCGCCCTCGCCTCCGCGCTCGCACCGCGGATTATGCAGCTCATGGAGGGCGAGGAGCACAGCGCCGCCAAGCGCCCCGCCGCCCGCAGCGGGGCGCGGAAAACGGAATCCAAGTAACGCCGCAGCGGCGACGGTAGGACCGCCGGCGAGAGGGATGCGCGTGCGACGCGGCCGCAGTGGCCGCGCTGCTGGCCGCCGCCGCCCTGCTCGCCGGCCTCCGTGTGAGAAGCTCGGGCCGTGCTCGTCAGGGACAGCTACCCGGCCGCCGACGCCGGCTGCCTCGGGCCGTGAACCCGCGCCGGTCCGCCATCGACCACGTCCTTGCCCTCATCGGCGGGTCGCCCCTGTCGGGTGCGCTGGTGCTGCGCGGCAGCGTCACCATGCTCGCCTGGGCCGGCGACCGGGCCCGCGCGCCCGGCGACCTCGACTTCGTCGTGCGCCCCGGCGCGGTCGGGGTGCAGGATCGTTTCTGGCCCTACCCGTACGTCGACGACCCCCACCGCCTGCGGACGGCCCCGGAGACGGTGCACCGCCGCAGCCGCGACGAGCTGTGGGCGCCCGAGGACTGGGAGGCGGAGGGTTTCCGCCCGCGGCTGCCGCCCGAGGGCCTGAGCTGGATGCGCGGCGACGACCTCGACCCCGACCGCCCGCACATGGACCTCCTCGGCCTCATCGAGCGCCGCCCGGTGACCCCCGAGGGCGTGCGCCTGGAACCGGCCAAGGCGCTGTTCACGTCCTCCTACTACGACTACGACAGCGGCGGCGGCGCCCGGATCGTCGTGCCGTTCGCCGGCGGTGACGGCTCGGTGCAGGTGGACTTCGCCTACGACGAGACGCTGCCCGAGCCGCCGGTGCTCACCGCGATCCCGCGCGCCGACGGCGCACTGCACGCGCTGTGGACCGCCGGCCCGTCGCTGTCCCTGGCGTGGAAGCTGCAGTGGCTGGCCACCGACCACGAACGCCTCGGCGCCGCGGGCGGGAAGGACCTCTTCGACGCGGTACTGCTCGCCGAGCTGCCCGGCGTGCGCCTCACGCCCCGGCTGCGCCGCCTGCCCGGGGTCGCCGGCCTGACCCCCGGCGACGTGCGGTCCTGGACCGTCGAACCCCACCCGGCCCTGGACGGCGGCCCCGGCCCCTGGCTCGCTCGTCTGGCGGGCGCGCTGCACCGCGGCCTAGGCTGACGCCCATGTCGTACGCGTCGTTCCGAGAGGCCCGCGACCTGCTCCTGGCCACGCGGGAGGACTACGCGGCCGCGGTGGCGCGCTTCCGCTGGCCCGAGCTCGGCTCCTTCAACTGGGCCCTCGACTGGTTCGACACCGTCGCGAAGGACAACGACGCGCCCGCGCTGTGGATCGTCGAGGAGGACGGCCGCGAGCAGCGGTTCTCCTACGCGCAGATGTCGCAGCGCTCCAACCGGCTCGCTAACTGGCTGCGCGCGCAGGGCGTCGCCCGTGGCGACCGGATCGTGCTCATGCTCGGCAACCAGGTCGAGCTGTGGGACACGATCCTCGCCGCGATGAAGCTCGGCGCCGTCATCATCCCGGCCACGCCGCTGCTCGGCCCGGCCGACGCCCGCGACCGGGTCGCCCGCGGCGGCGCACGGCACGTCATCGCCGGCGCCGCGTCCGCCGCCAAGTTCGACGGCGTCGACGCGTCCGTGACCCGCATCGCCGTCGGCGGCGACGCCGGGGGCTGGCTGCCGTACACGCTCGCCGACGACGCCACGTTCACGCCGGACGCGCCGACCGACGCCGGCGACACGCTGCTGCTGTACTTCACGTCCGGCACCACGGCCCGCCCGAAGCTCGTCGAGCACACCCACGCGTCCTACCCGGCCGGGCACCTGTCCACGATGTACTGGATCGGCCTGCGCCCCGGCGACGTGCACCTCAACATCTCCTCGCCCGGCTGGGCCAAGCACGCCTGGAGCAACGTCTTCGCACCGTGGAACGCCGAGGCGTGCGTGTTCATCTACAACTACACCCGCTTCGACGCCTCGGCGCTCATGCGCGAGATGCAGCGCTGCGGCGTGACGAGCTTCTGCGCGCCGCCGACCGTGTGGCGGATGCTCATCCAGTCCGACCTGACCCAGCTCGCCGCGCCGCCGCGGCTGGCCGTCGGCGCCGGCGAGCCGCTCAACCCCGAGGTCATCGAGCAGGTCCAGAAGGCGTGGGGCGTGACGATCCGCGACGGCTTCGGCCAGACCGAGACCACCGTCCAGATCGCCAACTCGCCCGGCCAGCCGGTCAGGCCCGGCTCCATGGGCCGCCCCGCCCCCGGCTACACCGTCGCCCTCATCGACACCACCACCGGCGAGCCGTCGCAGGAGGGCGAGATCTGCCTCGACCTCGCCCACCGCCCGCTCGGCCTGATGACCGGCTACCACGGCGACGAGGAGCGCACCGCCGAGGCGATGGCCGGCGGCTACTACCACACCGGCGACATCGGCGCCCGCGACGCCGACGGCTACATCACCTACGTCGGCCGCGCCGACGACGTGTTCAAGGCCTCCGACTACCGCATCTCCCCGTTCGAGCTCGAGAGCGTCCTCATCGAGCACGAGGCCGTCGTCGAGGCCGCGGTCGTGCCCTCGCCGGACCCGCTGCGCCTGGCGGTCCCGAAGGCCTACGTCGTCCTCGCCGCCGGCTGGCCCGCCACCGAGGAGACCGCCCGGGCGATCTTCGCCCACTGCCGCGCACACCTGTCGCCGTTCCTGCGGGTCCGCCGACTCGAGTTCGCGGAGCTGCCGAAGACCATCTCCGGCAAGATCCGCCGCGTCGAGCTGCGCGCACAGGAGCACGCCAAGCACGCCGACCCGCAGTCGCGCCCCGACGGCGAGTTCTGGGACGCCTGAGCGCCGAAGAGCCGATCCAGTTGGTACACCAGGATGAGCAGGACCTGCCGGGCGGAGCCGGTGGTCAGCGGCCGGCGATCACCCTCGGCACCGGCACTGCGAGCGCCGTCATCGCCGCCTCCCGCGCCCTGACGAACGCCTGACTCGCCGGACCACGGAGTCGGGTCAGCGGTGCGGTGCCAGGAACATGAGGAGGACGAGCAGGACCATCGCGGCCAGCGCGGCGCACGGCAGGATGACGAGCCAGACCCGATGGCCCCGGGCCACCGCGGCCGGCGCCGGGGACGGCGACCGGTCGGGCCGCAGGCGGGCGGTTGCCGCGGCAGCGGCCCACCCGATGGTCGCGGTCATCAGGGGCAGCGCCACCAGGTAGAACACCGCCTGGTTGCCGAGGTTGTCGTCGACCACCTGGGCGGGCGTCCAGCCGTCGCTCGGGTCGTGCCCGGCGGCGCCGACGACCGCGACCGCCAACACCCCGTAGAGGTAGACGCCGAGCGCGGCGGTCACCGCGGCCAGCCGGGCGGCGCGCCGGCCGGCGGCGGCGCTGCCGCCCCACAACGTGCCGCCGGCGCCGACCACGACCGGCGCCAGAAACGCCAGCAGCCAGTGCGACCGCACCGAGTTGATCCAATGGTCGAAGTCGAACCCGCTGACGGCCAGCCAGGCCGCGGCGGTGAGCAGGCCGCCGGCCAGCCCGGGCCCGGCCACACCCGGCCGGCGCAGCAGGGTGCTTCCGCCGAGCACGTAGCCGACGAGGACCAGCAGCAGGACCGCGTCCCAGAACCACGTCCAGCCGTCGGCCGGCAGCCGGTAATGCAGGTGCGCGTAGGCGACCAGGCCGCCGGCGCCGGCCGCGGCCGTCAGCAGGGCGCCGAGGGCGGCCGCCGAGCGGCCCCACGGCGGCATGACCAGCGCGCCGCCGGCGCAGCCGAGGGCGAACCGCCACCGCTGGGTCCGGCCCTCGATGCGGTCCAGCTCACCGATCATCGCCCGGCCCCGCTCCTCGCGCTCCGCCGCGAGGAGGCCGACGGACCAGCCCAGCATCCGCGCGGGGGCGTCCGGGATCGAGCCCGGCCCGGCCAGCAGGCGGCGGCGCACGACGGCCGCTGCGGCGCCGACGATGAAGACGAAGATCAGGGGCATCATGGCGCCTCACTCGGCCGCAGGTTCAGACGCGGTGCCGGCCGGGCGGGGGTCGGGAGCGCCGCGAGGTACTCCCGGCCGGACCCGGTCAGCCGATACATGTGGCGGGGCGGGCGGCCCTCCGGGCCGGGCTCCCAGGCCGCCTCCAGCAGGCCGCGGTCGGCCAGCCGCAGCAGGATCGGATACAGCGAGCCGGACTTCAGCCCGACCTCGGTGGCCAGGTCGTAGCCGTAGCGCCAGCGGGAGGGCTCGGCCGCCAGCGCGCGCAGGACGCCCACGGCCTGAGCGGACAGTGGACGGTTCCGCGGCGGCATGGGCTTAACTCTACTCATGTAGAGCTAAGCGTCAACGGTTCAGCAGCTGTCGAACCGGGCGATCCGTCAGAACGGTGTGGACGTCCATGTTGCCGAGTAGGGTTGTGAATGCATGATGCATCGTTGGTGGTCGAAGTCGGCGCTGTTCGCTCCCGGCTGCTGATCCTGACCGTGCACCTACCGTGACCGGCCATGCGGCATAGAGCGGATGCCGTACGAGTTCCTCGGTCAGGTCGGTGATCATTATTCTTGAGGGGTGTCCCACACCCTCGATGAGCTGTTGCGTTCACTCGCCGCTGCGGGTCGAGGCGTGGATGTGTCGTCACTGGTCGACGACATCGAGGGTGTTGCTGCCGCTCGCTGATGATCCGGTTCCGCACGTACGGATGGTCCTCGGCTGGTATCTGGGCGGGCTGCGCGACCGGGCAGCCGAACCCACACTTCGTGCGTTGCTCGCCGATCCGGACGAGCAGGTGCGCAAGTTCGCAGCTCGCGGCCTCGCGAGGTTGAACAACAGATAGCCGGCCGCTGGACGCCGACCAAACGCGACCGCGCATCAGGACGCCCGCGACGCAAGCCTTGGCCCAGCAGGAAACGACGCGTAAGCCTAGGCCGGTCGGCCGAAATCGACGGCTTCGCGGACGAGCCGGGGTGCCCTCTCAGCGAGCTGCTGATCCGGCCGCGCTCCCAGCGCGTCGTTGACTGTGGAGAACGCCAGCCGCAACGCGATGAAGGTGGTCGCCTCGAAGATCTCCAGGTCGTTGAGGCCCGCGTCGCGCAGGCGGTCGACATCGGCGTCGGTCGTGGCGTTCGGATCCAGAACGACCTGACGAGACCAGCCGGCCAGTGCGGCCTCCCGCTCGGACAGCCCACCGTCCAAGCCTTGCAGCACGCCCGCAGCGGTCGCCTCGTCACTGAGTCCGGCCAGTTTCGAGCCCCAGGCCAGCGCACAGTAGGCGTCGCCTCGAGCGGCAGCGGTGGCGGCCACCATCACTGCGGCTTCCCTGCCCGACAGGCCCGACCCGGCGAGGAGATCCTTGCGCAGCGCCTGGAACGACGCCAACACGTCAGGGCGCCAGCACCAGACCCGAGTGAGGTTGTTGACGTACCCGTCGCCGGTGACATCTGCCTCGTATTCGGCAGCCACCTCCGCACTGAGCGGCGGATCGGCGAGAAATGAAGCAGGACGGTCCATGAGATCAGTGTGCGTCACCTGACACCTAGCCGGTCCACCGGTCATCGGACGGATCATGGACAGGTCGGGCGCCGGAACGACCATGCCGAACATCCGCTATACGGCATGCGCGCGCCGGCCATCCAGATCAGGGCGTGCGGGGCGTGACGATCGCCGGTGGGTGCCGGACCACCACCGGTGGCGGTGGCGGGCCGCTCATGTGCGGGTGATCTACTCGATGGGTGAGCAACCTGCGAGATCTCATCGTCCGCTGGCAGCGCGGCTGGGGCGCGGCCCGCTCTCTGCCCGTCGCGGAGGACGTAGGCGGCGCGTTGCGGGTCCGGTCCATGCAGCCCGGCCGCGACATCGAGTACGTCGCGCTCGATGCCGGCGAGGATCTCGCGTCGCTCACCAGGCTGGCTGAGCTGGTCGCCGGCGAGGATTCCGTCACCTGGCTGACCGTGCCCACCACCGATCCGGCGAGGGCGGCCTCGGCTCTGACGGCCGCGGGCCTGATCGTGCTCAAGCACTCGGAGCTGCTGATGACCGCCGATCTTCGCGGGCATCCGCAGAATCTGCCCGCTGCACCGTACCGGCTCATGACCCAGGTCGACTCGCACCGAGACGACAGCGTGGTCAGGGCCACGGTACGGCACGAGTCGGGAGAGGTCGGTGCGCGCGGGACGATGGGATTGGCCGGCACGGATGCAGTCGCGGACCGCATCGAGACCATGCCGGCTCATCGCCGCATGGGCCTGGCCAGCGCGGTCATGGGTGCACTGGCCCGTTCCGCGGTCGAAGAAGGCGCCGAACGTGGCATGCTCATCGCCAGCGAGGACGGTCAACGTCTGTACATGACGCTCGGCTGGCAGCCGGTGGCCGGCGTATTGATCGCAACGACGCCTGGCAACACGTATCCGTCCTGAGCGGCGCAGACAGCTTCGGGGACCCACTCCTCGTCGTCGCCCGGGCGAGCGCGCAATCCAACGTCCGACGACAACGGCGGCCACACCAGCGCCCAGCCGAGGGTCGCCGGAACCGGCGCCGATCCGATCGCCATCGGCGCGCAATATCGTCCGACTACAAGGGGCCGGCGCTGTAGCTGCGCCGGCCCCCTGGTAGTGCGTGGTCAGCCGGTGAAGGTGGCCGTGATCTGGGTGAACTGCCAGTTGTTCTGGGAGATGCCGCTGCAGTTGGAAACCACGCCGCCGCCGGGGCATGGGCGGTCGCGGTTGACCGACCAGAACGCGAGGCGGGCGAGGTGGTTGTTCTGGGCGTAGTCGCGGATCTGCTGCCACTGCGCGGGTGAGGTGTTCTCCTGCTGGTCGGACAGGCCGTTCATGCCGGAGATGCCCATGTGCCGGTAGGCGGTGGCGTCGTCCCAGCCGAACGAGGACTTCAGCATCGTCTTGAGGCCTTCGGCGGCGCTGACGGTGCTCTGGTACATGTTGGCGCCGCCGCCGAAGTCGAACGGCATGATGGTGAACACATCAATGCCGGCGCCGGTCGACGCGGCGCGGCTGACGAGCTGCTGGGCGTAGTAGCCGGGGCCGGTGGTGGCGGTGCCGAAGGTGACGATGACCTTCACCGACGGGTTGTTCTGCTTGACGATCTTCAGGGCGTCGACGATCCGGTTGCGTACGGTGTCGTTCTCGAACTCGTCGGTGTTCTCGATGTCGATGTCGATCGCCTTGAGGCCGTAGGCGTTGATCACGGTCTGGTAGGCGCCGGCCAGGGCCTGCGGGGTGGAGCAGTTCGGGCCGAGCTTGTTACCCTGCCAGCCGCCGAAGGACGGGACCACGTCGCCGCCGCCGGCGCGGATCTGGCTGATCGCGGTCGCGTCGGCGCTGCCGGACAGCGGCCGGCTGCCGTCCCACGCCGGGGTGCAGCCGCCGCCGGAGAGCATGAACGCCATCGTGAACCACCTGATGCCGGTGGCCGACTGGACCGTCTGCGGGTTCGGCGGGTCGCCCCAGCCCATGTACAGGTAGGGTGCGGCGGCGCCGCCGGACGGCGGCGGGTTGGTGCCGCCGGTCGTGGTGGCGGTGACGCTGTTCGACGCCCCCGACTCGCCCTGGGCGTTGTACGCCTTCACCGTGTAGGTGTGCGTGGAACCTGCGGCCAGGCCCGACACCGTGGCCGAGGTCGCCGTCACCGTGGCCCGCACGGTCGAGCCCTCATACACCCGATACCCGGTCACGGTACCGCTGGAGGCATTCCAGGCCAGGGTGAAGCTGGTGTTCGTGGTGGCGGTGACCCGCAGGTTGGACGGCGCTGACGGAACTCCCGACGGCGTCGTCGGCGGGGGCGTGGTCGGGCCGCCGCCTCCGGTGCACGCGCCGAGATCCTTCCACAGCGCCGGTGTGGTGGACGGGGTCCAGCCGGCGCCCGGATAGGCGGTGTGCGTCTGCAGGGCCTGGTAGGTGTGGCCCTGATACGTGACCTGGGTGCCGGCGGTGTACGTGTTGCCTTCCGCCCAGGTCGGGGCGGTGCAGGCGGCCTGGATGGCGGTACTGGCGGCCTGCGCCTGGAGCGTGGGCACGAGCACCATGGTCGTCACGACGGCCAGTGCCGCGCCCGCTGCCAGGGCGAATGTACGACGTCGAGATCTCACTGGACTCCTCACCGTCGATGGATCGATGGTGAGGAAGGCTATCAGTTAACATTATTAAATGTAAGAGTCGCGACCCTAGGCGAATGTAAACAGGATCTTTCCGGTGTGACCTGGCGTCATCTCGTGTTCGAACGCCTCGCGGTAGTCGTCCAACCGGTAGGTCGCATCGACCGGGACGCTCACCACGCCGTCGGCGACAAGGTCGCTGAGCGTGCGGTAGGTCTGCTCGATCTCGGCGCGTGGCGCGTGGCGCAGCCAGTTGTGCACCCAGAATCCGGTGTGCGTGATCTCCTTGAAGATGAGGTCGTGGGCCCGGACGGCCGGGGGTATGTCGGTCACGAACGCGTAGGTGACGATCACACCCCGGAACCTCAGCGCACCGGCGAGGTCGGCGACGATCGGGCCGGCCGTGGCATCCAGCACCAGGGCGAGTTCCGCGCCGTCCAGTGCGCCGGCGATCTGGGCGGGCAGGTCGTCACCGGCGACGATCACACGGTCTCCGCCGGCGTCACGAACGATCTGGGCCGCGGCCTCACGCCGCACGATGTTGAGGGTCTTGAGGCCCTGCAAGCGGGCGAGGGCGATGATCCAGCGGCCGACAACGGAGTTGGCGGCGTTCAGGCCGACCCAGTCGCCGGCGGCCAGCTCGGCGTACTTGTGCAGCAACAGGTACGCGGTCGCCGGATTGATCGGCAGCATGGCGAGCTGCAACGGATCGGCGTCCTCGCGCACCGCAACCACATTGCGGTACGAGGTCGCCACCTTGTCGGCCCAGGTGCCTTGTTCGTAGGTGGGCAGGATGACGACCCTCCGCCCGACCAGCGGCGTGCCGGCGGCCCCGCCGGCGTCGACCACTCGCCCAACTCCTTCGCCGCCGACCGGGGTGGGCAGCTGCGGCCGGACACCGTAGCCGCCCCGGACGAGCAGGAAGTCGGACGGGTTGACCGGCGCGGCCTCCATCTCGACCAAGATGTCGTTGGTGCCCAGCAGCAGACTGGGAGCCCGCTCGAGCGATACGGACTCGCGCGGATCGCCGTACGACGTGACAACTAGCTGCGACATGATGCCCCCCGGATCAGCCGGCGCGGATCGGGCGCACGATGCCCCGCGGACGCGCAATCATGCGGCGAAGGCAGGCGGCGGTCAGCCGACCAAGCGGCCGGCGAGCAGCGCGGCGCCCAGCAGCAGCATCGCGGCGCCGGCCGTGCGGGTCACCGCCGCCGTCGCCCGCGGCCGCGCCGACAGCAGCGTGCGCGCGGCGGTGCCCAGCGCCGTGTAGAAGGCCGCGCACGTCGCCGTGAACGTCAGGCCCAGCGCGGCCAGCTGCGCCGGCACCGGCCACGGCGCCGCCGGGTCGGTGAACTGCGGCAGCAGCGCCAGGAACAGCAGCAGCGCCTTCGGGTTCAGGGCGCTCACGCCCACGCCGCGGCGGAACACCGGCCAGCCGCCCGGCGCCGGCGCCGCCACCGCGGCCGGGGCGGCCGCGGGCCGGGACAGCAGGGTCGTCGCGCCGTGCCAGACCAGGTAGGCGCCGCCGGCCACGGTCAGCGCCGTCATCGCGGCGGGGGAGCCGGCGACCAGGGCGCCGACCCCGGCCGACACCGCGGCGGTCAGCGCGCAGTAGCCGGCGGCCAGGCCGGCCACCGCCGGGCCGACCGCGCGCGAGCGGGCGCCCGCGGCCAGGGTGAACGCCCAGTCGGCGCCGGGCACGACGATCAGCAGGGCGGCGAGGAGCCAGAACGCCGCCAGGGAGCTCGCGGACATGGGCGCAACATATCGACGAACGCGTGGAAAGTGTTGCCAAAGTCTGTCCCCCGAACGGCCCCCGGTGGAAGAATCGTGCGCGTGGACGCCATCGACCGGAAGATGCTTGCGGTACTGCAGGACGAGGGCCGCCTCACCGTCACCGAGCTCGCCGGGCGGGTCGGGCTGAGCGTGTCGCCGTGCCACCGGCGGCTGCGGGAGCTGGAGCGCGACGGCACCATCCGCGGCTACCGGGCCGTCGTCGACGCCGACGCCGTCGGGCTCAGGTTCCAGGCGCTCGTCTTCGTCACCATGCGGCAGGAGGACCGCGACACGCTGCTGGCGTTCGAGGCCGCCGTCGCCCGCGTCCCCAACGTGGTGCAGGCGCAGCGGCTCTTCGGCGACCCCGACTACCTGCTGCGGATCGTCACCGCCGACCTCGCCGCCTACCAGCAGCTCGAGGACGACGTCCTCGCGGTGCTGCCCGGCATCCAGCGGCTCAACTCGACGCTCGTCATGAAACACGTCGTGGCCGACCGGCCGCTGCCCGCCTAGGCGTCCGGGCCGCTATGATCCGAACCGGACGGGGACCCCCAGGCGGAACACACGTGCGGAGAACGGACATGTCTGGCGCCGAGTGGATGCGCAAGCCCGCGGCTGATCGCGAGCCGATCGACCTGCAGACCGACCGGCCTCACCCGGCCCGGGTCTACGACTACCTGCTGGGCGGCAAGGACAACTTCCCAACCGACCGGGCCGCGGCCGAGCAGGGCCTGCAGGCCAACCCCAACAGCCGCATCCCGCCCCGGGAGAACCGCAACTTCCTGCGGCGCGTGGTCGAGTACCTCGCCGTCGAGCAGGGCGTGCGGCAGTTCCTCGACATCGGCACCGGCATCCCGACCTCGCCGAACGTCCACGAGGTCGCCCAGGCCGTCGCGCCGGACTCGCGGATCGTCTACGTCGACAACGACCCGATCGTGCTCGCGCACGCCCGGGCGCTGCTGACCAGCAAGCCCGAGGGCCGCACCGAGTACGTCGACGCCGACCTGCGCGACGTCGAGCAGATCCTCAGCGCGCCGCAGCTGCGCGCCGCGATCGACCTCGACCGGCCCGTCGCGCTCATGCTCATCGCGATCATGCACTTCGTCGGCGACGCCGACCGGCCCTACGACGTCGTGCGCCGCCTTGTCGACGCGCTGCCGTCCGGCAGCTATCTGGCCCTGTCGCACCTGACCGGCGACTTCGACCAGGCGGCGTGGGACCGGGTCGCGGCGATCTACGCGCGGCAGGGCGTCACCATGCAGGTGCGCTCCCACGACGAGATCGCCCGCTTCTTCGACGGCCTCGAGCTGCTCGACCCGGGCCTGCCGATCGTGACGAAGTGGCGCCCGGACGCCGACGTCGACCCGAACGCCACCGACACCCAGGTCGCCGTCTACGGCGGCGTCGCCCGCAAGCCCTAGCAGCCGGCCCGCAGGTCGGCTCGGACCAGGCTGTAGACGGCCATGTCGGCCCGGGAGCCGTCCCGGGCCGGCGCCAGGCTGCGCAGCACGCCCTCGAAGCGGAACCCGGCCGCCTCGGCGACCCGCCGCGACGCCGTGTTGCGGGTGTCGGCCTGCAGGTGAATGCGTTCCATGCCGCAGTCGGCGAGGGCCCACCGGGCGACCTCGGCGGCCGCCTCCGCCGCGTAGCCGTGACCCCGCGACCACGGCGACGTCCAGTAGTGGATCTCCGCCGTGCGGGCCGTCCAGTCGGCGCCGAACAGCTGTACGTGCCCCGCGAGGCGCCCGCCGGCCCGGGGCTGCAGCGCGAACCCGACGCCCTTGCCGTCCACCCGCCGCTGTTCCATCCCGCTGGTACACCAGGACACCGCCGTCGGCAGGTCCGCGGCCGCGTACGGGTACCCGACCGGTGCGCTGTGCACGAACGCCGTGTCCTGCCACGCAGCGTGCACGTCCGGCGCGTCGGCGGCCCGGAACGGCCGCAGCACGAGCCGGCCGGTGGTGAGCACCGTGCGCGGGAAGACCTCGGCAGCCTGGACCATGCCCGAAAACATAGCTCGACCGGCAGAAACGATCGCAACATGCCCAGCGGCGACGCCGACCGCCCCGGTCAGCCGCCGGCGGCGATGAGCTCGGCGACGAGCGCCACCCGGTCCTGGAGGGTTCCCGGCGGTACCTCGACCAGCTCGTAGCCCAGCCCGCGGTACACCTCCTCGTGGATGCGCTCGAAGCGCTGCGAGTCGGCGAGGCTGATCCGCCGGGCGGCGGTCGGCACGATGAACCCCATCAGCCGCACGAACACCACCCGCCGCTCGTAGGTGCCCTCCCGCTCGATGCGTTCGGCCTCGGCCGCGAGGGTCACGGTCGGCGGCAGTCCACTGTAGACGGCCAGGGCGAGGGTGCAGACCGGCGAGCGGTCGAACACCTGCACCGCGCCGCGCGCCGCCAGCTGCCGCGTCCGCTGCACGGCCACGATCCGGTCGAGGAACGCCGGCCCGTCGCCCTCCAGGTGCGGCGTCTCGGCGATGACGTCGGTGGCCGCCTCGTCGACGACGAGATGCCCGGCCGCGCGCAGCGCGAGCGCGATACTGGTCTTGCCGGCGCCGGGCGCGCCGGTGAGCACGATTCTGCGGGTCATGGCCGCCTCCGAGCGGTTAGTTTGGTGGGATGTCCAACGTTGCGATCGTCGGCCCCGGCGGTGTGGGCGGGCTCCTCGGCGGGGTGCTGACCCGCGCCGGCCACGACGTCGTCTATGTCGCCCGCCCCGAGACCGCGGCCGCGCTGAACGAGCGCGGCATGAGCGTGCACAGTGTGCAGTTCGGGGATTTCACGGTACCGGCACGGGCGGTCGAGTCGCTCACGTCCCCGGTCGACGTCGCCGTCGTGGCGACGAAGGCCACGACGCTGACCGACGCGCTCGACCGTCTCCCGGCATCGGCGCCCGGCATCATCCTGCCCCTGCTCAACGGCGTCGAGCACGTGGAGCTGCTGCGCGAGCGCTACCCGTCGGCGCGGGTCGTCGCCGGCGCCATCCGCGTCGAGTCCACCCGCGTCGCCACCGGCCGCATCGAGCACACCAGCCCGTTCTCCGGCATCGACGTGGCCGGCCCCGGCGCCGACACGGTGGCGGCGCTGCTGACGGGCGCGGGCTTCGACGTCACGATACGCGACACCGAGGCCGCCGTCCTCTGGGCCAAGCTGGCGCTGCTGGCCCCGGTGGCCCTCATCACGACGGCGGCGCGGGCGAGCATCGGCACCGCCCGCCAGACCCGCCGCGACGACCTCGTCGAGATGGTGTCCGAGGTGACGGCGCTCGCCCGCGCGAGCGGCACCCAGGTCGAGGCCCCCGCGATCCTGTCCGTCATCGACCAGATCCCGCCCCCGATGAAGTCCTCGATGCTGCGCGACGCCGAGGCGGGCCGCCCGCTGGAGCTGGACGCGATCGGCGGCTCGGTCCTGCACGCGGGCGCCCGGCTGGGCATCCCGACTCCGGCAACGTCCCGCGTGGTGGCGGAGCTGCGCGCGATGTCGTAGCGGCTATGTCCGCCACTCCGTGACGGACATAGCCGACATTTCGGCACCGCCTCGGCGACGGCCACCTGTGGACCTTCACCGAGTACGCCACCGCCGCATGCTCGTGCGCATCTACACCAACGAGTACAACGACCCGCCGAGCGGCTGCCCTACGCAGTGACCCGCCAGTGCTGGCGCGGGGCGTAGCCGTCGCGGCGCAGCCAGTGCTCGGTGTACACGATCCGGTCGGCGTCGACGACGACCAGGGGGTCCGCTGGGGGTTCGGACAGCGAGCGGCCGCGCTCGGCGTGCTCGTTCTCCCAGCGGAACGCCTCCCAGTAGCCGGCGCGGTCCGGGTCGTGCGGGCCCAGGACCCGGGCGGTGCCGAAGATCTGGGCGCCCCGGCTGCTGGCCAGGCCGGCCAGCGGGGCGAACAGGCCGATCGAGACCCGCGGGTCGGCGGCGATGTTGCGCATCTTCGGGGAGCGCGGCGCCGCGGTGAACATGAGTGCGAAGCCCAGGTGGTAGTACCGCACCGGGGTGGCGAGCGGGCCGCCCGGCCCGGTCGTCGCGAGGACGCACATGTTCTGCGACGACAGCAGGTTGAGGATGCGCTCCTCGAGGCGCTCGCGGGGCAGGACCCCGCCCGGGGTGGGGTCGGACAGCCACGGGTTCGTCAGCGGCACGTGATCACCATCGCCGAACCCTAGTCGACCAGGACCTTCTCCGGTGCGGCGGCGGGGGCCGGGGCGGTCGGCGGGGTGCGGCGCAGGTGCGGTGCCAGCAGGAGGGAGACCGTGATCGAGGCCGCCGCCATCACCGCCATGGCGTGTGCGGGGGAGACGACCTGGGCGACGGCGCCGGC
Organism: Dactylosporangium darangshiense; assembly: GCF_039537565.1. Lineage (NCBI taxonomy): Bacteria > Bacillati > Actinomycetota > Actinomycetes > Micromonosporales > Micromonosporaceae > Dactylosporangium > Dactylosporangium darangshiense. The sequence continues at coordinate 166,030 of NZ_BAABAT010000008.1, forward strand.
CAGCGTGGCGCCGACGGCCTGCATGGTGAACATGCCCGAGCCGTGCAGGCCCAGCGAGTGGCCGCGCAGGTCGGCGGGGGTCAGCTCGACGAGGCGGTCCTGCAGCAGGAGGCTGCCGCAGTACCCGATGGCGGCCACTGCGACCAGGACCAGCGCCACGGGCAGGGGCGGGGACGCGGCCACCGCCAGGAAGGGCACCGCCAGCAGCAGCTGGACCGGCGTGGTGAACGGGCGGCGCCAGCGCGCCGGCAGCACGCGGCCGGCCAGGGCGTCGCCGACGAGCATGCCGAGGGCGGCGGCGACGAAGAGGGCGCCGGCGGCGGTGGGGGAGTACGGGACGAAGAGGGCCTCGCAGCCGACGATGAGGCCGTTGGGGACCCACAGTCCGATGTAGACGGCGCGGCGGGCCGGCGAGGAGAGCAGGGCGCGGTTGCCCTGCCAGGTGGCCCGGATCGACGCCCGGCCCGTCGCGCGGGGCGGGCGCCGGGTGAGGCCGGCGCGGGCCACGAGCGCGGCGAGCAGGGACAGGGCGGCGCCGCTCAGCAGTACCGTCGCGGGGGAGAAGGCCGCCAGGAGCGCGCCGCCAGCGGCGAAGCCCGCGATCTGCATGGCGCCGACGGCCATGTTCAGCAGGGAGCGGCCCAGCAGGTACCCGTCGGCGGGCAAAATCTCGGCGAGCAGGCCGAAGCGGACGCCGCCGCCGATCGACGCGGCCAGGCCCTGGACGAGCACGACCGCGAGGACGGCGGCGACCGGCAGGCCGGGCAGTGCGAGCAGCGCGGTGGTGAGGCCGGTGAACGCGGCCAGGCCCGCGATGGCCGTCCGCGGCGGGATCCGGTCGGCGGCCGACAGCAGCGTCATCGCGCCGACCACCTGGGCGAACGACGAGCCGAACATGCTCAGGGCGCTCAGCAGCGCCGAGCCGGTCGCCCCGTACACGAGGGTCGCCAGCGCGATGCCGGTCACCGTGCCGGCGGCGACCTGCGCTGAGACGGTGGCGAACAGGGCCCGGAACTCGGGTTCGGCGAACAGCTCGCGGTACGTGCGCATGCGCCGAAGTCTGCGGTCCCGCGCCCGGCGGGCGTTAGAGTTTCGGTTGGAGGCGAAACATGGGGGTCTGGCGCATCGATGCCGACGTGCTGGCGAGCAGCCGGTTCGTGGTCTCGCCGATGGTCGAGACCGTCGGCTGCCTCGCCGCGTTCACCGGGCAGCACCGGATCTCGGCGACGCAGCGGGAGTGGTTGCGCGAGTACGAGCCGGTGTTCCGCGCGCGGTGGGGCGCCGACCCGTTCGCGCTGCCGTTCCTGCGCGACGCGATCCGCCCCGGCTGGCTCGCCGACTTCCTCGTCCGCCCGCCGCGCGTCGAGGCGCCGGTGTTCGCCGACGACCTCGCCCGGGTCGCCGCCACCACCGACGAGCATGCCCGCCGCGACATCCTCGAGACGATGGACCGGCCGCTGACGCCGGTGCTGCACGAGGACGGCCTCGTCGCCCGCGCCGTCGAGCTGCTGGACTGGGCGTGGCGGCACACGGTCCGCCCCGGCTGGCCGCGCCGCCGCCGCGTGTTCGAGGCCGACATCGTGGCCCGCACCGGCCGCCTCGGCACCGGCGGCTGGGCGGCCGTGCTCGACGGGATGCGCCCCGGCATGCGCTGGCTCGGCGACGGCCGGCTGCAGATCAACGCGTACGACTATCCGCCCCGCGACGTGACCGGCAGCCGGCTCGTGTTCGCCCCGACCACGTCGGCGCGCGGCTGGGTGAGCTGGGAGGAGCCGGCGGACGTGCACGCGATCATCTATCCGTGCACCGGCTGGCTGGCTCAGGACCCGGATGTGGTACCCCCGGGAGCCCTCGCCAGCCTCATCGGACCGGCCCGGGCCAGGATCCTCACGCTGCTCGCCGAGCCGAAGAGCACCACGCAGCTGGTCGCGCTGACCGGCCAGACCCTCGGCTCGGCCGGCGGCCACCTGCGGGTCCTGCGCGACGCCGGCCTCGCCGACCGCCGCCGGGCGGGCCGGTCGGTGCTGTACTACCGGACCCCGCTCGGCGACGCCCTGTGCCGCGGCGAGCCCCCGGTCAGCTCGTCTGGATCCGCACGACCACCTCGGCGTCGGTGACCTTCTGCACCGTGATGTCGAACCCCTGGGCCTGGGCGCTGCCGTCGACGGGCACGCTGACGGTGGTGCCGGCGACGTCGAGCTTGACCACGCCGTTGTCGACGCCGACCAGCTTCACGTCGACGCCGAGCACGGAGGACTTGGCCTCGACCCCGCGGTCGAACGTGACCGTGCACGCGCTGGTCGTGCAGTCGACGTTGTCGCTGCTACAGGCGGCGAGGCCCCCGGTCGCGATCACGAGGGCGGCGGCTACGGCGGCGAGTCGTCGGCTCAGGTACGTCATGCTGATCGAGTCTAACCATGACGCCCAACTGTACGGTCGTCTACGCCCCTTGCCTGCCGTTTTGCCCGACAAGTCGGGCGCTCCGCGCCACGACTTGTCGGATTTATACCCCGACAGCGGATAAACGCGGACGTTGTGGAGCTCGAGCGCGTTTTGTTTCCGTGATCATGCAACAGCGCGGGGTGCAAATCGAACATTGCCATGATCCAGGTGTGCGTTTTCTTCCGCCAACAGGGAGATGTCCGATTTCGGGGTGCTGAAATCGCATGATCGCGGAGAGAAAACGCCGGTCGTCAGCGGTGCGGGCGCAGGTCGACGATCGTGCGGGTGCCGGCCGCGTGCGTTGCGGCGAGGGTCAGGCCGGCCGTGGCGGCGAGCGCGGTGAGCTCGTCGAGGGAGCGTTCCCGGCCGCGTACGTAGCACAGCATCCGCAGGTCGCCCTCCGTGTCCGGGGCGCCGCCGAAGTGGTCGGCGACCAGCACCCGGCCCGTGCCGCCGGCGGCCTCGGCGCAGCGGGACAGGATGCGCGCGGCGTGCTCGTCGTCCCAGTCGTGCAGGATGCCGGACAGGACATAGGCGCCGGCGCCGGCGGGCAGCGGGTCGAAGAAGCTGCCGGGCCGGGCGGTGGCGCGGTCCGCCAGGCCGGCCGCCGCGATCGCCGCCCCGGCGCGTTGCGCGGCGCCGGGCAGGTCGACCACCGTGCCGCGCAGCGTCTCGTGCGCGCGCAGGATCGCGATCAGCAGGCTCGCGTTGCCGCCGCCGACGTCGACGACGTGGGCGAGCGGCGACCACGGGTACGCGTCGGCGATGACGGGGGCGTCGGCGGTCAGGCGGCCGCCCATGAGGTCGTCGAAGGCTGCCGAGCGGGCCGGGTCGGCGGAAAGGTCGTCCCAGAACGGGCGGCCGAAGTGGCGCGGGTACGCCGGCTCGCCCGTCCGGACCGTGTGCAGCAGCTCGACCAGGCACAGATCGGCGCGCCCGATCGGGCCCTCGAGGTCGAGCCAGGCGCGCAGGCCCGCGGGGTGGTCGTCGCGCAGCTGCTCGCCCAGCGGCGTCAGGCCGTGCTCGCCGGACTCCTCGCGGGTGAGCACGCCGGCGGTCACCAGGTGGGCGAGGATGCGGGCCAGGACGTCAGGCTCAGCGGGTACCACTGCGGAAAGTTCTTGGCTCGTGCGGCGTCCGGCGGCGATGTGGTCGGCCAGGCGCAGCGTCGCCGCGACCCGCACGGCCATCGGCGTGATGAGGTCGGCGGCGGCCCACAGGCCTTCGCGCCAGGTGTTCGGTTCGTCGGGCACGTTTACCACCATCCCTGACGTTTGGCCCAGCCGAGCAGGGTCGCCGACATGACGGCCATGATGACCAGCACCGCGACCAGGTGCGGGACCTGGGTGTGGTCGCTGACGATGAGGTTCATGCCGTACACCGAGGAAAGCGCCGTGATCGGCAACGTGATGGCGGCGATGACGGCCAGTCGCTCCGCCGCGATCGTCATCTTCGTGTCGGTGCGGGCCTTGTAGAACTCGATGACGCCCTGGAGGTACTCGCGCTCGCCGTCGGCCACGCTGCGCACCCGGTCGAACTGGTCCACCACGTCGACGACGAGGTGGTGCGCCTCCGGCGGCACGGCCCGCGCGAGCCCGGCGAGGCGGCCGTAGATCGCGCCGCCGAGGGTGGCCATCGTGCGCACCGCGAGCAGCCCGTGCCGGGCCTGGAACAGCTCCTCCAGGAACTGCTCCGGGTTGCCCAGGTGCCCGGCGGTGACCCGCTGCTCGAGCCGCCACACCTCGGCGGTGACGTCCTCGACGTGGGTCTCCTGCAGCCGCGTGATCGCCGAGACGATCGCGTAGGACAGCTCGAACGCCGAGCCGGGCACGAACCGCCCGGACTCGATGCGGCGCAGCACGTCGCGGGTCTGGCGCAGCGGCACGTCCGGCGGCACCGCGGGGTTGGCCGGGCCGTGGACCGTCACGAGGTACCGCGGGCCGATGAACTGGTCGAGCTCCACGTAGTGGACGTGGCCCCGCGCCCCGAAGTGCGGTGCGTGCAGGACGATGAACACGTGGTCGGCGTAGGGATGGATCTTCGGCACCCGGTTGCGCACCGAGGCGTCGCGCAGCGCGAGCGGATGGAAGCCGAACGCCGCGCCGAGCGCCTTGACCGCCTCCCCGTCGCAGGTGGGCACGTCGACCCAGACCAGCCCGTCGTCACGGGCCAGCAGGGCCGGCAGTTCGTCCGCCGTGTGGGTGGTGACCCCGTTCGGCAGGATGAGCCGGACGTCCATGCGGCGAAGCATGCCAGCCCCGGTCTCCGCCCGCCAGCGCCACGGAACGTGATGGATTCTTGCGGTGCGTGACGGCGTTGGAGATCGGTTTGGTGGGGTCGATTAAGCTGTGGTGGAGATCTGAGCGGGGCCGCGGCGCATCGGCGTCAGTTGTTCGATGTCGTGGCGGGCCCGGACGGCGGCAATGACGGCCGGGTCAGGCGCTCCGCCCGCACTCGCGAGCGCGCGCCCGACCTCCGCGAGGTAGTCCTCATGCCCCGACGGCGCGACCAGGAACAACAGCCGCGCGGGCGTGTCGAGCGGGTTGGCGAACGCGTGCGGACACCCGGGCGGCACCCACATCACGCTGCCGGGACCGCCGCGCAGCACCGTGGCCCCGTCGCCGGACGTCCACGCCCGCCAGTCCCCGGCGGTCATGGTCTCCGGCTCGAACGCGAGGAGGTCGAGCTCACCGTCGAGCACGTAGAAGACCTCCTCGGCCGCCGCGTGCCGGTGCGCGCCGACGTCGAACCCGGGCGCGACCTCGGCCTCGAACATCGACCAGGTCGCCGATCGCTCGGCGCCGATCTTCAGCGTCATGCCGGCGCTCGGGATTCGGGTGCCGCCGCCGGGCGGGAGCATCAGTCCATCGGTCATGGGGTCAGCGTGCCGGATCGACGGCGTGCGATCCTGGTACGGCTGTTACCACCCAGCGCCGGACGCGGGGGCCGATGACGACCGGGACGAGCGACGAGCGCCACCGCGCGGGAGGGCGGCCACGCCGGCACCCCGAACGTCCGGCCGCGCCGCGCGGCGCGGCGTCACCCGAGCGGCGGCCGCCCGGACCGCTGGACGTGCGAATCGGCGCGGCGGCACCGAAGCGGCCGACGTCCGGACGGCTGGACGCGCGGCGCGGCGCGCCGGCACCCAAGCGGCCGGCACCCAAGCGGCGGGCGTCCGGACCGCTGGACGTGCGAATCGGCGCGGCGGCACCGAAGCGGCCGGCACCCAAGCGGCGGGCGTCCGGACGGCTGGAGGTGCGGCTCGGCGCGGCGGCACCGAAGCGGCCGGTGGGCTGCGGGCGCGCGCATGAGTGACGAGCAGCGCCGCCGCGAGCTGGCCAAGTTTCTCCGCGTGCAGCGGGCCCGCGTGCGGCCGCGCGACGTCGGGCTGCCCGAGAGCCCGGGCGTGCGGCGGACCCCAGGGCTGCGCCGCGAAGAGGTGGCCGAGCTGTCCGGGGTGGGGCTGACCTGGTACACGTGGCTGGAGCAGGCCCGCGCGATCCCCGCATCGCCGCAGGTCATCGACGCGCTCGCGCGGGCGCTGCGGCTCGGCGCGGACCGGCACGCGCACCTGCGGGCGCTCGCCGGGCTGCCGCCGCCGGGCGACGGTGGCCGTGCGGCGGGCGAGCCGGACGCCGGGCGGCTCGCGCGGCTGGTCGAGGCGATGATGCCGAACCCGGCCTCGGCGTACGACGTGCATTGGGACTACCTTGCGTGGAATCGCGCATATGCCATAATTCGGCACAATCCCGGACAAATAGCACCGGAGCGGCGGAATCTGCTGTGGATGCTGCTCACCGACGGTGAGATCAGGCGGCGGATGCCGGGGTGGGAAGGGGCGGCGCGGGCCGTGCTCGGGCAGTTCCGGGCGGCCGCCGGGCGGCACGCCGGTGAGGCGCGGTTCGACGAGCTCATCGCGGCGCTGGAAGGCGCCAGTCCCGAGTTCCGGCAATGGTGGGCCGAGTATCCCGTGCGCGACTTCCGGCCCGCGACGGTCGGCGTCGAGCATCCCGGCGTGGGCGCCGTCGAGCTGGAGCTGTTCCAGCTCCGGCCGATCGAGCACCCAGGGGCGCTCGTCGTCGTCCAGGTGCCGGTCGGGGCAGCGGACCGGGAACGCGTCACGGCACTGCTGTGTACAGCGACGCCGTAGCGGGCTGCTGGGTGTACCACAGGCAGAACATCAGCACCGTCCAGACCTTGCGCGAATGGTCGCCGGCGCTCCGGCGGTGCGCGGCCAGCAGGCGCTGGACGTGCTCGATGTCGATGAGGTGGTCCACCGGGGTCTCGGACAGCACGTCGGCCGCCCACTCGCCGATCGGGCCGCGCAGCCAGACCCGCGTCGGGGTGGGGAAGCCGAGCTTGCGGCGGTTCACGACGGCGTCGGGTACCAGGCCGCGCACCGCCTCGCGCAGGGCGTGCTTCGTCGCGTGCGGGCTCAGCTTGAGCTCCGGCGGCAGGGACGCCGCGGCGGCGTAGACGGCGCGGTCCAGGAACGGGACCCGCAGCTCCAGGGAGTGTGCCATCGACATGCGGTCGGCCTTCGTGAGGATGTCGCCGGGCAACCAGGTGTGCAGGTCGACGTACTGCATCGTGCTCACCTCGTCCAGGCCCTGCGCGGCGCGGAAGATCGGGGCGGTCACCGCGGTGTGCGGCTCGGCCGGGCCGCGCATCAGGCGGGCCTTCTCGTCGGCGCCGAAGATGCGCGCGTTGCCGTAGTAGCGCTCGCCGATCGGGGTCGTGGCCCGCTGCAGGAAGCTCCTGCCGCGCATGCCCTCCGGCAGCACGCCCGCGACGGCGCGCAGGCCGCGGCGCAGCGGATCCGGCAGGCCGGCCACTGCGGCGAGCGCGGACGGCTCGCGGTAGATCTCGTAACCGGCGAACAGCTCGTCGGCGCCCTCGCCGGACAGCACCACCGTCACGTCGCGGGCGGCGGCGCGGCACAGGAAGTACAACGGCACGATTGCCGGGTCGGCGACCGGGTCGTCGAGGTGCCACACGATGCGGGGCAGCGCCTCGATGACCTCCTCGTCGCGGACCAGCGTCGCGGTCAGGTCGACGCCCAGCGCTGCGGCGGTCTCGCTCGCCGCCTCGATCTCGCTGTACCGCGGGTCGTCGAAACCGGCCGTGTACACGCGGATGCCGGGGTGCACCTCGCGGGCGAGCGCGACGACGGCCGTGGAGTCCACGCCACTGGACAGGAATGCCCCCAGTGGTACCTCGGACTGCAGGTGGGCGTGCACGCTCTCGCGCAGCGCGTCGCGCACGGCGGCGATCGCGTCGGCGGCGGGGCGCGGGACGGGGCGCAGCGCCGGCTCGAAGTGCCGGCGGATCTGTGGCTCCTGCCCGACCCGGCAGGTGAGCGCGTGGCCGGCGGGCAGCCGGTGCACGGCCGGGTGCAGGGTGGCCGGCTCCGGCACGTACTGCAGCGTCAGGTAGTGCGACAGCTGCGCCGCCCCGATCCGGGCCGCACCGCCGGCGAACGGCATGAGCGCCTTCTTCTCGCTGGCCAGGTACAGCCCGTCGGGGGTCCGCAGGTGGTACAGCGGCTTGATCCCGAACGGGTCCCGGATCGCGTGCAGCGTCCCGCTCGCCGCATCCCACAGCACCGCGGCGAACATGCCCCGCAGCCGGCCCACCGCCGACGGGCCCCAGTGGTGGAACGCCGCGGCGAGGACCTCCGCCTCCCCCTCGGTGGCGAAGGTCGCGCCGTGCTCGCGGGCCAGCTGCTCGCGCAGCTGCCGGTAGTTGTAGATCTCGCCGTTGAAGGCGACGGTCCAGTGGCGGTACTGCCCGGGCTGGCGGCTGTGTGCCCGGTCGATGATCGCCAGCCGGGTGAAACCGAACACGACGCCGCCGTCGGCCACCATCGACGTCTCGTCGGGGCCGCGGTGGTGCAGCCGCTCGAGCGCCGCGGCGAGGGCGGAGCGGTCGGCGGTACCGTCGCAGCTGAGAAACACCAGGAGTCCACACATGCCGGTGAAGGTAGGAACCGGCCCGTTGGGAACCGATGAAGAAGTCGTTGCCGGATCGAAACCCGAAACGGATTTCGCAGGTTCCTCACATTCGGCGGGTCACAATGGCCGGGATGAGCGCGCGGATCCTGGTCGCCGACGACGACCCCAAGCAGGCCGAGTTGATCCGGCTGTACCTCGAGCGCGACGGGCACAGCGTGCTCACCGTGCACAACGGCCGGGCCGCCCTGGAGCAGTGCCGCTCGCGCAAGCCGGACCTGCTGGTGCTCGACGTCATGATGCCGCAGGTCGACGGCCTCGACGTGTGCCGCATCGTGCGGGCCGAGTCCAGCGTCGCGATCCTGCTCGTCACCGCCCGCTCCACCGAGGAGGACCTGCTGCTGGGCCTGGACCTCGGCGCCGACGACTACATGACCAAGCCGGTCAGCCCCCGCGAGCTCGCCGCCCGGGTGCGCGCGCTGCTGCGCCGCTCCGGCATCGGCAGCCCCGGCCACCAGCGGGTGCTCAACGTCGGCGACCTCGTCGTGGACGCCGGGCGCTTCGAGGTCCGCGTCGGCGGCGAGCCCGTCGTGCTCACCGCGAAGGAGTTCGGCATCCTCGAGCTGCTCGCCGGCGAGCCCGGGCGCGTGTTCACCCGCGGCGAGATCATCAACCGGGTGTTCGGCTTCGAGCGCGACGTGTCCGAGCGCACCGTGGACGCGCACGTGGTCAACCTGCGGCGCAAGCTCGAGGCCGAGCCGGTGCAGCCGCGGTACGTCCAGACGGTGTACGGCCGTGGCTACCGCCTCGCCGAGCAGCCGTGAGCTTTCGCGCGCGGATCTTCGCGCTGATCCTGGTCGTGGCCGTCGCGGCGATCGGGACCACGGCGTACCTCAGCTTCCGGCTGACCGCCCGGCAGATCTCCGACTCGCAGCGCCAGGCGACCCAGCACGTCGCCGACATCGCCGACACCGTGCGCTCCTACGCCCGCCGGCACGGCTCGTGGGCCGGCGTCGCGGAGAAGGTGCGGCAGCTCTCCGAGGCCAACCACCAGCGGATCCGCCTCGTCAACCTGTACGGCGAGGTCACCGTCGACAGCGACAACCTCGCCGGCCGCGCCGCCCGCCCGGTGGTCAGCCCGCCGACGCTCATCGACCCCCGCCCCACGCTGAAGCTCGACCTGAACGACAAGAAGGCGGAGGGGCTCGTCCTGGAGGAGCTGGCGCAGTACCGCATGGCGAGCGTCACCGCCCGCTGCCGGACCGAGCAGTCCCTGGACGTCGCGGCGGTCACCCCGGACGCGTACGGGGTGCCGCTGCCCAACTCCGTCCCGCCCGGCACCAACGGCGGCTGCCCCGAGCAGGCCGAGCGCGAACAGGACCTCGCACATGAGGGCGACCTGGCCGCCATCGCCGACTGCCATGCCGAGCCGACGCCGAACTACCAGCGCTGCCTCGTCGAGGCGTTCGGCGACCGGGCCGCGGGCTTCGCGCCGGAGCCGCTGCAGCTGTTCCTCGGCGCCGTCGACGACGACGCGGTCGGCCTCGTCGCCCGCCCGACGCTGCTGTCGATCGGCGGCGTGCTCGTCCTCGCCATGGTCGGCACCGCGTTCGTCGCCCGGCACGTGAGCCGGCCGCTGCGCCGCCTGACCGCCGCGTCGCGCCTGCTCGCCGACGGCCACCTCGACACCCGCGTCCCCGACGCCGGCCGCGACGAGGTCGGCCAGCTCTCGACGTCGTTCAACCGGATGGCCGAGGCCCTGGAGGAGGCCGAACAGGCGCAGCGCCGCCTGGTCGCGGGGGTCGCGCACGAGCTGCGCACGCCGCTGTCGAATCTTCTCGGGTACCTCGAGGCGCTGCAGGACGGCCTGGTGCCCCCGTCGCGCGAGCTGTTCGGTTCGCTGCACGAGGAGGTCCTGCTGCAGCGGCGCATCCTCGACGACCTGCAGGACCTGACGCTGGCCGAGGCCGGCCACCTGGCGTACCGCCGCACCGGCTTCGACCTCGCGGAGCTCGTCGAGGTCAGCCGCGTGGCGCACCTGGCGGTCGCGGAGGCGGCGGGCGTGCGCCTGACCGCGGAGGCGGTCGGCCCGCTGCCGGTCTATGGCGACCAGGATCGCCTGCGCCAGGTCATCGGCAACCTCGTGTCGAACGCGCTGCGCTACACCGACCCGGGCGGCGACGTGCTGCTGCGCGCGTTCCCGTCCGCCGGCCGCGCCGTGGTCGAGGTCCGCGACACCGGCTGCGGCATCAGCGCGTCGGACCTGCCGCACGTGTTCCAGCGCTTCTGGCGCGCCGACCCGGCCCGCGACCGCGAGACGGGCGGCAGCGGCCTGGGCCTGACCATCGCCCGCCAGATCGTGCTCGACCACGCCGGCACGATCGAGCCCGCGAGCGAGCCCGGCGTCGGCACCACGATGCGGGTCACGTTCCCGATCGCGGAGCCGCCCCCGGCGTGACGGGCGCTACACCTCGATGTGGGAGCCCATGATGACGGTCCGCTCGCGGGGCAGGCCGAAGTGCTCGGCGGCGTCGGCGGTGATGTACGACGTCGCGATGAAGAGGCGTTTGCGCCAGACCGCCATCGTCGGGTTGTCGCCGCGGCGCAGCTCGATCTTCGACAGGAAGTACGACGCCTGCTCGGGCCGATCGGTGGCGCCCTCGGTCTTCGAGGCATCGAGCAGGCGCAGGGTCGAGGTCAGGTCGGGGGTGTCCATGTAGCCGAAGCGGACGGTGACGTGGACGATGCCGTCGTCGGCGTACCCGAGGTCGTCGACGCTGATGCGGTCCTGCGTGGCGACGCGCGGGACCGGCAGGGTCTCCAGCGACATGATCAGCACGTGCTCGTGGCGGACGTGGTTGTGCTCGACGTTGGCCCGCATCGCCAGCGGCGCCGTCTCCTTGCCGCGGTTGAGGAACACCGCGGTGCCGGGGACCACGCGGGTCAGCGACGGGTCCGAGCGCAGGCGCTCGATGAACTCGTGCAGCGACCCCTCCTGCCGGCGGCGCTCGGCGGTGACGATCTCGCGGCCCTTCTGCCACGTCGTCATGACGGTGAACGCGGTCAGGCCGATGAGCAGCGGCAGCCAGGCGCCGTGGACGAACTTCGTCAGGTTCGCGGCGAAGAACAGCAGGTCGACCAGCAGCAGCACCGCGGCGCCGGGGGCGAGCAGCCACACTGGGGTGCGCCACTGGCGGTGGGCGATGTAGAAGAACATCAGGGTGGTGATCGTGATCGTGCCGGTGACCGCCATGCCGAAGGCGAAGGCGAGGGCGGCGGAGCTGCGGAAGGCGAACACGAGGGTCAGCACGGAGACCATGAGCAGCCAGTTGATCCACGGCACGTAGATCTGGCCGATCTGCGACTCGGAGGTGTGCGCCACCCGCAGCCGCGGCAGGTACCCGAGCTGCGCGGCCTGCGCCGCCACCGAGTACGCGCCGGTGATGACGGCCTGCGAGGCGATGACGGTCGCGGCGGTCGCCAGCAGCACCAGCGGCAGGCGGGCCCAGCCGGGCACGAGCAGGAAGAACGGGCCGGCGATGTTGGAAGGGTCGTCGAGAATGAGGGCGCCCTGGCCGAAGTACGACAGGGTGCACGCCGGGAACACCAGCCAGACCCAGGCGCGGGTGATCGAGCGGCGGCCGAAGTGGCCCATGTCGGCGTACAGCGCCTCGGCGCCCGTCACGGCGAGCACGACCGCGGCGAGGGAGAAGAAGGCGACGCCGAAGTGGCCGGCGAGGAAGCCGACGGCGTAGGTCGGCGACAGCGCCTTGAGGATCTCCGGGTGCTTGCCGATGCCGACCACGCCGAACACGCCGATGGTGACGAACCACAGGATCATCACGGGGCCGAAGACCCGGCCGACGGCGGCGGTGCCGCGCCGCTGCACGAGGAACAGCGCGATGATGATGACCGCGGTGATCGGCACGACGGCGTCGTCGAACGACGGCGACACGAGCTTCAGGCCCTCGACGGCGGACAGCACCGAGATCGCCGGGGTGATCATGCTGTCGCCGAAGAACAGCGCGGCGCCGAAGATGCCCAGGCCCGCGAGGATCGCGGCGGCGCGCCCGCCGCCCTTGCCACCCCAGCGGCGCAGCAGGGTGATGAGGGCCAGGATGCCGCCCTCGCCGTCGTTGTCGGCGCGCATCGCCAGGAGCACGTACGTGACGGTGACGATGATCGTCACGGACCAGAAGACGAGGGAGACCACGCCGTACACGTTGTTCGCGCTGACCGGGACCGGGTGCGGGTCGCCCGGGTTGAAGACCGTCTGCAGCGTGTAGATCGGGCTGGTGCCGATGTCGCCGAACACCACGCCGAGCGCGCCGATCACGAGCGCCGTGCTCACCGACTGTTGCCGTCCGCTCACGGCGATCCTCTCGACACGGGTGGGTCCCCGGCGGACAGTACCCGCCGGGGACCCCGGGAGCGCCCGGTTCAGCCCTATACGAACGAGCGGACCTGGGACAGCACGATGGTGTCGGTGAGGTACGTCAGGTGGTTCTCGCACGCGACGTAGGTGTTGGTGGCGCCGCTGAGCACGGTGCTGGTGTACGGGATGATGACGCCGTCGCAGGGGGAGTACCAGGTGTGGTACACCGTGCTGCCCGGCGTCTCGTCGCCGGCGCTCAGCGTCGCGATGAACGACGAGCCCGGGTACATCTGCTGGCACGTGACGAACACCAGGCAGGCCCCGGCGGCGGTGGTGCCGTGGTTCGCGCCGGCCAGGGAGGCCAGGTGCGCGACGCTTCCGGCGCCGCCGAGCTGCTTGAGATACCAGAGGCTGACGAGGCCACCCATGGAGTGGTTGACGATGTCGACCTTCGACCACCCGGTGCGCGACTTGACCTGGTTGACGAAGGACGCCAGCCCCTGCGCGTTGCTGACGTTGTTGCCATACGAGTTGTACTCGTACGCGAAGAGCTCGCTGCTGCTGTACCCGGCGGCCATGAACACCGACTCGGCGGTGACCCAGTTGGACGCGCTGCCGGTGTACCCGTGCACGAACACGACCGGCCGGTGCGCCGTCGCCGCGTGCGCCTGGGTGGCCGGAGCGGCGAAGACCAGCGCCGCGCAGGCCAGCACGAGCGCGAGAACCCGTCGCATGGGGGACCTCCTCGATCTTGGGGGAACGGCTCGGCGGAAACCGTCGATCGAAGCGTGCCGATCGTGCAGGCGCGGGCGCATCGGCGAAATCGCCGGTGCGCCGGTCAGGACATGACGCGGGCGAGCTCGGTGCGGGAGCGCACGCCGAGCCGCACGAAGATGTTGCGCAGGTGGTGATCGACGGTGCGCGGGCTGACGAACAGCGCCGCCGCGATCTCCCGGTTGGTCGCACCGCCGGCGACGAGCCGCGCGATGCGGTCCTGCTGCGCCGTCAGCCCCGGCCGCCCCTCGAGCTCGGCCCCTGGCGCGTGGTCCCCGGCCGCGCGCAGCTCCGCGGCCGCCCGCTGCACCCACGGCGCCGCCCCGAACTGCTCGAACGTCGCCAGCGCGCTGCGCAGGTGCTCCCGCGCCGCGGCGGGCCGTCGCCGCCGGCGCAGCTCCTCGCCGTACAGCAGCTCGGTCCGCGCCCGCGCGAACGCCGAGTCCCCGGCCAGGTGCAGCCGCAGCGCCTCCCGGAAGTGCGCGTCGGCCTCGTCGTCGGCGCCGGCGAGCAGCCCGTGGCAGCGCGCGGACAGCGCCAGCCAGGTGGGGTTGGCGGTGCTGCCCGCCCACAGGTCATAGGCTTCGAGCACCTGCCGCGCGGGCCCCGGATCCCCGCACCGCACCACGGATTCCACGAGCGTCGGAATGGCCGGCACCTGTACCCCGAGATGCCCGCGCCCCACCGCCGTGCGCATCACGCCCCACAGCCGCCCGGCGGCGTCGGCGTGCCGCCCTTCGGCGACGTCGACGAGGCTCGCCGCCCACACGCACATCGCGCGCGCCTGGCTGTCGATGTCGACCCCCGCCCGGGCCCGGCACCGCCGCACCCACCCCCGGCACCCTTCGGCGTCGCCGAGCATGCCGGCGATGACGGCGAGCAGCCCGCAGCAGTTGTCGGCGACGGCGTCCTGCCCGGTCGCGGCCGCCAGCCGCAGCCCTTCCCCGGCGTTGGCCCCGGCCAGGTCGAGATCCCCGAGCGCGAGGGCCGCCGTGGCGGCGACTTCGAGCGCCAGCGGCTCGGTCGCCCGATCCCCGACCCCGCGGGCCAGCCGCGCGGCCCGCGACGCGAGCCGATGCGCCACTTCGTCCTGCCCGACGATGATCCCCGCCCAGGCGGCCCGCACGAGCGCCGGCGGCTCGTCGATGACCGCGGCCAGCTCCAGCACCCTCCGCAGCGGCTTCGCGGCTCGCTCCGGCTGCCCGCGGAACCCGGCCGCAAGCCCTTCGAAGTGCGCGAACAGCATCTCGTCCACCGCCCCGCCCTCGTGGCCGGCTGGGCGGAGACCCAGCGCGAGCGCCGCCACCTCCGGGAAGCGGTCGTGCCTTCCTGACGCGCACAGGGCCTCCCCGGCCAGCTCGAGCGCGCGCAGCGCACGCCGCCCCGGCAGCCGCGCGGCGGCCGACAGCAGCGTGTGCTGGGCGTCCGCCGAGGCGCCGGTGCGCAGCTCGATCTCGCCGAGCAGGAGTTCACGTTCGGCATGCAGCTTCGGCGGTACCGAAGCAGCGAACACCCCGCGCAGCAGCAACCGCGCCCGATGCGGCTCCCCACCGCGCCACGACAGCCGTGCCGCGGCCAGCGTCCGCTCGGCGGCGCGCGCCGGATCGGCGGTCAACGCAGCCGCCCGCTGCAACGCGGCAGCGGCCAGGCCAGGCGCAACCCCTTCGGCGGCGGCCGGCTCGTCGGCGAGCCCGCCATCCGCGTCGCCGGCAACGCCCGTCCGGCGCAGCGCGGCGGCGATCGGCTCGACGGTGGTCGGTTCGGTGGTGAGTGCCCCAGAGACCCCCGTCTGGCGCGGCGTGGCGGTGTTCGGTTCGCCGGCGGTCGCAAGGTGAGGCGCGGCGGCGGTCGGTTCGGCAGTGACTGCGCCGGCGGTGGCCGGGCGGTGCAGTGCGGCGGCGACCAGCTCCGCGGCGAGGCCGTCGTCGGGGCCGTCGGCGACGGCGGCCCGGTGCAGCGCCGCGGCCAGGGCGGCGGCCGGCTCGCCGGGTTCGCCGGGCAGGTCGTGTGCGAGGGCGGCCAGCCGGCGGTGGGCGGCGTGGCGCTCGGCGAGGCCGGCCTCGGCGTACACGACGGGGGCCAGCAGCGGCGGGCCGAACCGCACCCAGCCGTCCTCGACGTGCACCAGCTCGGCGCGTTCGGCGGGGCCGAGGTCGGTGGGCGGGTGACCGGCGGCGAGCAGCAGCGCGGCCCGGCAGCCGGGCAGGCCGCCGGGAACGCCGCCGCGGGCGCCGCCGGCCGGGGCGCCGGGGCCGAAGGGTGCGCGGGCGCCGGCGGTGAGGGCCGCCGCGGCGGCGAGCACGAGGACCCGGCGCGCGGGGGTGGGCAGGGTGCGCAGGACCGCCCGGTACTCCCGGCGCAGCAGGCTGTCCCGTGGCGGCGTGCCCGGCGGGGCGGCCTCGCCGCGGCGCTGGTCGTCGTCGAGGGCGGCGGCGAGCTCGACCAGGGCGCGGGGGTTGCCGGCGGCTAGGCCGGCGAGGACGCCCGCGACGTCGCCGGCCAGGTCCGGTACCGCATCCGCCAGCACGTCCCGGCTCTCCCGCAGGTCCAGAGGTGCGAGGCGGCGCCGGGGCAGGCCGGCGAGGGCGGCCTCGGCGGCGGCGCAGCCGGGCGCGTCGCGCAGGGCGAACAGCATCGCGATCGGCTCGCCACCGGTGCGCCGCGCGGCAAGGGCGAGGGCGTCGAGCGAGGCCCGGTCGAGCGCGTGCGCGTCGTCGACGACGCACACGACGGGGCCGGCGGCGGCGATCGACCGCAGCACGGCCAGCGCCGCCAGGCCCGCGGCCAGCCGATCGCCCGGCGCGTCGCCGCCGCCGCGCCGGTCGTCCCGGTCGTCCCGGTCGTCCCGGTCGTGCCGGTCCTGCCGATCGTCCCGGTCGTGCCGGGCGTCCGGGTCGTGCAGAAGGCCCCGGCCGTCCCGGTCGTGCGGAAGGTCCCGATCGTGCGGGGAGTCCTGGCCGGGCCCGGCGAGCGGCCGATGGATGCCGGCCGGATAGGCGACCCGCCGGTCGTCGGGCACGGACGCGAGCAGCCGATGCAGCCCGGCGAACGGCAGGGCGGACTCCGCCGGGCATCCGGTGACGGACAGCACCGTGACACCGCCGGCCGCCGGACGGGCGACATTTCCGAAATGTCCGGACAAAGCGGCGGACGGCGTGCCGACGGCGGAGGGGGAGGGCCAAGACGCGGCGGCGAGGAGGGCGGTCTTGCCGATGCCGGCGGGGCCGGTCACCACCAGCGCCGAGCCGCGGCCGGCGGACGCCGCGGCGATCAGCGCGGCGACGGCGGACAGGTCGGCGTCGCGCCCCCGCAGCCAAACTTTCTGCACGGTCGATGCATCAACCATGCCGCCGATTGTTACGCGTCAGTAACGCGGAAGGAAGTGGGTGAGGGTCATTCGACGTGCAGGACGTTTTCCACGCGGGCCAGCTGCAGGGTCCGGGTGATGCGCGGGCCCGGCGAGCGCAGGGTGAGGCGCCCGCCGGCGGCGAACAGGCGGCGGTGCACGTCCAGCAGCATGCCGATCGCCGCGGCGTCCACGAACGGGCACTGCGCCAGGTCGACGACCAGGACGGCCGGCCGCAGGTCGGCGGCCTCGTTGAGGAGGAGGGTGAACCGCGGTACCGACGTGGCGTCCAGTTCCTCCGTGATCACGATCTCGATCGTCGCGGCCGTTGGGCCGGCCGTGCCGCTGTGCATGGTGGTTCTCCCGTCGCCCCCGGGCGGCCGAGTACGTGAGCCACCTTCCGTAAGCGTTCGGCGTCGATGTGGCGACGGGTGCCCGGTACTGTGACGGTTGTATGACATCGGCCCGCAGCGGCGCACCAGGTGGTAGCGGGGTGGGCGCGGGCGGCATGATGCCTCCTATGGCAGGCGTGCTGGTGATCGAGGACGACGACCGCATCCGGCTCTCGCTGGCTCTGGCGCTGGAGGACGAGGGCTACGTGGTGCGCGGCGCGGCGAGCGCGGAGGAGGGGCTGGTCGCGCAGCGTGACCAGCCGGCCGACACCGTGCTCGTCGACCTGATGCTGCCGGGGATCGACGGGTTCGAGTGCATCCGGCAGCTGCGCCGCGGCGACGACGTGCCGATCGTGGTGATCAGCGCGCGCGACGACACGCACGACATCGTCGCCGCGCTCGAGGCCGGCGCCGACGATTACCTGGTCAAGCCCGTGGCGGTGAAGGAGCTCTCGGCGCGGCTGCGGGCGCTGCGCCGGCGCGGGCGCACGGTGCAGGCGCTGTCCAGCCTGGTGTTCGGCGACATGGAGATCCTGCCGGACGCGGGCGAGGTGCGCATCGAGGGCGAGGCGGTGGCCGTGACCCGCACCGAGTTCCGGCTGCTGTGCGAGCTGGCCGAGCACCCGGGGCAGGTGCTCAGCCGCCAGCAGCTGCTGCAGCGGGTGTGGGAGTACGAGATCGGGGACGAGCGGCTGGTCGACGTCCACGTCGGGCGGCTGCGGCAGAAGATCGAGCAGGACTCCAAGCAGCCGCGGTACCTCGTGACCGTGCGCGGCATGGGGTACAAGCTGCAGAAATGACGCGATGGCGGGCTGGGCTGCGCACCCGGGTGGTGGCCGGGTTCGCGGCGGGGGCGCTGACGTTGTCGGCGTCGATGGCGCTGGTGTCGTACGAGGTGACCAGGAGCTCGCTGATCAGCGGGCGCGAGCGCGCGGCGGTGCGCTCGGCGACCTTCGACGCCCGGGTCGTCGCGGCGGGGCTGAGCGCCGAGCACCCGGACATCGCCGGGATGCTGCGCTCGCTCGACAGCGGCGGCAACCGGCGCGTGCTCGTGTTCCACCTCGGCCACTGGTACTCCCGCAATGCCGACAGCGGCGCCGCCACCGCGGTACCGCAGAGCCTGCAACGCCTCGTGAGCGACTCCGGCCAGGGCATCCAGCGGGTGCACGTCGACGGCTCGCCCGCCGTCGTCGTGGGCCTGCTGCTGACGCCGTCGAGCGCGCTGTACGAGATCGACTACCTGCGGGAGCTGGACCAGACGCTGCGCACCCTCGGCTGGCTGCTGACCCTCGCCGCGTCCGTCGTGGCGGCGGCCGGCGCCGGCGTCGGCTGGTACGCCACCCGCTACGTCCTGCGCCCCCTGCGCTCGGTCGCCGACGCCGCGCAGGGCATCACCGCCGGCGACCTCAGCGCCCGCCTCGACCCCGCCACCGACCCCGACCTGGCGCGGCTGTCGACGTCGTTCAACGAGATGGTCGACCAGCTGTCCCGGCGCATCGAGCGGGACCGCCGCTTCGCCGCCGACGTCAGCCACGAGCTGCGCTCCCCGCTGCAGACCCTGGCCGCCTCGGCGAGCGTGCTGGAGCGGCGCCGCGACTCCCTCGACGAGCGCACCGCGATGGCGGCTGGGCTGGTCGTGGCGGAGCTGGCCCGGTTCCAGTCGCTCGTCGACGACCTCCTCGAGCTCTCCCGCGGCGACCTGCCGGCGCAGCTCGCGCCCGTCGACGTCGGCGAGCTGGCCCGCCGCGCGGTGCAGCGCCGCGGCCTGTCGCCGGACATCGTCGAGGCCGCCGGCGGCGAGGACGGGCTGCGGTGGACCGTCGACCGGCGCCGCCTGGAGCAGGTGCTCGTCAACCTCCTCGACAACGCGGTCACGCACGGCGGCGGGCCGGTCGCCGTGCGGGTGCACGCCGCCGGACACGACGGCGTCATCGAGGTCGACGACGAGGGCCCGGGCGTCGCACCGGGCGAGCGCGACGTCATCTTCGACCGGTTCGTGCGCGGCCGCTCCTCGGGCGCCCGCGGCAACGACACGGGCACGGGCCTGGGCCTGTCGCTCGTCGCGCAGCACGTTGCCGCGCACGGGGGCCGGGTGCTGGTGCTCGACCGGCCGGGCGGCGGCGCGCGGTTCCGTATCGAGCTGCCGGGGGTGCGATGAGAAGGCCGATCCTCGTCGTGCTGGCCGCCTGCCTCGCGGCCGGGTGCGGCGTGCCGACCGAACCCACGCCGCGGGCCATCGAGCCGTCGGTCACGATCGGCGCCTACGAGGGGCCGATGGGGCCGGCCTCGCCGGGGACCGCGGTCGAGCGGCTGTACCTCGTGCGCGACAACCAGCTCGTCGCCGTCGACCGCCGCGTCAATGCCGTGCCCGCGCCGGAACGCCAGCTCGAGGAGCTCGTGTCCGGGCCGACGCCGCAGGAGCGCGACCGCGGCCTGGACAGCGCGCTGGTGGGCACGGCGTTCATCACCGGGGTACAGCTGCGCAACGGCACCGCGATGGTCGGGCTGTCGCGCGACAACCCGATCCGCAACGACGAGATCCTGGCGTTCGGCCAGATCGTCTGCACGCTCACGGCCCGCGCCGACGTGGTCGGGGTGCGCTTCGTGCAGGAGGGCCGTGCGATGGAGGTGCCGCGCGCCGACGGTGCGCTCACGTCGGAGATGCTCACCGACGCCGACTACAAGACCCTGATCCGCCTCTAGGAGCGCGCGCGGTCCACGACGATGCTGAACTGGTCCACGCTGCGGATGAGCCCAGACAGCTGCGCGAAGTCGACCGGCTTGCGGAAGTAGAACTCGGTCGGCACGCCGAAGTCGCGCAACATCTGCTCCTCCAGCGGCGAGCTGGTCAGCACGACCACGGTGAGGTCGGACAGGCGCGGGTTGCCCAGCACCCGGTCCAGCACCACCCGCCCGTCGACACCGGGCAGGTTGAGGTCCAGCAGCAGGATGTCCGGCGTCGGCGCCTCGGTGTGCGCGCCGCGCCGCTCGAGGTACTCGATCGCCTCCAGCCCGTTGCCGAGCACCGTCAACGGGTTGCGCAGCCGGTGCTCGCGAAACTCGTCGATCGTGTATGCGACATCGCCCGCATCGTCCTCGACCAGGAGGATGTGTGCGAGGCCGAGTGTCTCCCCGCCGTCCGGGTCGCTCATCTGCTCCCCATTTATTGCAGCTGTGCAATTTTCCGCTACACCGTAACCCACACCCACGGGCGGATCCACCCGGCGCACCAGGGCGCGGGCATACGGCCGCGCTGCCTTCATGCAACGATTGCCGCGTGACAACCGAGCCGCTCGTGGAGGCCCTCCTCGCCGTGAGCCGCAGCATGGTCGCGCTCGCCGCGCGCAACCTCTCGGCGCTGGGGGCCGATGTCACGTTGCCGCAGTACCGCACGCTGGTCCTGCTGGCCGGCGGCGGCCCGCAGCGCAGCGCGGTGCTGGCCAAGGAGCTCGGCGTGGCGCCGTCGACGCTCACCCGGATGTGCGACCGCCTGGTGCGCAAGTCGCTGGTGCAGCGCTTCCATCGGTACAACGACCGCCGCTCCATCTGGCTCGGCCTCACGCCCGAGGGCCGCGACCTGGTCGGGGTGGTGATGGGCGCCCGCCGCCGCGAGATCGAGGCGATCGTGCGCGCCGGCATCCTGCACGCCACCGACGCGGACCTGGCCCTGCTGCACGCCTTCGTCCGCGCCGCGGGCGAGCTCCCCGACGAGGAGTGGTGGCGCAACTGGCGCATCTCGGCCGACCCGGTCGATGGCGCCCAGCCCATGCACCCGAGCCGCAACGGCGGCCCGTTCACCGGGTTGCGCGCCCCGGCCCACTGAGCCGCCCCGGCCATCACGCCACGGGCCCGTTCACCGGTCCACCCGTCCGGCCCACCGAGGGCCATGCCACGTCCTGAGGCGCAGCGGCCAATTCGCCGATTCCTCCGCCGCGGCCGGGACGCGGCGGCCTGCTCGCCGGTTCCTCCGCCAAGGCCCGAGCCGTAGCGGCCTGTTCGCCGGTGCTCTCGGCGCGGCCCGTCGAGGCCGCGCCGACGTCTCCAGCCGCCATGACGGACGTGGCCGCGAAGACTATGCTGATTTTTCGCCTGTCAGGGTATAAGTCCGACAAGTCGTGGCACGGAGTGCCCGACTTGTCGGACCGCTCAGCGCACCCGCGGCCCCGGCCCGGTGAGGCGGGGCACGATCGTGTCGTAGTCCGCCGGCAGCTGCGCCATCGTGTCGCGGAACTCCTCGGCGCCGGCGATGTCGCGCAGCACCGACAGCACCGCCCTCGCGTGCGCGGCGGCGTCCTCGCTCGTCGCGTCCGGGCCCTCGCGGACCGCGACCTCGTCGAGGAGGTCGGCCAGGTCGGTACGGCGAGCGCCGCCGCGGCCCCGCTCCACGCCGCGCTGCAGCGGCGGGTGCAACGGCGGCGGCACGAACGGGCGGAGGCCCTCGACGCGGCGCTCGGGGATGCGCAGCGCGAGCGCCTCCAGGACCGCCTCGCAGGCCACCGTGGCCCGCTCCCGGCCGAGGCGCGCCCGCTCGGCGACAAGGCCGGCGAACTCGCCCGCGGTCAGTGGCCCGGCGTACTCCCTCGGCGGCTCAAGGGGCCCGACCGCGGCCGCTTCGGTCGAACGCCCGCCAAGGCGCACCGGGCCGCCGGGCGTCGACTGGGACGGGCCGGGGTACTCGACGGGGCCGGGCGCCGGCACCGTGCCGCCGGGCGCCTCGCCGCCGCGCAGCACCGGGCCGTCCGGCGTGGCGTCCAGCAGCGACTCGTACTCCTTCGGCAGCTGCGCCGCCGTCTCGCGGAACGACCGCTCGCCGGCGGACGCCCGGATGGCGGCGAAGACCGCCCGGGCGCGCGCCGCGGCCTGCTCGCGGGTGGCGTCGCCCTCCCGGCGCGCTATCTCGTCGAGGAAATCCTCGACCGGCATGCGGTGCGAGCGGCCCTGCCCGAGCACGATGCCGCGCTGGATCGCCGGCCCCAGTTCGGCCGGCAGGCGAGTCTGTAGGTCCTCGAGGTGGCTCCGCCCGACCCGCATCGCGAGGGTCTCCAGGACGGCGTTCGCGGTGCGCTGCGCCTGGTGCGGGTCGAGCCCGCTCCCGCGCGCGACGATGCCGGTGAAGGTGTCGTGGTCCATGCCCGCCCCCAGGGGTTTTCGGCGGTCATTTCGGGACTTTTCCACCGTACGCCGGGCCACTGCCCCCACCAATCGTCCCCGGCGCGCCACCGCGAACCGCCGGACGGCTAGCGGGTCTTGCCCTCGGTGCGCGGGCGGGGCACGCCCTCGACCGCGGTGCACAGGCCGTAGACACGTGCGTGGCCGGTCCAGCCGTTGACGTGCCCGTGGTTGTTGCTGATCTGCACGCGGCGGTTGGCGTGGTCGACGGCGGAGACCAGGTGGACGTACACGGTGCCGGCCACCCGCGCCAGGACGATGTCGCCGGGCTCGACCCGGGCCGGGTCGGCGGGCGCGACGGTCACCAGGGCGCGGCTGCGGATCAGCGGCGTCATCGACTGGCCGGTCGGGCGGAACTGCACCGTCGCGCCGGCCGCCACCCGCGTCGCCATGAGATCGAGCATTCCCATCGCGAGCCAGCGTCGCGCGCGGCCGGCATCCCGCGCGAGCGAATTACGGCCGCGCCGCCACGGGCTCGGCCTCCGCTGCGCCGTCGCCGGCTTCGTGCGAAGGCTCTGGTCCGTCCGACGGCTGCGGCGAAGGCTGCGCGGCGCGACGGCGGCGGTGCAGCAGCAGGGCGGTCAGGCCGCCGGCGAGCAGGCCCCAGAACGCCGAGCCGATGCCCAGGATCGTGGTGCCGGACGCGGTGACCACGAACGTGACGACGGCCGCCTCGCGGCCCTCGGGCTCGGTGACCGCGGTGGCCAGGGACGAGCCCAGCGCCGGCAGCAGGGCAAGGCCCGCGACGGCGACGACGAGCAGCGGCGGCGACAGCAGCACCAGCGCCATGGCCAGGGACGCGCCCAGGCCGAGGGTCAGCTGGCCGGCGCCGAGGGCGACGGTGGCGACCCAGCGGCGGCGCGGGTCGGGGTGGGTGTCGGGGCCGGCGGTGAGGGCCGCGGTGATCGCGGCGAGGTTGACCGCGTGCCCGCCGAACGGCGCCGCGGCGGCGCTGGCCAGGCCGGTGGCCACGAGGAGGGGGCGCAGCGGCGGCGTGTACCCGTACGTCGCCATGACCGCCATCCCGGGCACGTTCTGCGCCGCCATGGTGACCAGGAACAGCGGCACCGCGATGCTCACCACCACGGACGGGTTCAGCGCCGGCACGGTCAGCGCCGCGGCCGGGCGCAGCGCGGCGCCGGACAGGCTCCCGCCGGAGCCGTGCACCGCGATCGCGGCGACGGCGGCGACCAGCGCGCCGGGCACGGCCCACTGCCGGGCGAAGCGGAACAGCACCGCCCACGCCACGATGACCGGCGCGGCCAGCAGCGGCAGTTCGACCATGGCCTTCACCGGTGCGGTGCACAGGCTCAGGATCACCCCGGCGAGCATGGCGCCCGCGATCGGCCGCGGGATGGCCGCGATCGCCCGCGCGAGCCACGGCACCAGCCCGGCGAGGACCATCAGCCCGGCGGCGACGAGGAACGCGCCGACGGCCGCCGGGAAGCCGCCCGGCACGTGCCCGGTCGCGACGAGCAGCGCCGCGCCGGGGGTGGACCAGGCGATGGAGATCGGCATCCGGTACCGCAACCCGAGCCCGATCGCCGTCACCGCGATCGCCAGGCACAGGGCCAGGAGCCCGGAGGCCGCCTGCGCGGGCGTGGCGCCGACCGCGCGCAGCCCGGCGAGCACGACGGTGAACGAGCTCGCATAGCCGACGACGGCGCTGACGAGGCCCGCCAGGACCGGGGGAAGCATGCCGCGGTACCGCATGAGCGCCTCTCGTCGATCGTTCCGTAAACGGAACGCCACAATAACCGGATGGACGCAGGCGGGACAAGCCGTGCCGCACCGGGGCCGGCGAGCGAGCCGAGCGAGGTGGGCGAGCGGCTGCGACGGCTGCGCGAGGCCCGCGGGGTCTCGCTGTCGGCCCTGGCGCGCGCCGCCGGCATCGGCAAGGCGACGCTGTCCGGGCTCGAGCACGGGACCCGCAACCCCACGCTCGAGACGTTGTACGCGGTGGCGGGAGCACTGGGGGTACCACTGACGGCTCTGGTGCTTGCGCCCGGTGATCCGCCGGGGTCCGCCGCGGACGTGCGCGGCGCGGCCGTCACGGCGACCCTGCTCGAGGTCTTCTCGGAGCCGCAGGCCACGTTCGAGCTGTTCTGGATGCGGGTGCAGCCCGGTGTCGTGCAGCACTCGCCGGCGCACGCGCCCGGGGTGACGGAGCACATCACCGTCCACCGCGGCGTGCTGCGGACCGGGCCCGGCGAGGCGCCCCTGGTGGCGCGGGCCGGCGAGCACGTGTCGTTCCGGGCGGACGTGCCGCACGAGTACGCCACCGTGGGCCCGGAGGAGGTCGTGGCGAACCTGCTGATCCGCTCGCCACGCGCGCTCTGATCAGCCGGACCAGGGGCCGGGTCCGTCGGGCGCGGTCAGCTCGGCGACGATCGCGGCCAGCCGCGGCGGCTCGAGGCGGTCCGGCAGCCCGGCGAGCTCGCCGGGCGCGACCCAGCGGTGCCCGCGCAGGGTCTCCTGCTCGTCGGGCATCAGCCCGGCGCGCCCCAGCCCGGGCCGGTCGGTGCCGAAGCGGGCGAGGAAGAACTGCTCGACCCCGACGAGGTGCACGCCGTTCCACCGCATGTCCCGCTCGACGTCGACCTGCCGGTCGAGGATCGCCGCGCCGTCGAGGCCGGTCTCCTCGCCGAGCTCCCGCCGCGCCGTCTGCAGGGGCGTCTCGCCAGGGTCGATCCCGCCGCCGGGCGGTTCCCACAGCAGCGACCCGTCGGACGGGTCCTGCCACTGCAGCAGCAGCAGGCGCTGCCCCGCGTCGAGACATACCACCCGCACGGCCGGTCGATGCCTGATCTGCATGGACCCGACCTTATCCGGTACCGCCGGGCGCCGTACGCTCCACGTAAGTGACCCTCCTGTTGAAGCTGTTGCTCGCGCCCCTGCTCGTCGCCGGCTCGAGCCTGGCCGGGCGCCGCTGGGGCCCGCCGGTCGCCGGGGTCCTCGTCGCCCTGCCGATCGTGGCCGGCCCGATCCTGCTCATCACGTGCCTCGAGCACGGGCCGCGCTTCGGCGCGCAGGCCGCCGCGTCGTCGCTGCTCGGCCTGGTCTCGCTCCTGCTGTTCGTCGTCGTCTTCGGCCACGCCGCCCGACGCCTGCGCTGGCCGGGCGCCCTGGCCGTGTCGTGGGCGGCGTGCCTGGCCGCCGACGCCGGCCTCGCCCAGGTCTCGCTGCCGCCGTACGTCAGCGTCGCGCTGGTGCTGGTGTCGGCCTGGCTGGCGGCGCGCGCCCTGCCCCGCGCCGAGCCCGGCCCGGCGCCCTCCGCGGCCCGCCCGCCGTGGTGGGACCTGCCGGCCCGGGCCGTGGCCACCGGCGCGCTCGTGCTCGTCGTGACCGGTGCCGCGTCGGCGATCGGACCGGCCGCCACCGGGGTGCTCGCGCCGTTCCCGATCGCCACCAGCGTCGTGGCCGCGTTCGCCCTCGCCCGCGACGGCGCGCCCGGCGCGGTGCGGATGCTGCGCGGCGTGCCCGGCGGCCTCGTCGGCTTCGCGGTCTTCTGCCTCATGGTGGCGCTGCTGGTGCCGAGGCTCGGCGCGTACCCGGCGTTCGGCGCCGCGCTCGCCGTCAACCTTGCCGTGCAGGCGGTCGCGCTGCGGGCGGTGCGCACCCGTCGAGCGGCCGGCCCCGCCCCGAGTCCCGAGCACCAAACCTTCACACGGGCCGCACCGTCGTGATGGGACGATGGCCGCATGCTCCTCGCGGTGGTGCTCGGCGTCGCGCTCGGCGTCGCGTCGTTCTCGGCCGACCTGGCCGGCGGCGCGACCGGGGTCATCCTGCAGTTCGTGGCGAGCACCGGCTTCGCGTGGGGCTGCCTCGCCTTCGCCGCCGCGGCGCCGGTCCGGTCGCGGCCGCGGGCGGTCGCCGCACCGGTCGCGCTGCTGTGCTCGGCGACCTGGTGCTACTACGGGCTCAACCTCGCCACCGGGCGCTGGCGCGCCTACGGGCTGGAGCCGGTGCTGACCGCCGCCGCCTACTGGACGGTCCTGTCGGTGGCCGGCGGTGCCGCGCTCGGCGCCCTCGCGCACGTGGTGCGCACCGCGCGGGCGCCGTGGGCGGCGGCCGCCGCCGGGCTCGTCTGCGGCCTGCTGTCCGGCGCCGGCATCGACATCGTGCTGACCCTGCTCGCTGTCGGCGACCACGGCCGCCAGCGCCTGCTCGAAGGCCTGCTGCAGGCCGTGCTCGGCGCGGCGGTGGCGACGTGGGCGTTCGGCCGGCGCCCCGGCCCGCGGTCCTGGCCGCGCTACGCCGCCGCGGCCGCGGTCGCCTGCACCGTCGCCGCGGCCGCCTGGGGCGCGGTCGAGTCGGTCCCGGTCGCCGGCTTCTGAGCCGTCACAGCGCCAGGGCGGCGAGGTCGGCGCGGGCGGCGACGCCGAGCTTCGGATACGCCTTGTAGAGGTGGTAGGCGACCGTCTTCGGGCTGAGGAACAGCTGCGCCGCGATGTCCTTGTTCGACAGGCCCTGCGCGGCCAGCCGGGCGATCTGCAGCTCCTGCGGCGTGAGCCGGGCCGCGCTCGGCTCGGCCCGCGCGGCCGTCGGCAGCCCGGTCGCCTCCAGTTCGGCGCGGGCGCGGGCCGCCCACGGCCGGGCGCCGAGCCGCTCGAACGCCTCCAGGGCGCGTTGCAGGACGGGCCGGGCGTCGGCCTTGCGGCGGGCGCGGCGCAGCCACTCGCCGTACAGCAGCTCGGTGCGCGCCTGCTCGAACGGCCGCGCCGGCAGCTTGAGCGACATGCGGTACTCGTGCTCGTCGCCGCGGAGCAGCGCCCGGCACCGGTGCACGAGGGCCTGCGCCCACGGCTGCCCGGTCCGGTCGGCGAACGCCTCGAGCCGCCCCACCGCCTCGGTCGCGGCGCCGGGGCTGCCGGCCCGCACGGCGGCCTCGACGAGGTCGGGGATGCAGCGGTGCGCGGCGACGTGATGCGCGTGCGGCTGCTCCTGCAGTGCCAGCACCCGTGGTACCGCGGACTCGGGCCGGCCCAGGCCCAGGTCCAGCAGCGCGAGGGCCCACTGCGCCCAGGCGTGGCCGGCGGGCCGCGCGCCCGGCGAGGCGGCGGCGAGGGCGTCGGCGGCGAAGGCGCGGCACGCCTGCTCGTCGCCCTCGATGGCGGCGAGCGTTGCGTGTACCGCGGACAGCTGGCTCACCCACAGCGGCTGCCCGCCGCCGCGGGCGATGGCGAGCCCTTCGGCGGCGCTGACCGCGGCGTCGCGGTGGCGGCCCTGGAACAGCTCCGCCTCGGCGATGAAGAACAGCAGCGTCGGCAGCAGCCCGGCGAGCCCTTCGGCGCGGCACCGCCCGGCGAGCGCGGCGGCCAGGCCGTGCGCCTCGGCGTCCTGCCCGGCCACGAACCCGAAGCCGCACAGCTCGACGAGGTCCCGCGGGTTGCGGGCCGGGTCGAGCGCGGCCCGCCGGTCGGCGACGGCGCCCATCGGCAGCGGCCGCCCCCGCACCGCGGCGACGTGGTAGCGGGCGAGCGGCTCGTCGAGGCGGGCGAGCCGGTCGAGGCACTCGCCGAGCTGGGGTTCGCCGAGGTACCAGGCGGGGTGCACGGCGTGCAGCAGCGCCCGCCCCGCGGTGTCGGGCGCGAGGTCGGCGGCGGCGGTCAGCAGGTCGTAGGCGTTGCGGTGCCCGCCCTGCCAGAACCAGGCCTGCCCCTCGACCCAGCCGACCCGACCGAGGAACGCGGGTTCGCTGTCGATGCCGGCGGCCCGCTCGGCGAGCCGGACCGCGGCGGCGGCGTCCCCGGCCACCAGCGCGTTCTCGGCGGCGAGCAGCAGCCTGCGGGCCTGCGCGGCCGGCGCCTCGCTCAGCTGTGCGGCGCGCTCGTAGGCGGCCGCGGCCGCGCCGTAGCCGCCGCGCTCGCGGGCCTGCCGGGCGGAGCTCTCGAGGGCCTCGGCGACGTCGTCGTCGGGCCCGGTGGCGGCCGCGGCCCGGTGCCAGGCGCGCCGGTCGGCGGCCTCGGGCCCCGGCAGCGCGGCGGCGAGCGCGAGGTGCACCGCGACCCGCTGCGCGAACGGCGCACCGTGGTACACGGCGGCGCGCACCAGGGGGTGCCTGAACCGCAGCGCCGCCGCGGACACTTCGACGAGCCGCGCCTGCTCCGCCGGCCGCAGATCGCCGACCTGCGCGCCCGCGGCCCGCAGGACGACGCCGAGGTCCCCGGTGTCCTCGGCCGCGGCGACCAGCAGCACCGCGCGGGTGGCCTCCGCCAGCCCGTCCACCTGCCCCCGGAACGCCGCGAGGAGCCGCTCGCTCAGCCCGCCGGCCGCGGCCGGCTCGTCGCCGGCGACCCGCGGCAGCTCGATGAGGGCGAGCGGGTTGCCCTGCGCCTCGGCGAGGATACGGTGGCGCACCCCGGGGTCGAGCCCGTCCTCGATGAGCCGAGCGGCATCGGCGTCGGCGAGCCCGGACAGGCGCAGCTCCGCCAGCCCCGGCGCGGCGAACTCGCCGTCGCGCGCGGCGAGCACCAGCGCGACGCCTTCGCCGCCGAGGCGCCGCGCGGCGAACAGCAGCGCGTCGGCGGAGACGGAGTCGAGCCACTGCGCGTCGTCGACGAGGCAGAGCACCGGCCCGTCCCCGGCCGCCTCGGCCAGCAGCGACAGCACCCCGAAGCCGACGAGCAGCCGGTCGGCGGCCGCGGCGGGCCCGAGCCCGAACGCCCCGGCGAGCGCGGCGCGCTGCGGCGCCGGGAGCCGCTCGAGGTGGCCGAGGACCGGGCGCAGCAGCAGGCTCAGCCCGGCGAAGGGCAGGTCGGCCTCGAACTCGACGCCCCCGCCGCGCAGGACCAGCGCCGCGTCGAGCCCGGCGGCCCAGTCCAGCAGCGCGGTCTTGCCGATGCCGGGTCCGCCGCGCACCACGAGGACGCCGCCGGAGCCGTCGCGGGCCGCGTCGAGGAGCTCGCGCAGCCGCTCCTGCTCCCGCTCCCGCCCGTACAGCACGCTGTCGACCCTACATGCCGGCCCGCCTCCGCCCCGGCCCGCGAACCGGGGGCGACGGACGCCGTACCAGTGCGGATTACCTAAGCGATGCCGATTCCGGACCGCGCCGGTCTCCGTAGCGTCGTCGGCGTCGAAGGGGGAACACCATGACCAGCACCGCGATCGCCGCCTCGGCGGCCATCGACCCGGCCGGGGCGCGCGCGCCGCGCGGCGTCCTGCCGGCCCTGCTCACCGTGACGTTCATGACCGCGCTGGACTTCTTCATCGTCAACGTGGCGATGCCGGCGATCCAGCTCGACCTGCGGGCCGGGCCGGCCGCCCTGCAGTGGGTCGTCGCCGGCTTCGGGCTGGCCCTGGCGGCCGGGCTCATCACCGGCGGCCGGCTCGGCGACATCTACGGCCGCCGCCGGGTGCTCTCGGCCGGGCTGACCCTGTTCACCGTCGCCTCGGTGCTGTGCGGCGTCGCGCCGCAGGCGTGGGCGCTGATCGCGGGCCGGGTCCTGCAGGGCGCCGGCGCGGCGATGATCATGCCGCAGACCCTGGCGGTGCTGCGGACCGCGGTGCCGGCGACGGCGCAGCCGAAGGCGTTCGCGCGCTACGGGCTCACGCTCGGGCTGGGCGCGGTCTTCGGCCAGGTCGTCGGCGGGCTGCTGATCCGCGCCGACCTGTTCGGGCTGGACTGGCGGCTGTGCTTCCTCATC
The DNA here is from genome assembly GCF_039537565.1 of Dactylosporangium darangshiense. NCBI lineage: Bacteria > Bacillati > Actinomycetota > Actinomycetes > Micromonosporales > Micromonosporaceae > Dactylosporangium > Dactylosporangium darangshiense. Next base: position 196,125 of record NZ_BAABAT010000008.1, read on the forward strand.
AACCTGCCGATCGGCGCCGCCGCGCTGGTGATGCTGCGGGCGGTGCCGGAGTCGCGCGGCTCCGGCTCGCGGCTGGACCTGGGCGGCGCCGCGCTGGTGACCTCGGCGCTCGTGGCACTGGTACTGCCGCTGATCCAGGGTCCGCAGCGGGGGTGGCCGCTGTGGACGTGGCTGTGCCTCGGGCTGGCCGCGGTGCTGTTCGCCGCGTTCGTGCTGCATCAGCGGGGCCGCGCGGGGGCGCTCGTCGACCTGGCGATGTTCCGGCGCCGGGCGTTCAGCACGGCGCTGGTGTCGGTGCAGGTGTTCTGGATGGGCCAGGCGTCGTTCTTCCTGGTGCTGGCGCTCTACCTGCAGTCGGGCCGCGGCCTGTCGGCGCTGGGCTCGGGCGCGGTGTTCATGGCGGTCGGCGGCGGCTACCTGCTCACGTCGACGAACGCGCACCGCATCGCGGCCCGGCTCGGCCGGCACTCGGTGACCGTGGGCGCGCTCGTCATGGCGGCGGGCCTCGCCGCGCTCGCCGTGGCGGCGACGCACTCGGTCGCGGCGCTGCTGCCGGGCCTGGCCCTGGAGGGGGTCGGGATGGGCATGGCCCTGGCGCCGCTGACGACGGTGGCGCTGTCGAACGTGGCGCCGGAGCACACGGGCGCCGCGTCGGGTGTGCTGGCGACGGTGAACCAGACCGGCAACGCGGTCGGCGTCGCGCTGGTCGGGATCGTGTTCTACCGCGCGGCGAGCATCACGGCCGGATTCCAGGCCAGTGTCGTCGCCCTGGTCGTGCTCGAGATCGCGCTGGCGCTGCTGATCCAGCTGCTGCCCCGTCGTTAGTGGGCGGCCGTTCGGCGCCGCCGGTTGCCGGCCTCCATCGCGGCCGGCAGCCGGCGGCGCTCTTCGGCCTCGTACTGACCCGCCTACGGGCGGGTGTCGCCCTCGCCGGTGCGCTGCTTCGCGGTGTCGACGCCCTTGTCGATCTGCTCGGTGTACTTGCCTCCGGTCTTCTTGTCGGCGGCCTCGCCGCCCTTCTCCAGTCCCTGGTCGACCTTGTCGTCGTGCTTGTGCACGAGGTCCTTGACCTTGTCGAAGAAGCTGTTCATGGTGCAGAGCTACCCGCCGGATCGGCCCCTACACCGAAGAAGTCACCCCCGTGCGGAGGGTGGCACACCATGTGCGAGCCACGGACGTAGCGCGACGCCGGTCGCGTGCTCGACGGCCTGGCGCACCTCGGCCGGGTCCTGCGGCTCGTCGGTGTTCAGCAGCGCCTGCAGGGCGCCGGTGACGGCGCCGACGAATGCGCCGACCAGGGCGGCGGCGGTGACGGCGTCGAGCTCGTCCGGGAACGCGGCGGCGAGGTGCCGGGCGATCTCCTGCTGGGCGTCGAGCTGGATCTGCAGTGCCCGGCCGCGCACGGCGGGCACCTGGCGGACGAGCCGCATCCGCAGCGCGGCGAGCCGGCCGGTCATGTCGTCGCTGTCGTCGCCGACGCGCTGCAGGGCGCGCAGCAGCACCTCGGCGGGCCCGTCGCCGGGGCCGCGGGCCTCGATCTCGCGCACGGCGGCGCTCACCCGCACGTCGGACTCGGGGAAGAGCAGCTCCTCCTTCGTGGCGAAGTACCCGAAGAAGGTCCGCGTCCCGATCTCCGCCGCGGCGGCGATGTCCGCGATCGTCGTCTGCTCGTAGCCGTCGCGCTCGATCAGCTCGACGGCCGCCTCGACGATTGCCTGCCGGGTGCGCCGGCGCTTCAGGTCCCGCAACGACATGCGGTACACCATATCGCATCGAGTGTGAGTTCGCACTCGTTGCAAACTTGCACTAAGTGCGGCTATGGTTGCCGGCATGACGAAGACTTCGGTACTCATCTCCGGCGCCGGCGTTGCCGGCACCACCGCCGCCTATTGGCTCGCCCGGCACGGCTTCGAGGTCACCGTCGTGGAGCGGTCGACCGGCCAGCGCTCCAGCGGCAACCCGGTCGACGTGCGCGGCCCCGCGCTGCCCGTCGCCGAGGCCATGGGCGTCATGCCGGCCCTGCGCGAGCGCGCCACCCACGCCGACGCGATGCGGGTCATCGGCCGCGACGGGCGCACCGTCGCCCAGCTGCCCATGCAGACCGCGCCCGGCGCGCTCGAGATTCCGCGGGCCGACCTCGCCGCCGCGCTGCACGACGCGGCCCGCGAGCACGCCGACTTCCGCTACGACGACAGCATCACGGCCCTGTCCGGCGACGAGCGCGGCGTCGACGTCACCTTCGACCGGGCCGCACCGCGCCGCTTCGACCTGGTCATCGGCGCCGACGGGCTGCACTCGGCGGTGCGCCGCCTCGCCTTCGGCCCGGAGCGGGACCTGGTGTCACACCTGGGCGTGTGGGTGGCGAGCCTGCCGCTGGGCGAGGCGGCGCAGGACCCGCGGCACGTGCTGCTGTACAACGAGCCCGGCCGCCTGGTCTCCATCCACCCGTCGCGCGGCGAGGCGCTCATCGCGTTCATCTTCCGCGGCCCGGCGATCCCCGGCCTCGACCACCGCGACACCGAGCGCCACCGCCGCATCGTCGCCGACGCGTACGCGGGCGCCGGCTGGCAGGTCCCGCGCCTGCTGTCGAAGCTGCCGGACGCCGACCTGTACTTCGACAGCGTCAGCCGCGTCCACCTGCCCCAGTGGACCCGGGGCCGCATCACGCTCGCCGGCGACGCCGCCTCCTGCGTGTCGCTGTTCGGCGACGGCTCCAGCCTGGCGATGGCCGGCGCGCACGCCCTGGCGGAGTCGGTGGCCGCGCACGGCGTCGACGCGGGCCTGCGCCGCTACGAGGCCGAGCACCGGGTCCGCACCGACGCGAAGGTCCGCCGCGCCGGTCGCTCGGCGGCGCTGGTGGTGCCGCGCACCCGCCTGGGCCTGGCCACCCGCAACGCCACGGCCCGGCTGCTCAGCGCCCGCCACTAGCCGCTGGGCTCGGTCTGGTCGAGCCGGAGCGCCTGCTCGGGTACCACGGGAGAGGCCTTCGCGCCGCCCAGCGCGTGCCGGGCGGCGAGGACCCGCAGCAGGTGGGTGATCTCCAGCTCCGGCACACCGGCCCGCGAGCAGGCCCGGCGCAGCGCGTCGTCGAGCAGGTGCCGCCCGGTCGGTACCCCCTCGATCCGCCGCCGCTCGACCCCGAGCAGCGCCCCGAGGACGTGCTCGCGCCGCAGGGGTACCACCGCGGCCTCCAGGGGCGTCGCGAGCCGGGCGGCCACCGCGGCCCGCCACTGGCGCAGCCTCAGGGCGATGTTCGCGCCGGCCACGGCGACGCCGGCGATGAGCGCGGCGGTCGCGACGGCCGCGGTGACGTGCTCAGCGGCGAGGCGGCCGCAGGCGAGCACGGCTAGGGCGGCGACGACCGCGCCGGCGCCGGCCCGGGGCAGCGCGGCGAGCAGGACCGGCGTCTGCGAGGCGGGCGGGCGCACGCCGGAGAGCGTGAACAGCAGCGGCGCGGCGTGCGGCGGCCACGCCCACGGCCGGGCCAGGACGTCATCGAGCAGCCGCCCGTACGCGGAGCCGCGCGTGGCCGGGAACGCCTGCCAGCGGCCCGCGGTGACCGGCCCGGTGTCGCGGCCGGGCTCGCGCAGCAGGGCCACGGCGACGCCCGGCTGCAGCTGCGCCCGGTACGCCAGGGCCGTCTCCCACGGCGGGTACACCGCCCGCCGCGCCAGCACGGCTCGTACCACCGCCGGCTCGTCCGCGGCCCGCGCGACGGCGTCGAGGTCGAGCGGGTCCGTGGTGCGCTCGGCCGCCGCGATCGCCGCGTCCGGGTCGCGCCGCGCGAGGATCGTCAGCGGCGCCGACCCGGCCCGCCCGGTGGCCGCCATCCGCAGCAGCACCGCCCCGCCCGCGGGCGCCTCGGCGTCGTCGTCGCGGTGCGCGCCGCCGTCGAGCACGTCGAGGACGGCGAGCAGCCGCGACACCCAGGACGCGTCCCGCGCCGCGGCGGAGGTCCCGGCGAGGGCCTCGATCTCGGTGCTGGCGGCCCGGCGCACGCCGTCGTCGTCGCACCCGCCGGCGGCGAGCGCGGCGCGGAACAGCAGCCGCCGGTCGCCGAGCGCGGCGAGGTCGTCGATGATGCGCCGGCGCAGCTCCTCGCCGGCGCCGGCGCACGCGGCCACGACGGCCGCGAGGAGCCCGGCGGGCCAGTGCAGCCGGGTGCGCAGCCGTTCGGCGAGGGCGTCCCACGCGCCGTCGGAGGGCGGGTCGCCGGCGCCGGCGGGCGGACCCTGCTGTATCGGATCCTGCGGTATTGGATCCGGCAGGAACAGTGCGGGGATGTGAAAACCGCGAACCGGCTCGGCGTGCGAGACCGCGATGACCGTCGAGGCCGGCGCGCGGCGCGCGAGCGGGCCGGACACCCCGGCGACGGCGGCCCGGACCGCGCCGCCGGCGGTGTCGAGGCCGTCGAGCAGCAGCAGGTACCCGCCGGCGGTGGCCGCGCCGTCCAGCGCTCGCAGCAGCGCGCCGGCGGTCACCGGCCCGTCGGCGGCCGGCCGCGCGAGGTCGACCAGCACCGGCCGCTGCGCGTCGCCGGGATCGGCGGCGGCGCGCCGCCATGCGGCCTCGTGCAGCCACGGCAGCGGGCCGGGCGTGGTGGTGCCGGGCGCGGCGAGCAGCCACAGGCGCTCGCCGCGCCGGTCGAGCAGGGCGGCGGGGTCGACGCGGGCGCCGTCGGGGGCGAGCAGGGCGGGCGGCACGGCCGCGCCGGGCGGCCCGGCGGGACGTTCGACGGCGTGCCGGCGCAGCGTGCGCTCCGCCGCGCGTCGCATCCGGTTGGCGGGCATCGGCGTCGAGGCTCCGAACGGTGACGGTGTGATGACGGTCGACGTCATCGTTTCGTCCGCGGCCCGGGCCCGCAGCCGAATCGCGGCCGAATCCATCGATCGGGGTCATCCGTTCGTGGCGCGCCGGGCCCTGCTAGGGCCCTTCGAGGGCCGCGATCCGGTCGGCGGCGGCGAGCATGTCGCGGCCGACGGGCTGGACGCCGATCTCGGCCAGCAGCAGGGCCGTCGACACCCGCTCGGCGACGCCCCACTCCCAGATCGCCTCCTCGCGGCGACCGGTGCGCGCCGCCAGCCAGCGGGAACGCTCGCGCGGGTCGCCTTCGAGGAGGTCCTGCGGGTCCTCGCGCATGAGCACCCCCAGGTCGTACTCCGCGTCGGCCAGCAGCCCGTCCGGGTCCACGAGCCGGAAGCCGCCCTCGGGCGCGCGCAACGCGTTCCACTGGTGCACGTCGCCGTGGACGAGGACGGCGCGCTCGTCGTCGTGCGCGGCGCCGCGCCGGGCGCAGCAGGCCAGGGCGTGCTCGACGGTCCGCTCGGCGCAGGGCCGGCCGGTGCGCTCCCACACGCGCACGATGAACCCGGCCAGCCACTCGGCCTTGTCCCGGCCCGTCGGCAGCCCGGCGTCCGGCGCCGGCCGCCACACCCGCGAGGCGGCCCCGGCCAGGATCTCCAGGCGCCGCGGCAGCGGCTCGCCGAGGTCCGACAGCGACGGGCCGAGCCGCTCGAGCAGCAGCGCGCGGCGCTCCTCGTCGGCGCGCAGCAGCCTTGCGCAGCCGTCGCCGCCAGCCAGGCGCAGGACGGCGGCCTCGTGGCGGGCGTGGTCGCCGGGGCGGTCGATGTGCACCTTCAGCACGGCCGGCGCGCCGTCCGCGGTGACGGCCTCGGCGACGAGGGCCTCTGTCCCGCCCTGGTACACCCGGCCGGCCCGGATCTCCCAGTCGCGCTCGAGGCCCTCGACGAGCCCGGGCAGGTCCGCCAGCCACGCGTGCGCTCCGGCGGCGAGGGCCTTCGCGCGTACCACCTCGGGCACGATCATCCGCACAGCTTTGCAGCTTCGCGGGAACTTTCCCCAACCGCGCACCGACTATGGACTCGTGCTGATTCGCCGTACCGCCGGCTCGGTCCTCGCCGTCGCCGCCGTGACCATTGCCGTCGTGCTGTCCACCGCGCTGCCCGCCGCCGCGCACGTCGAGGTCAAGGCCGACAAGGCACAGGCCGGCGCGACCAACGTGACGATCACCTTCAGCGCCGAGAACGAGTCGTCGAAGGCCTCCATCACCTCGGTCGAGGTGGCGCTGCCCGCCGGTATCGCGCCCGCCGACGTGACGTACGTCTCGGGGCCGACCGGCTGGGCCCTCACGCCGACCGCGAGCGGCTACAAGGTGGCGGGCCCGGGGCTGGCGGCGAAGCAGAACGCCGAGTACGCGGTGAAGGTCGCGAAGCTGCCCGACGCCAAGACGGTGTCGTTCAAGACCCTGGTGAACTACAGCGACGGCCGCGTCGACCGGTGGATCGAGCTGCCCGACGCCGGCGCCGGGTCCGACAACCCCGCCCCGACGCTGGCCCTGGCCCCGGCCGCCGCGCCGGCGTCCTCGGCCGCGCCGAGCACCGCCGCCGCGTCCTCAGCGGCGCCGGTCGAGACCACGGCCACCGCGATCGCCGCCGACGGCGACGGCGGCTCCTCCGCCCCGCTGTTCATCGGCCTGGCCGTGGTCGTGGTCGCGATCCTGGCGGGCGTCGTGATCTGGCGGGTACGCCGGACGTCATGACATCTGTCATGGGGGTGCGGGTGACGCGATGCAGCCCGATCGCCGTCGATGCGCCGCCATGCTGTTGCCATGACGAACGAAGCAGTCCAGCTGACGGGGCTCACGAAGCGGTTCGGTGAGGTCACCGCCGTGGACGGGTTGGACCTGACGATCCGCCGCGGCGAGGTCGTCGCGCTGCTCGGCCCGAACGGGGCGGGCAAGTCGACCACCATTGACATGCTGCTCGGCCTGCAGCGCCCGGACTCCGGCGAGGTGCGCCTCTTCGGCGACTCACCGACGAAGGCGATCGCCCGGGGCGGCGTCGGCGCGCTCATGCAGAGCGGCGGCCTGCTGCCGGACCTCACGGCCGGGGAGACGGTACGCCTGGCCGCGGCCCTGCAGCGCAACCCGCGCCCGGTCGGCGAGGTGCTCGAGCGGGCCGGCGTGGCCGAGTTCGCCGGCCAGCGCGTCGCCGGGCTCTCCGGCGGCCAGCAGCAGCGCATCCGCTTCGCCATGGCCCTCGTCGTCAACCCGGACCTGCTGGTGCTCGACGAGCCCACGACCGGCATGGACGTCGAGACCCGCCGCGCCTTCTGGGCCTCGATGCGCGAGGAGACGGCCCGCGGCCGGACGGTCCTCTTCGCCACGCACTATCTCGAAGAGGCCGACGACTACGCCGACCGCATCGTGCTGCTGCGGGCGGGCCGGGTCATCGCCGACGGCAGCGGCGCCCAGATCAAGGCCGCCGTCTCCGGCCGCACCATCCGCGCCTCCATCCCCGGCGCCGACCTCGCCAGCCTCGCCGCCCTGCCCGGCGTCGAGCGCGCCGAGGCCCGCGGCGAGACGGTCCTGCTGCACTGCGACGACTCCGACGCCGCCCTGCGCGCGCTGCTCGCCGCCACCGACGCCCGTGACATCGAGGTCACCAGCCGCAACCTCGAAGACGCCTTCATCGCCCTTACCGCCGCCGGGAGCATCCAGTGAACGTCACCTACATGCGGCTCGAGGCCGTCCGCCTGTTCCGCAACAAGCGCGTCGTGATCTTCTCGACCCTGATGCCGGCGCTGCTGGTGCTCATCATCGGCGGCGTGTCCGTGGGCGGCGACGCGGACGCCAAGAAGTACGTGATGGTGAGCATGGCCCTGTTCGGCGCCATGACGGCCGCGATCTCCAGCGGCGGCACCATCGCCGTCGAGCGCGGCCTCGGCTGGAACCGCACGCTGCGGCTCACCCCGCTGTCCCCGGCCGCCTACGTGCTCAACAAGGTGCTCCTCGCCCTGCTCGTCGGCGTCCTGCCGGTGCTCATCACGTTCGTCGTCGGCGCCGTCGGCCTGCACGTGCGGCTGAGCCCGGCCGAGTGGGTGCTGTGCTTCATCGGGGCGTGGCTCGCGTCGCTGCCGTTCGCGGCCCTCGGCGTCGTCATCGGGTACCTCGCCAAGCCCGACAGCGTCCAGCAGGTCTCCGCGCTGATCAACCTGACCCTCGCCGCGTTCGGCGGCCTGTGGGTCCCCGTCAACCTCATGCCGGACACGCTGCAGTACATCGCCAAGCTGACCCCGTCGTACTGGACCGGCCAGGTCGCACGCAGCCCGCTCGAGCACGGCCACATCGACGGCCAGGCGATCGCGGTGCTCGCCGGCTGGACGGTGGCCCTGGCCCTCGTGGCCCTGCGCCGCTTCCGCGTGGACACCGCCCGCGCCTGACCTCGACTAGCGTGTTCGACATGTCGACGGACCAGCCCGACCGCCGCCCCGGATCATCCAGGTTCTTCTGGCTCTGGGCGGCGGTCTGGCTGTTCTACATGGCCGGGCCCATCAGCGACGCCTGGCACCGCCCCGAGATCTGGCAGCGCGTCGTCGGCCTCGCCGCGGCCCTGGGCTTCTGCGTCCTCTACGTGGCCGGGTTCCTGTCGGTGCGCGGCACCCTGCGCGCCACCGGCCGCCTGCAGAGCGTGACGCGGGCCGTGACCCGCCTCGGCGTCCTCACCGCGTTCGCGACGGTCCTGACCCTCGTCGTCGGCGAGTCCGGCCTGACGTCCCTCGTCTACATCGCCGTCACCGCCGTCTTCTCCCTGCCGCCCCCCTCGGCCTGGAGCACCGTGCTGGGTTGCGCCGCCGCCGCATTCGTCCTGCCGCGCGCGGTGCCCGGCTGGGACCGCGGCATCGACCTGACCTTCGCCATCATGGTCGCCGCCCTGGCGGTGTGGGGCGTGACCCGCGTCGTGCAGCGCAACGCCCAGCTCGCCGAGGCCCGCGAGGAGATCACCCACCTGGCGATCGCCGCCGAGCGCAACCGCTTCGCCCGCGACATGCACGACCTGCTCGGCCACTCCCTGACGGTCGTGTCCGTCAAGAGCGAGCTGGCCGGCCGCCTGGTGCAGCTGGCGCCTGAGCGCGCCGAGGCCGAGCTGGCCGACATCCAGCGCCTGGTCCGCGAGGCCCTCGCCGACGTGCGCGCCGCCGTCGCGGGCTACCGCGAGATGTCCCTGGCCACGGAGCTGGCCTCGGCCCGCAGCGCCCTTGACGCGGCGGGCATCGAGGCCGACGTCCCGGTCACGGGCGAGGAGGTCGCCCCCGAGCGCCAGGAGCTGTTCGCCTGGGTGGTCCGCGAGGGCGTCACCAACGTCGTGCGCCACAGCGACGCCAGGCACTGCTGGATCCGCCTGGACCGCGGTGCCGTCGAGATCAGCGACGACGGCCGCGGCCCGGCCGGCGACGTCACGTCCACGCCCGGGGGCCAGGGCCAGGGCCACGGCCTGGGCGGCCTGCGCGAGCGCCTGGACGCGGCGGGCTGCGCACTGACGGTCGGCCGGCGCGACGGCGGCGGCTTCCTGCTGCGAGCCGCCGCCTCGTGACACCGGCCGCGCTGTGATAGCGCCCGTCGGTGGCCGCGAGTGGGTGCGCGGTATCCTTGCCGTGCCGTATAGAAGGGACCGCATTGCCTGCTCAGGACGACGGCGGCACCGCCCGGCGGGCACCGGCCAAGGCCGGCTCGGCGGCCGGCGACGCCCGGGACGCATTACGCGAGGCGATTCTGGCGGGGGAGTACCTGCCGGGGGAGCGGCTGGTCGAGGCGCAGCTGAGCGAGCGCTTCGAGGCGAGCCGGTTCAATGTCCGCATCGCGCTGCAGGACCTCGCCGGCGAAGGGCTCGTCGAGATCCAGCGCAACCGCGGTGCCCAGGTGCGCAAGGTGTCGCTGGACGAGGCGATCGAGATCACCGAGGTACGCATGGTGCTCGAGGGCCTCGTCGCCGCCCGCGCCGCCGAGCGCGCCACCGCCGAGCAGGCCACCGAGCTCGACGAGATCGGGCTGCTCATGCGGCGGGCGGTGACGGCCGGGGAGTACCGCCGCTACAGCGACCTCAACCATCGGCTGCACGCCCTCATCCGCTCGATCGCCGGGCACCGCACCGCGGACGGCATCATCGAGACGCTGCGCGGCCAGCTGGTGCGCCACCAGTTCATGCTCTCCCTGCTGCCGGGCCGGCCGCAGGTGTCGCTGCCGCAGCACGAGGCCGTCATCGCCGCGATCCGCGCCCGCGATCCGAAGGCCGCCGAGGACGCCATGCGCGAGCACATCGCGAGCGTCATCGAGGCGCTGCGCTCGATCGAAGCGCTGGGCTGAGCGCCGGCGCGGGCCGCCGGGCCAGCGCGAGCGCGGCGCACCCGGCCAGGGCGGCCGCGGCCGCGATCTGCACGCGGTAGTCGAGCGCGGACACGGCAAGGCCGCCGAGCAGCAGCGCCGGACCGGCAGGGGCGAACATGAGCGTGTCCGCGGTCGCCGACGCGCGGCCGAGCAGGTGCCCGGGTGCGAGGCGTTGCAGCGCCGTCACGGCCGCGATCAGCGGCGCCGGCAGGCCCAGGCCGATGAACACGCAGCCGGCGAGGACCAGCCACGTCCACGGCGCCGCCCGGCACGCGGCGCCGATCGCGAACAGCGCCAGGCCCAGCGCCGCGAACCCCCGCTCGCCGAGGCGCCGCATGAGGGAGCCGGCCAGCAGGCCGCAGGCGATCGACCCGAGGCCCTGCGCGGGCGTGAGGACGCCGGCGAACGCGGGCGGGCGGTGCAGGCCCTCGTCGAGTACCGCAAACGTCGCGCTGCTGGAAAGACTCGAGGCGACGAGCGCCGCGCCGCCCGCGAGCACGAGGGCCCGCAGGGTGCGGTCGCGGCGGATCACGCCGAATCCCGACTCCCGCGGGCGCGCCGACGGCCGCGGCGAGGGCTCCGGCGGCGCGGCCGGGCGGGGACGCAGCAGCGCGAACGCGATCGCGGCGGCGGCGAACGTCGCGGCGTCGAGCAGGGCGACCGCCGGGCCGCCCAGCAGCGCGAACAGCCCCGCACCGGCGGCCGGTCCGAACAGTTTCATACCCTCCGCCACGGTACGAACAAGGCCGTTGAAGTCCCCGCGAAGCTCGCCTGGCAGCACCGACGGCAGGATCGCCGCCTCGGCCGCGCCGGCCAGCACCGAGCCGGCGCCGACGAGCGTGAGACCGGCGAAGATGACCCACACCCGACCCGAGGCGAGCGCGGCCAGCACGACGGCGAGCGCCAGGTGCACCGTCACGAGCAGCCGCCGCCGCTCGACGCGGTCGGCGACGCCGCCCAGCACCGGCCCGAGCAGCAGCGCCAGCCACATGCCGGCGCCGACGACGCCGGCGAGGGCGTCGGAGCCGGTCAACGTCTTGACCCACACGCCCGCGGCCAGCGACATCGCCGAGTCGCCGAAGCCCGAGACGAGCACGCCCGTGAGGTACAGCCGCGCGTTGCGCTCGCGGAGCACCCTCCCCGTGGTCCACACACCCCCAATAATATGCTTGGGGGATGGCGGACGATGTCCTGCGCGCCCTCGCACACCCCCTTCGGCTGCGCATGCTCAACCTGATGTGGCCGGGCCCGCTGTCGGCGGCCGAGCTGGCCCGCGAGCTGTCGGTGTCGCACGCCCTGGCCAGCCAGCACCTGCGCCGCCTGGCCGCCGCGGGCCTGGTCGAGCTCGCCGAGGAGCGCAATCGCCGCGGCGGGCACGAGCGGCGCTACCGCACCGTGCACGGCTCGCCCCTGTCCGACCGGCGCGAGGGCGACGCGTTCCTGGCGGAAGCCCTGGCCGCGGGCCTGCGCGAGCGCGCGGCCCGCCGCGACCCGGCGCACCCGGGCGTGACCGTCGACGGCGAGCTGTGGGTCGCGGCGGAGGCCTGGGAGGCGTTGCGCACCGGGCTGCAGGCGCTCGGCGAAGCGCTGCACGAGGCGGCCCGCCCGGCCCGCACGCCCGGCACGGTCCCGGTCGCGGTGACGATCCAGACGTTCCGGACGCGGGCCTAGCGGATCAGGCCTGGGTCACCGGGATCGCGGTGCCGTAGCGGACCTCGAGCACGACCCGGTCGCCGAGCGGCTCGGTGAGCTGGACCGAGGCCTCGCGCGGGTGGCCGACGTCGTCACAGCCGTAGTTTTCCGAGCCGGCGGGCGGCTCGTAGTTGCGTTCCAGGACGAGCACCACCACCGCGATGTCGGAGGCGATGACCTCGGCGCTGTAGTCGGCGCCGCACGGTTGCGCCGCCGAGCCGCCGGCGCCGGTGAAGTACACGGTCAGGGTCCGGTCGTGGATCGTGGCGCGTTCGCCGGACAGGCCCGCGGGCGGGTTGTTCGGGTCGTGCGGGCCGGGCTCGGGTGACTTCGTGGCGACGGCGACGCGCCAGATGCGCACCGCGCTGTCCCGCACCGTGAACTGCCACGCCGGGACGACCGCCGGGCCGCGGCTGGTGCTCACGTTCGCCGTCGCCAGGGTCGCGCCGGTGACCAGGATCGGCGGGCAGGTCATCGCGCACTGGCCGGAGCCGGCCTGCCGCAGGCGCTGGAGTGTCTCGGCGGCCGGCAGCACGTCGACGGTACGCCGGTTGCCGTCCGCCCACCGGATCTCGCCCGGCGGCGGTGTCTCGGCCGGCAGCGTCCCCGCGGCCTCGACGGCGCCCGCCAGCATCGCCTGCTTGTAGGCGTCGCCGACGCCGGGCTCCCAGTTGCCGGTCTGGCCGGTCTGCTCACCGGCGGCCACGAACGGCGGGCCGTCGGCCGATGCCGTGGCGGCCCAACGGTCCAGCGCCGCATGGGCCTGCTCGACCTGGGCGGCGTGCGAGTCGTAGCCCGCGGACTCGCCGGGGCGGGCGCAGGCGGCAGGGAGCAGGAGCAGCACGAGCAGCGGCACGACGGATCGGCGCACCACGTCACGATCCCACGTGGTACGCCGATCCGCTGCCCCGGGCGCTCAGCGGCACGGCAGGGCGCGGTACAGCCGGACCGAGATCACCGCGAGCCAGGTGAGGATGACGATCACCGCGGCGACGAAGCCCAGCGTGAACCAGGGCGCCTGGTTGCCGGAGGCGATCCCCGCGAACCCGGCCAGGAACAGCGTGCCCGAGATCCGCGAGTACAGCGCCAGGCCGCGCGGCTGGTGCCGGGCCAGCACGTACGTGGCGGCGATGACGCACAGGAAGCCGATCCCGCCGGCCGTGAGGTGGCCGATGCCGTGCCAGGACACGGTGCCGGGGCCGTCCGGGGTACCCGCGGGGAAGCCCATCGCAGGGTCGGCCCGCAGCGCGCCGGCGGCGATCATGCTCGCGCCGAACGCGCCGACCAGCCGGGGCGCCCAGCGGGTCTGCGGCAGCGCGCGGGCCAGGCCCACGGCGCCGGCGATGATCATCAGTCCGCTCAGCACGAAGTTGGTGATCTGGATCCAGCCCAGGGAGCCGTTGGACAGCAAGCTCCACGCGTGCCGGGTGATGTCGAAGTGCTCGCGGGTCAGCGCCTGCGCGAGGCTCACGGCGACGTAGAACGGTCCGGCGAGCACGCCGTAGCCCAGCAGCGAGCGGGTGACGCGGTTGGCGCGGATCTCGGCGGTGACCGGGGCGGGAGCGGCGATGGCGGTCATGGCAGGTGTTCCTTTCGTGGTGGGTGCCTTCACCCCTGCCTCGAACGGCCCCGCCCGGATCCGACATGGCTTGCCAAGATTTTTCCTACCAGTCGTCGCCGGCCCTGAAGTCGCAAGCCAGGACGCCCTCGAGGGGCAGCGCCGTGACCGGCAGGACGTAGGTGCTGCCGTCGTCGCCCGGGGTCGCGCGCAGGCCCTTCGGGCCGAGGACCGCGGTGGTGCCGGGCCAGCGGACCCAGCCGCGGCGGGCGTAGAGGCCCGCGCCGGCCGCCGAGGCCGACAGGGCCCCGATGTCGTACGCCGCCAGGATGATCCGCTCGACCTCGTCCATGACCGCGGTGGCGTACCCGAGCCGCTGGTGGTCGGGGTGCACCGCGACGGCCTCGACGTACCCGGCGCGCACGGGGACGCCGCCGACGAGCATGGCCCGCTGTACCACCGCGGCGTGTGCCACGATCCGGCCGCCGGCCTCGAAGAGCACGTGCAGGCCGCCCAGGGCGTGCGCCCAGTCGGCGTCGTCGAAGCGGCCGGCGAACGCGGCGTCGAGCACGGTGCGCAGCTGGGCGCGCTCGCCCGCGGTCAGGTCGGCGGTGTGTACCGTCCTCATCGCATCCGCGCCTTGCCGCGGTTCTCCCGCACGATCCAGGCGATGTCGGGGTCGGCGGACGCGGCGTACCGCTCGAAGACCGGCAGCCCGGCGGCGCGGTCCGCGGCGACGGCGACGCTCCAGCAGTAGCCGAGTGCCTTGCGCAGCGCCCGCACGTCCTCGTCGCGGCGGGTCGCCGCGGGCCGGGCGGCGAACGCGCCGGTGACCGCCGCGCACGCCGCCACCGCCTCGGCCGCCGCCTTCGGGTCCTTGAGCAGGCGGGGCTCGCACAGGCCGGCGACCGCGGCCCGCTGCACGAGCGGGTGCGGGTCGCCGGCCCAGTCGCGCACGAGGCCGAACAGGCGCGGCGGGTCGGCGTCGCCGAGGCGCTGCAGGGCCATGGCGACGCCCTCGCGGACCCGCCACCGCCCGTCGGCGGCGTAGGAGCGCAGCCGGTCCGCGGCGCCCGGCGCGTCCTCGGCGAGCAGCCGGCCGAGGGCGATCACGCCGCAGAGCACGAGGTACTCCTCGTCGCCGCCGAGCAGGGCGTCGATCGTCTCCGGCGCGGCCACGTCGGCGGCGGCCTGCGCGAGCTCCAGGTTCGCCCGCGGGCCCGGCAGCCCGCTGCCGGCGAGCAGGTGGGCGGGCCAGGCCGCGGGTGGGAGCTCCCGCAGTACCAATGCGTGTTCTTGACGACGCCCCATGCCCGGGACCCTATCGGGTCAGGCCGCATACTCCTTCGGTTCGACGATCACGAGCCAGTTGCCGCTGTTGTCGCGCAGGACGGCCTCCACGCCGTATGGGCGGTCCTCGGGCTCCTGGACGAAGACGACGCCCTTGGCGACCAGCTCGGCGTGGGTCTTGCGGCAGTCGTCGACGCGCAGGCCGAGCCCGCCCATGCCGCCCTTCTCCAGCTGGCGGCGCACGAACGCGGCCGCCTCGTCGTCCAGCGGCGGGCCGGGGGTCATGAGGGTGACCTGGAGCTCGGGCTGGCTGGGGTGACGCACGGTGACCCAGCGGAACTCGCCGAGCAGCACGTCGCTGACCGGCTCGAAGCCGAGGATGTCGACGTAGAAGTCCCTGGCCTGGTCCTGGTCGAGGCAGTAGGTGGTGACGAGGGAGATGTTCATAATCATGGGCCCGACGTTACTGCTCGTGACGGCGGGGGCCTTCTCCGAAATTGCGCACGACGCCGGCCATGAACAGCCAGCACCCCGGGATGTGGGGCGCGCCGCTGGCGGCGAAGCGGTTGCGGTACGCCACCGGGCTCTCGCCGACGATCCGCGTGAACTTGGCCGAGAACGAGCCCAGGCTGGTGAAGCCGACCGCCATGCACACCTCGGTGACCGTCAGGTTTGCGGTGCGCAGCAGGTCCTGGGCCCGCTCGATGCGCCGGCGCGTGAGATAGCGCATCGGCGTCTCGCCGTAGGCGTCTTCGAAACAGCGGATGAAGTGGTACTTCGAGACGGCGGCCACGGCCGCCACCGTGCCCAGGTCGAGCCGCTCGCTGTAGTTGCGGTCGATATGGTCGCGCGCGCGGCGCAGATGCGGCAGCAGCTCGACCGGCACGGTCACACTTGCACTCTACCGACGTGGCTCGCTGTGAGGTCCATGTACACGCTGCGCGGTCGGAACCGGGGCGGGGCTGCGTCGAACTCCCACCGTTCGATAGCGTGACCCCCTCTGAGTTCGACGGCGGAGGATGGGGAGCCCGAAGAAGTGCTCGGCAACAGACCCGCGACGGCCCGGCTGGCCGCGATCGTGGCGTTGGTGTTCGGCATCGTGGCGTGCGGCGCCGGCGACCAGCCGCGCTCGGCCTCGCAGCCCGGCGTCGCAGTGGCGCAGCATTCGAGCGCGGAGCCGGCGATGTCGGCCGCGGCCCGGCCTTCGCCGCCTGCGTCGCCCTCCGCCACCCCTTCCGCGCCGGCGTCACCGTCGGCCCCGCCGAGCACGCCGGCGAGCACGAAGGCGCCCGCGGACGGCTACAACGTGCGCCCGCCCGGCACCGACCACGGTCCGGCAAACTCGGTCACCCGCACCGCGGGCACCGAGGTGGCGCTGACCTTCGACGACGGCCCCGACCCGATCAACACGCCGGCGCTGCTGCAGATCCTGCGCGAGAACAACGTCAAGGCGACGTTCTGCATGGTCGGCTTCCGCGTGCGCGACCGCCCTGACCTGGTCCGCCAGATCTACGCCGACGGCCACACCCTGTGCAACCACTCGTGGCAGCACCTGACCGACCTGGCGAAGCGCGACCCGGCGTATATCGACTGGGACCTCCGCCACACCAACGACATGATCCACGCCGCGGTCGGCGCCGACGCCCCGATCAAGTACTTCCGCGCACCGGGCGGCAACTTCACGCCGTCGCTGGTCGCCAAGGCCACGGAGCTCGGCATGTCCTCGATCTACTGGGACGTCGACCCGCGCGACTGGGACCACAAGCCGGACAGCAACCACTCGGCACACATCGCCCGCGTCATCTCCCAGATCAAGTCCCAGATCCGCCAGGGCTCGATCGTCCTGTCCCACGACAACGGCCAGCCGGACACCATCGTCGTGTACCGCACCCTGATCCCCTGGCTGAAGCAGCACTTCACCCTGGAGGGCCTCCCCACGACCTGACCTCCGCGCCCTCCCGCAGCCCGAAAACGCATCATCGCGGAGAGAAAACGCCGGCCTGGGGGTCAGCTGCCGTCGGGGAAGCCGCCGCGGTGGGTGACGAGCGGGTGGTGGGGCAGCGCGTTGAGCGGGTCGGCCAGGAACGCGTTCGTCTGGGCGCGGTATGGCGGATGGGCGCGCCACCCGTCCTCCGGCGGCCGGATCGCCTCGGCGGCGCCGGCGACGACCGGGGTGAGAGCCGCCGTCAGCGCCTCGGCCGGCAGCCGGGTCTCCACGCGGGCCATCCGCGCGTGGTAGTTGCGCAGCGCCGCCTCGCCCCGCGGCGTGAGCCACACCAGTGCCGCGGCGCCCTTGCCGTCGGCGTCGGCCAGGCCGTGCCGCAGCAGCAGCGTGAGCGACTGCGTGGCCGCCTCCTTCGCGATCCCGGCCCGCAGCGGCACCTCGCGTGGCCGCAGCGGGCCGGCCCCGAGCGCCCGCAGCGTGTTGGCGGAGACGGCGAGGGGCAGGCGGGCGTCGGCCTCGTACTCGGCGGTGAGCTCCAGCAGCACCCGCGACAGCAGCGCCGCCAGGTCGGGCGGATCGGGGTCGCGCCGCGGCGGCGGCAGGACGGTGCGGCGGGCGGGGGAGAGCACCGGCATGTACCGCGGCAGCAGCGGCGAAGCGATCGGCTCCAGCGCCCGGCGCAGCCCCGGCCCGAACCGCCCCTGCCAGCGCGCCTCGACCTGCGCGCACAGCGGCACGAACAGCTCCTGCGCCCGCACGCCGTGCCCGGTCGGCCGCACGACCCCGCCGGCGACGCGCACGTAGCCCCACCGCTGCAGCCCGGGCAGGTTGGTGAGCGCGGCGAGGTCGCGCAGCTGCGGCTGCGGCACCCCGTCGCCCGGCAGGTACCGCAGGAAGTTCGCCCACATCGCCAGCGACACCAGCCACGGCCCGGTGCCCCCGCGCGCCGGGCCGCGCGTGGTGCGGTGCGGCATCCGCGCCTCGAAGGCGTTGTCCACCTCGATCGTGAACGCCACGAGCGCCTGCGACAGCAGCCGCGACACGAGCATCACGCTGATGAACCTACGCCCGCCGGCCCACTGCGCATCGGCCCCGCGCCCAGCGACCGAAGCTTTTCGGACTGAAGGCTGTTCGGACTGAGGGCGCCGCTACGCGAGGCGGGCGTCCAGGGCGGCGCGGTCGGGCAGGAACCAGGCGTCGCGGCCGCGGTTGGACTCGCGGATCAGGTCGCGCAGCGCGGTGCTCGCCTCGACGTGGGAGGACACGTCGCCGATGATGGCCAGGCGCAGCCGGTAGTTCACCAGCTTCTGCAGGATCTCGCCCGCCACGCCGGTGCGCAGCACGTAGAAGTCGTCGGCGAGGCGGGCCGCCGGGACGACGAGGAGCTCGACGCCGTGCGAGAAGGCCGCGCCCACCAGGTCGCCGGCGTCGAGCTCGGCGCCGTAGCGGGGTCCTTCGCCGGCCAGCACGAGCGCGTCGACACCGTTGATCTTCTCCACGCGGTCCATGGGCGAGACGCTACCGGGGGATGCGGTGCAGCAGCACGTCGTTTATCGCGCCGCCGTGCAGGGTCGCGGTCATGTAGGTGGCGTGGGGCTGGCGGCGGCGGTCGGTGGGGGAGCCGGGGTTGAGCAGCCGCAGGCCGCCGGGGGCGACGGTGTCCCACGGGATGTGGGAGTGGCCGAACACGAGCAGGTCGCGGCCGGGGAAGCGGGCGGCGCAGCGGGCCTCGCGGCCCGTCGACGGGCCGGTCTCGTGGATGACCGACAGGCGCACGCCGCCGAGCACGGCGTCGGCGACCTCGGGCAGGCGGGCGCGCAGCGGCGGGCCGTCGTTGTTGCCGTACACGCCGATGAGGCGCCGGGAGCGGGACTCCAGGGCGTCGAGCAACGCCACGCCGACCCAGTCGCCGGCGTGGACCACGACGTCGGCGGCCTCGACGGCGGCCCAGACCTCCGCGGGCAGGTCGCGGGCGCGGGCCGGCACGTGCGTGTCGGCGAGCAGCATCACCCGGACCGGTACCCCCTCGGCAGTCATGCGTCCAGCCTAGGCGGGCGGTAGAGTCGGCGGCATGGAGTGGCTGCGGCGGTGGCCGGTGTACCGGCAGCTGACCGGGCCGGATCCAACCGGTCGTGGCGAGGCGGTGCGCTCGCCGCGCACCGACGCGATCGCCGCCCGCACCGAGCGGGCCGACGCCGTGGCGAAGTCCGTGTGCCCCTACTGCGCCGTGGGCTGCGGGCAGCAGGTGTTCGTCAAGGACGGCAAGGTCATCCAGATCGAGGGCGACCCCGACAGCCCGATCTCGCGCGGGCGGCTGTGCCCGAAGGGCTCGGCGAGCAAGAGCCTGGTGACGTCGCCGCTACGGGCGACCCGGGTGAAGTACCGCCGGCCGTATGCCACCGAATGGGAGTATCTCGACCTCGAAACGGCGATGGAGATGATCGCCGACCGGGTGGTGGCCGCGCGCGAGCAGACCTGGCAGGACCGCGACGAGGAGGGACGGCCGCTCAATCGCACGCTCGGCATCGCGAGCCTCGGCGGCGCGACGCTGGACAACGAAGAGAACTACCTCATCAAGAAGCTGTTCACGGCGATCGGCGCCCTGCAGATCGAGAACCAGGCGCGCATTTGACACTCCGCCACCGTCCCCGGTCTGGGGACCAGCTTCGGGCGCGGCGGGGCCACGGGATTCCAGCAGGACCTGGCCAACGCTGACTGCATCGTGATCCAGGGTTCGAACATGGCCGAGGCGCACCCGGTCGGCTTCCAGTGGGTGATGGAGGCCAAGGCCCGCGGCGCGACGGTGATCCACGTCGACCCCCGGTTCACGCGCACCAGCGCGCTCGCCGACAAGTTCGTGCCGATCCGCGCCGGGTCGGACATCGCGTTCCTCGGGGGCGTGGTCAACCACATCCTGAGCAACGAGCTGGGTTTCCGCGAGTACGTCGTGGCGTACACCAACGCCGCCACGATCGTCGGCGAGGACTTCCGCGACACCGAGGACCTCGACGGGCTGTTCTCCGGGTTCGACACCGAGACGCAGGCGTACGACCCGTCGTCGTGGCGCTACGAGGGCCATCGGCACGTGCTCGAGCACGGCCACTCGGCCCGCGAGACCGCGCGGGGCATGCAGCACGAGGCCCACGGCCCGTCGATCCCGGCGGCCGTGCACCGAGACGAGACGCTGCAGCACCCCCGGTGCGTGTACCAGATCCTGAAGCGCCACTTCTCGCGGTACACCCCGGAAATGGTGCAGCAGGTGTGCGGCGTGGCGCCGGAGGACTTCGCGCGGGTCTGCGAGGCGTGGACGCGCAACTCGGGCCGGGAACGGACCACGGCCCTGGTGTATTCGGTCGGCTGGACGCAACACTCCGTGGGGGTGCAGTACATCCGCACCGGCGCCATCATCCAGCTCCTGCTCGGCAACATGGGCCGGCCCGGCGGCGGCATCATGGCCCTGCGCGGCCACGCCAGCATCCAGGGCTCCACCGACATCCCGACGCTGTTCAACCTCCTGCCCGGCTACCTGCCGATGCCCTCGGCCGGCCGGCACGACACGTTGGACGAGTGGGTCGACGCCATCCGCAACCCGGGCCAGAAGGGCTACTGGGGCCACGCGCGCGCATACGCGGTGAGCCTGCTCAAGGCGTACTTCGGCGACGCCGCCACCGCCGCGAACGACTACTGCTACGGCTACCTGCCGCGCCTCACCGGCGACCACGGCACCTACCGTCAGGTGCTGTCCATGCTGGACGGCAAGATCAAGGGGTACTTCCTGCTGGGGCAGAACCCGGCCGTCGGCTCCGCGCACGGCCGCGCGCAGCGCCTCGGCATGGCCCGGCTGGACTGGCTCGTCGTGCGCGACCTCTACGAGATCGAGAGCGCCACCTTCTGGCGCGACGCGCCCGAGATCGAGACCGGCGAGATCGTGCCCGAGCAGTGCGCGACCGAGGTGTTCCTGCTCCCCGCCGCCTCGCACGTGGAGAAGGAGGGCACGTTCACCCAGACCCAGCGGCTGCTGCAGTGGCGGCAGAAGGCCGTCGACCCGCCCGGCGACTGCCGCTCCGAGCTGTGGTTCTTCTACCACCTCGGCCGCATGGTCAAGGACCGCCTGGCCGCCTCCACGCTGGACCGGGACCGTCCGGTGCGCGACCTGACATGGGACTACCCCACGCACGGCGTGCACGACGAGCCTTCCGCGGAGTCGGTACTGCGGGAGATCAACGGCTACGACGTGGCCACCGGCGCGCCCGTGTCCGGCTTCAACGAGCTCGAGGACGACGGCTCCACCGCCTGCGGCTGCTGGATCTACTCCGGCGTCTACGCCGGCGGCGTCAACCAGGCCGCCCGGCGCACCCCGGCCTCGAGCGCCGACCCCAACGGCCTGGAGTGGGGCTGGGCGTGGCCGATGAACCGCCGGATGCTGTACAACCGCGCCTCCGCCGACCCCGCCGGGCAGCCCTGGAGCGAGCGCAAGCGCTACGTCTTCTGGGACCCGGCAAAGGGCGAGTGGACCGGACCCGACGTGCCCGACTTCGAGCGGACCAAGCCGCCGACGTACCGCCCGGAGCCGGGCACCGCCGGTTCGGCCGGCATCGCCGGCGACGACCCGTTCGTCATGCAGGGCGACGGCAAGGGCTGGCTGTTCGCGCCCAGCGGGCTCGTCGACGGGCCCATGCCGACGCACTACGAGCCGGCCGAGTCGCCGGTGGAGAACCCGCTGTACAAGCAGCAGGCCAACCCGACGCGCAAGCGCTACCAGCGCTCCGAGAACCCGATGAACCCCTCGCGCAGCGACGTGTTCCCGTTCGTGTTCACCATCAGCCGGCTCACCGAGCACCACACGGCGGGCGGGATGAGCCGGACGCTGGAGTACCTCTCCGAGCTGCAGCCGGCGATGTTCGTCGAGGTGTCCCCGGCCCTGGCCGCCGAGCGGGGCCTCGAGCACCTCGGCTGGGCGCACGTCGTCACCAGCCGCTCGGCGATCGAGGCCCGGGTGATGGTCACCGCGCGGCTGCGGCCGCTGCGCATCGAAGGGCGGCCGGTGCACCAGATCTGGCTGCCGTACCACTGGGGCGGCTCCGGGCTGACGACCGGCGACTCGGCGAACGACCTCGTCGGCATCGTGCTCGACCCCAACGTGCTGATCCAGGAGAGCAAGGTCGGCACCTGCGACGTGCGGCCCGGCCGGCGGCCCCGCGGCGCGGCGCTGCGCGCCCTGGTGGACGATTACAACCGGAGGGCCGGCCTGTGACTGTGACACCGCGACGGATGGGGTTCTTCACCGACACCAGCGTCTGCATCGGCTGCAAGGCGTGCGAGGTCGCCTGCAAGGAGTGGAACGACGTGCCCGCCGACGGGCTCGACCTGCTCGGCATGTCCTTCGACAACACCGGCCAGCTCGACGCGAACTCGTGGCGGCACGTCGCCTTCATCGAGCAGCCGGCGCCCGACGGGTCCGGGGACATGCGCTGGCTGATGGCCTCCGACGTGTGCAAGCACTGCACCCACGCCGCGTGCCTCGACGTGTGCCCGACCGGCTCGCTGCTGCGCACCGAGTTCGACACCGTCGTCGTGCAGGCCGACATCTGCAACGGTTGCGGGTACTGCATCTCCGCCTGCCCCTACGGCGTCATCGGCCGCCGCGAGGGCGACGGCCGGGCGTGGAAGTGCACCATGTGCTACGACCGCATCGGCGCCGGCCTGCAGCCCGCGTGCGCGACGGCCTGCCCGACCCAGTCGATCCAGTACGGCCCCCTCGACGAGCTGCGCGAGCGCGCGCAGGCGCGCCTCGAGGCGCTCGACCGCCCGGAGGCGCGCCTCTACGGCCACGACCCCGGCGACGGCGTCGGCGGCCAGGGCGCGTTCTTCCTGCTGCTGGACGAGCCCGAGGTCTACGGCCTGCCGCCGGCACCCGTCGCCACCACGCGGGACCTGCCGCGGATGTGGAAGCGGGCGGGGCTCGCCGCGCTGACCATGGCCGCCGCGGTGGCCGTGTCGTTCCTGGGGCGGCGGCCGTGACGAGGTCCTACTACGGGCGGCCGATCCTCAAGAAGCCGGTGTGGCAGCACGACATCCCGGCGTACTTCTTCACCGGCGGGCTCGCGGCCGGCAGCGCCCTGCTCGCCGCCGGCGCCGACCTGACCGGGCGGCCGCGCACCCGGCGCGCCGCGCGGCTGGCGGCCCTCGGCGCGCTCGGCGTGAGCACCTACTTCCTCGTCAACGACCTCGGCCGGCCCGAGCGCTTCCACCACATGCTGCGGGTGGCGAAGCCGACGTCGCCGATGTCGGTGGGCACCTGGATGCTGAGCGCGTTCGGCGGCGCAGCGGGCCTCGCGGCGGCGGCCGAGGCGCGGCCCCGCGGCTGGACCGGGCGGGCCGGCGTGCTCGCCGGCGCCGGCGCGGCCGCGCTCGCGCCCGGCATCGGCACCTACACGGCCCGCCTCATTGCCGACACTGCGGCGCCGTCGTGGCACGCGGCCGCCGACGAGCTGCCGTTCGCGTTCGCCGGCAGCGCCCTGGCCAGCGGGGCGGCGGTGGGGCTGATCGCGGCGCCGATGAGCGAGGGCGGGCCGGCGCGGACCCTCGCGGTGACCGGCGTGGCGCTGGAACTGGCCGCGACGCACCGCATCGAGACGCGGCTGGGCCTGGAGGGCGAGCCGTATCGCACGGGCAAGGCCGGCCGGCTGCTGCGCGCCGCGCGAGCGCTGAACCTCGCCGGTGCGGCCGGGGCTGTGCTCGGGCGGCGCAGCCGGGTGCTGTCCGCCCTGTCGGGTGTGGCGCTGCTCGCGGGCTCGCTCGCCACCCGGTTCGGGGTGTTCGAGGCCGGTGTGGCCTCGACGGAGGATCCGAAGTACGTGGTGGAGCCGCAGCGGGGCGCGACGCCCCGCCACGGCTCCGCGCCCGTCAGGCGGCCTTGATCACGACCGTCTTGACGATCTTGTCGGCGATCGTCTGCCGCTTGGCGTCCCACAGCGGGAACAGGTAGCCGATGTAGCAGATGATGCTGTCGACGAAGTGGCAGATGTCGCGGACGAAGGCCATGGCCATGCCGATCGGCTGCCCGCTCTGCTCGCTGATGAGGCGCAGCCCGAGGGCCTTCTTGCCGATGGTGGCGCCCTGGCCGCCGAGGTACCAGCGGTTGAAGATGAGGTACACGAGGCCGATCAGGTAGAAGATCCAGAACACGGCGCCCATGTCGCTGTCAACGGCCCCGCCGATGCCGGCGATGACCGCGAACGGGATGAAGTCGACGATGGTAGCGCCGACGCGCTGGATCCAGCTTGCGTAGTTCATCGGGGGTGGTTCTCCTCAGGAGAGTTGGGGGTTGGGGGTAGCGCTTCCGGTTCAGACGAATCCGAACCGGTGGAGCTGAAAGAGCCAGCTCGCCGCGGCGGCCGCGATGGCGGCCACCTGCGTTCTGCGACGGGCCCGGGCGGACCAGGGCACCGGGGTGGCGACCAGCCCGAGCTGCCGCAGCACGATGAGGGGGACCGTCACGACCGTGAGGATCGCGAGGGCCAGGGCGGCCGGGTTGTCGGCGAGCGAGGCGAGCAGCCGGCCGTGTGCGAGATCCACGGCGGCGGTGGTGAGCCCGCAGGCGGGGCACGGGATGCCGGTCGACCAGCGCAGCGGGCACGGCAGACCGAGGCCCGTGCCGGCGCTGAACGCCGGCCAGACCGTCGCCGCACCCGCGACCGCAACACCGAAGCCGCCCAGGCGCTCCGGTATCGAGTACTGTCTGCGCACCTGAGACCCCGTTGCTCGACTGACGAGAGGTGATCTTAGGTGGTGACGGACGTCACTACGGATCGTCCGAATGTACGATCCTGAGAAGTCACACAGCCGTCATAAAGATCAGCTCACGCGCAGTGTGGCCCCCGAGTACGCAACCAGCTCACCGATCACGGGGTGGCCGGGGATCTCGCCCGCGACCAGCAGCCCGCCGGAGGTCTGCGCGTCGGCGAGCAGCAGCAGCTCGTCCTCGCTCGGCGCGCCCGCGTCGAGGTGCGGGCGGACCCAGTCGAGGTTGCGCCGGGTCCCGCCGCTGACGAACCCGTCAGCCAGCGCCTTTCGGGCGCCGTCGAGGTAGGGCACCGCGGCGGCCTCGACGACCGCGGTGACGCCGCTGGCCCGGGCCAGCTTGTGCAGGTGGCCCAGCAGCCCGAAGCCGGTCACGTCAGTGGCGCACTCGGCGCCGGCCGCCAGGGCCGCCTCCGACGCCGCCCGGTTCAGCGTCGTCATCGCCGCCACCGCGTGCGGGAACGCCTCGCCGGTCGCCTTGTGCCGGCTGTTGAGCACGCCGATGCCCAGCGGCTTCGTGAGCGTCAGCGGCAGCCCGGCCCGGCCGCGGTCGTTGCGCAGCAGCCGGTCGGGGTCGGCGACGCCGGTGACCGCCATGCCGTACTTCGGCTCCGGGTCGTCCACCGAGTGCCCGCCGGCGACGTGGCAGCCGGCCTCGCGGGCCACGTCGAGCCCGCCGCGCAGCACCTCTGCGGCGAGGGTCATCGGCAGCACCTCCCGCGGCCACGCGAGGAGGTTGACCGCGACCACCGGCCGGCCGCCCATCGCGTAGACGTCCGACAGCGCGTTGGCGGCGGCGATGCGCCCCCAGTCGTAGGCGTCGTCGACGACCGGGGTGAAGAAGTCGGCGGTGGCCACCACCGCGGTGCCGCCCGCCAGGGTCACCACCGCGGCGTCGTCGCCGTCGTCGAGCCCGACGAGCAGCTCGCCGGGGCCGTCCGGCGCCCGGCCGCCGACGAGGCCGGCGACCACCGCCTCCAGCTCGCCGGGCGGGATCTTGCAGGCGCAGCCGCCGCCGTGGGCATACCCGGTGAGCCGGATCGTGCTCGTCATGCGCTCCAATGTAGCGATCGCTCGATCTCGTGATCGCACCGGATTGTCAGCGATTCCCGGTTGATCGGGCGTTCGCAGAGCCAGCGGTGGGCGGAAGATTGTTGACAATGCTGCGGGCGGGTTGGGACACTTCGGCCGTGCCCGCCGAGCCGCCGCCCCGCGCCGCCACCCCGTCCGCGCAGGCCCGGGAGGTGCTGCGCGCGGCGATCCTGCGCGGGGAGTACCTGCCCGGCGAGCGGCTCGTCGAGGCGCAGCTGTGCGTGCGCCTCGGGGTCAGCCGCTTCAACGTGCGCGCCGCCCTGTCGGAGCTCGCCGCCGACGGCCTCGTCGAGGTCCAGCGCAACCGCGGCGCCCACGTGCGCAAGGTCTCCGTCGAGGAGGCCATCGAGATCAGCGAGGTCCGCATGGTCCTCGAGGGCCTCGTCGCCGCCCGCGCCGCCACCCGGGTGACCGACGCGCAGGCCAGCGAGCTCGACGAAGTCGCGCTGCTGATGCGCCGCGCCGTCGCGGCCGGGGAGTTCCACCGCTACAGCGACCTCAACCAGCGCCTGCACGCGCTGATCCGGGCCATCGCCGCGCACCGCACCGCCGACGGCATCATCGAGACGCTGCGCGGGCAGCTGGTGCGCCACCAGTTCATGCTCTCGCTGCACCCGGGGCGGCCCGCGGTGTCGTTACCGCAGCACGAACGCATCATCGAGGCCATCCGCCAGCGCGACCCGAAGGCGGCCGAGGCGGCCATGCGCGAGCACATCGCCAGCGTCATCGATCATCTGCGCGGCATCGACCCGGCGGGGATGTCATGACCGCGGCCGCCGGCTCGCCGGTGATCGCGGTGCTCGGCCTCGGCGAGGCCGGCGGGCGCTTCGCCGCCGACCTGGCCGCCGCCGGTGCCCGGGTGCGCGGCTACGACCCGCGGGTGGCCGCGCCGCCGGGCGTGCACGACGCCGCGGACGCCGCCGAGGCGTGCCGCGGCGCGGCGCTCGTGCTGAGCGTCAACAGCGCCGCCGACGCCCTCGACGCCCTGGCGCAGGGCCTGCCCGGCTGCTCGCCCGGCACCGTCTGGGGCGAGCTCAACACCGCGGCGCCCGCGGTGAAGGAGGCCGTGCAGCGCGCCGCCGGGCAGTGCGCGGTGGTCGCCGACGTGGCGATCATGGCGCCGGTACCGCCCCGCGGCCTCGGCACGCCCATGACCGCGAGCGGGCCGGGCGCCGGGCCGTTCGCCGCGCTGCTGGGCCCCCTCGGCGCGCCCGTCGAGGTGCTCGACGGCCCCGTGGGGCTCGCGGCGACCCGCAAGCTGCTGCGCTGCGTCTTCTACAAGGGCATGGCGGCCGCGGCGGTGGAGGCCCTCGCGGCGGCCCGCGCGGCGGGCCTCGAGCAGTGGCTCAGCGGGAACATCGCCGAGGAGCTGACCAGGGCCGACGCGGCGACGCTGGACCGGCTGGTGACCGGCTCCAGCACGCACGCGGTGCGCCGGACCCACGAGATGGAGGCGGCGGCGGACCTGCTCGACGACCTCGGCGTGCCGGCCCGCGTCGCGCGGGCCAGCCGCGACTGGTTACGGGACCTCTCCGCCGCCTGAGTGCATACCTCGGCGAATCGTCGGCAAGATTGTGAACAATCGCCGAGGCGATGGCCCATGTGCGGCTTAAGCTGGTGTACCGCTGGGTGGAAGACGTGAACAGAATCGTTGACAATCCTGTCGAGCCATCCTACGTTCGTCGCAGGATGCACCCCCCGCTCAGCACGTTGGCCCTGCTGTCGACATCGAAAAGGTTGCTGAGATCCATGATCAGAACCCGCCTCTTCTCCCTTCCGGTCCTCGCCATCACCCTGCTCGCGGCGTCCCTTGCCGCGTGCGGCGACGACAGCTCCGACAAGCCCGCCGGCGGCTCGTCCGCCTCGCCCGACAAGGTCAAGGTCGGCGTCATCCCGATCCTCGACGTGGCGCCCATCTACGTCGGCAAGGCCCAGGGCTTCTTCGCCAAGCGCAACATCGACCTCACCATGGAACAGGCCCAGGGCGGCGCCGCCATCGTGCCCGGCGTGGTCAGCGGCCAGTACCAGTTCGGGTTCAGCAACGTGGTGTCGCTGCTGGTCGCCGAGCAGCAGAAGGTGCCGATCAAGGCCGTCGCCAACGGCGTCAACTCCACCGGCGACCCGGCCAAGGACTTCGGCCAGCTCATCGTCAAGGACCCGAACATCACGAGCGCGAAGGACCTCGAGGGCAAGACGGTCGCGACCAACACCGTCAAGAACATCGTCGACACCTCGGTGAAGGAGATCGTGCGCAAGGCCGGCGGCGACCCGAGCAAGGTCAGCTTCGTCGAGCTCGCCTTCCCCGACATGGCCGCGGCGCTGGACGCCGGGCGCGTGCAGGCCATGTTCGTCGTCGAGCCGTTCCTGGCGCCGGCCCTGGCCAAGGGCTGGAAGTCCCGCGGCGCGTTCGCCGACGTCGACCCGAAGCTGTGCGTGGCCGCGTACTTCACCTCCGCCCAGGTGATCGCGCAGAACCCGGACCTCGTCAAGCGCTTCACCGAGGCGATGCAGGAGTCCCTCGCCTACGCCGACAGTCACCCGGACGACGTGCGCCAGGTCGTCACGACGTACACCACCATCAAGGCGGACTCGGCGAAGGCCATGACGCTGCCGAAGTGGTCGACGAGCATCGACAAGGCGTCGGTGGACCGGATGAACCAGCTGCTGGCCACCGCCGGCGTGCTCACCGCGCCGGTCGACACCTCGAAGCTGCTGCCGTGACGGCACCGGCAACCGTTCTGAGCAGGGCCGGCCGCTCGCCGGCCCTG
Organism: Dactylosporangium darangshiense; assembly: GCF_039537565.1. NCBI lineage: Bacteria > Bacillati > Actinomycetota > Actinomycetes > Micromonosporales > Micromonosporaceae > Dactylosporangium > Dactylosporangium darangshiense. Next base: position 224,456 of record NZ_BAABAT010000008.1, read on the forward strand.
CTCGGGCTGCTCGGCCTCGCCGGGTTCGCGGCGCTGCTGGAGGCGCTGCCCCGGCTCGGCGTGCTGCCCGCGGAGCACTTCCCGCCGCTGAGCGTCATCGCCCGGGCCCTCGCCGACGAGGCCGGGCGCGCCGGCTTCTGGCAGGCGCTGCTGGGCACCGTCACCACCTGGCTGCTGGGCCTGGCCATCGCCGTCGCCCTCGGCATCGGCGCCGGCCTGCTGATCGGCACGGTGCCGGTGCTGCGCGCCGCGACTGCCTCCACGATCGAGTTCCTGCGCCCGATCCCGTCGGTGGCGCTGCTGCCCCTGGCCGTGGTGCTCTTCAGCGCGCCGGTGCGCTCGATCCTGCTGCTGGTCGTGTACGCCTCCGTGTGGCAGGTGCTGATCCAGGTGCTGCACGGCGTCGCCGACGTCGACCCCGTCGCCCGCGAGACCGCCGAGTCCTACCGGCTCGGGCGGCTGCGCCGGGCGCGGTACCTGGTGTGGCCGACCACGCTGCCCTACGCGATGACCGGCATCCGGCTGGCCGCCTCCGTCGCCCTCGTGCTCACCGTCACCGGCGAGCTGTTCATCGGCGGCACCAAGGGCATCGGCGAGGAGCTGTCCGTGGCCCGCAACAGCGGCGACGACGGGGTGCCGGTGATGTACGCCCTCGTCATCGTCGCCGGCCTGCTCGGGCTCGCGGCCAACCTCGTCACCCGCCGCGCCGAGCGCATCGTGCTGGCGTGGCATCCGTCGGTACGAAGGGAGCTCCCGCTGTGACGAAGCTGCCCCGCCTGCTGCGGCGCGCCGCGCTCGCGCTCGGCCTGCCGGTGGTGCTGCTGGTCACCTGGTGGTTCGCGAGCGCCGGCAGCCAGGACTTCTACCAGCCGCCGCTGGAGACGATCTTCCGCGTCTTCCCGGACACGTGGACCGCTGCCCGGCTGCGCAGCGACGTGCTGCCGAGCCTGCTGCGCCTCTTCGCCGGCTACGGCCTCGCCGTCGCGCTGGGCATCGCCCTCGGCGTGGCGATCGGCGGCAACCGCACCCTGCGCGCGCTGACCGAGCCGGTGCTGGAGTTCCTGCGCGCCATCCCGCCGCCCGTGCTCGTGCCGGTGCTCATCCTGGTGTCCGGCTTCAGCGACCGCACGAAGATCCTCGTCATCGTCCTCGGCGCCGTCTGGCCGGTGCTGCTCAACACCGTCGAGGGGGTCCGCGGCGCCGACGAGGTGCTCGTCGACACCTGCCGGACGTACCGTGTCCGCGGCTGGCTGCGGCTTCGCACCTTCGTGCTGCGCGCGGCCAGCCCGCAGATCATGGTCGGCGCCCGCCAGGCGCTGTCGATCAGCATCATCATGATGGTCATCGGCGAGCTGCTCGGCACCACCAACGGCCTGGGGTACACGGTCATTGAGTTCCAGCGCGGCTTCCAGATCCCCGAGATGTGGAGCGGCGTGTTCATCCTGGGCCTGCTCGGCGTCGCGCTGTCGGTGCTCTTCCGCCTCGTCGAGCGGCAGGTCCTTCGCTGGTACCACGGAGCGCGCGCCGCCGAGCGCGCCGGCCACTAGGAGACCCGGTGCTGGAGATTCAGTCGCTGCGCAAGACCTACGACGGCCACGGCCGCCGGGTCGAGGCGCTCGCCGACATCACGCTGAGCGTCGGCGCGGGGCAGTTCGTCTGCGTCGTCGGGCCGTCCGGCTGCGGCAAGACCACGCTGCTGCGCTGCCTCGGCGGGCTGCTGCGCCCGACGTCGGGCGAGGTGCGGGTCGCCGGCGCCACGGTGTCCGGGCCGCCGGACGGGCTGGCGATCGTGTTCCAGGAGTACGGCCGCAGCCTCATGCCCTGGCTGCGCGTCGCCGACAACGTCGAGCTGCCGCTGAAGGCCAAGGCGATCGACCGCGCCGAGCGGCGCCGGCTCGTCGCCGAGGCGCTGTCCGCCGTGGGCCTCGCCGACGCCGGCCGCGCCTACCCGTGGCAGCTGTCCGGCGGCATGCAGCAGCGGGTGGCGATCGCCCGGGCGATCGCATTCGGTCCCCGGGTGCTGCTCATGGACGAGCCGTTCGCCGCCGTCGACGCGCAGACCCGGGCCGACCTCGAGGACCTGGTCCGGCGGGTGTGGCAGGACACCGGCGTCACGCTGCTGTTCGTCACCCACGACATCGACGAGGCCGTGTACCTCGGCGAGCGGGTGGTGATCCTGTCGTCCTCGCCCACGCGCGTGCTCGAGGACCTGCCGATCGACCTGCCGTCCTCGCGCGACCAGCTAGCCACCCGCTCCGACGCGCGGTTCGTGGAGCTGCGCTCGCACGTCTACGCCCGCATCCAGGAGGCGAAAGGTGCTGCGGCCCGCGTCTAGCCTTCGTGGCGTTCCACCGGGAACAGGATCGGGCTCAGCAGGTGCTGGGTGCGGCCCTCGCCCGGGCCGTGGCCCAGGTGCGGCACGATCGCGGCGCGCATGCCCTCGATCAGCGCGTCGCGCTCGGCGTCGGTGAGCCACACCGCGTGCTGGCGGTAGCCGACCTGGTCGCGCACCGGGTCGGCTGCCGGGTCGTCCAGATAGGACTGGTACTCGGCCAGCAGCGCCGCCATCGCCGCGGCGAACGCCTGCCGGTGCTCGTCGAGGGTCGCCGACGCGGCCCGCTGGGCGCTCACCGCCGCGCGGGCCGGCACGAGCCGGTAGTGCCGCTCGACGAACCCGCGCACCCGCTGCTGCCCCGACTCCTCCAGGATGCCGGCGTCGACCAGCAGCGCGACGTGGCGGTACACCGTCGCCTTCGACGCGTCCGAGATCCGCTCGCACAGCTGCTGCGTGCTCAGCGAGCGCCCGCCGGACAGCGCGTGCACGATGCGCAGCCGCACGGGATGCAGCAGCAGCTCCACGGGGTCCATTGGCCAATGTTCGCACACCTGCTAATGTTCGCAGACATGAGAACAATGCCACGGGGTACCACGGTCCAGGTCGACGGCCGTCGCATCGCGCTCTACCGGGACGGCGCCGGCGGCCCGCCCGTCGTCTTCCTGCCCGGCGCCGGCCTCATCGGCCTGGAGTACGACAACGTCGTGCGCGCCACCGCCGCCCTGACCACCGCGGTCACCTACGACCGGGGCGGCACCGGCTGGAGCGACCCGGTGCCGCTCCCGCGCACCGCGGAGGCCGTCGCGACCGAGCTGCGCGACGCCCTGCACGCCGCCGGCATCGACGGCCCCTACGTGCTGGCCGCCCACTCCATCGGCGCCGTCTACGCCCGCCGCTTCGCCCAGCTGTTCCCCGCCGACGTCGCCGGCCTGCTGTTCATCGACCCCGGCCACGAGGACATCCTGCGGTACCTCCCGGAGGAGGTCGTCGCCATGAACGAACAGATGAAGCCCACCTGGGACGAGCTGCCCGACCTCACACCCGAGCAGCTGTCGGCCTCCCGTGCGGCGCTGCTGCAGCTGTACGCCGAGTGGCCCGGCGACGTGCGCGCCGACCTCGTCGAGCACCGCCTCGAGACCTGGCGCACCGGCATCGCCGAGGGCCGCAACCTCGAGTCCGAGGTCTACGCCGAGCTCGCCGCCGGCGGCCCCCTGCCCGAGGTCCCGCTCATCGTGCTCAGCGCCGCCGACCGCAACCCGCTGTGGGTCCAGCACATGCCGCCGGAGCTGCTCGAGCGCGCCCACGCCGGCATCCACGCCCTGCACGCCGCGATCGCCGCGTCGGTCCCCGGCGGCGAGCAGCGTTTCGTGGAGGGCGCCTCGCACCAGTACCTCCACGTGCAGCGCCCCGGCCCCGTCCTGGACGCGGTGCGCGACCTGCTGGCGAGAGTCCCCGGTCCGACGCCGTCCCGGTGACGCCGGAAACCAGCCGGTCGGTCCGTTCCGGCCCCGCGAAAGATCGGGTTCTCCCGCGCCGATGCCGCGATCGAGTTCGGCGGCCGGCGCCACGTCGTGCAGGCCGGACAGCGCCGCCGGGTGGACGACGTGATCCGCGCCGAGGCCGACGCACTCTGGGAGCTGTTACGTTCCACCGACGAGGGCGGCCACGGCGCCCACGTCTACGTGTGCGGCAGCGCGCGGTTCGCCGCCGCCGTACTCCGGGCGCTGACCGGCATCGTGCCCGGCGACGGCGGCGAGTTGCTCCGCCAGCTGGTGGCCGACGGGCGCCTGGCCCAGGACGTCTTCACCACCTATCTCGGCCACGCGCAGCAGGGCCCTCGCTTCGAGGTGTCGGACCTGGCGCAGCACAACACCCCCGACGCGGGCTACTGGATGGCGATCGGCGGCGCGGTGTTCGATGTCAGCGAGTTCATACACCTGCACATCGGCGGGCCGCACATCATCCGCAATCACGTCGGGCTCGACGCGACCGCGGCCTATCGCAAAGTGCTGCACCACGCGCAGGCCGAGATCGACGCCCAGCTCGCGATGTACCAGATCGGCCATCTGCGCCGGCTGCAGTTCGGCGCCCGGTGGGGCGTGGTGCTCACCGAGGACGGCCTGCACGCGCTGCCGCTCGAAGAGCTGTTCCGGACCTGGGTACGGTTCGTGTACCTGCTGGTCGGCATGGAGAACGCGCTGACCGCCGACTACGGATTCACCACGTCGGTGGCCACCTCCGGCGAAGACCCCCGGGAGCTGACGCCCTTCAAGGCGCAGTACATCCTCGAGGCGCACCGGCGGTTCCTGGTCAGCTACCTGGACGGGCTGGTGCAGGAGGACCTGCGCACCCTGTGGCAGCTCACCGTCGGCTTCTGCGACCCGCACCTGGACATCCGGTCCTTCGACACCGATCTCGCCGACATGTCGGCGCGGCCGGATGTCGCGCTGGTCCGGCATTGCGTACCCGCCGTCAAGGAGCTCCTGCTCGACGGGGACGACTTCCGGCGGGCCGCGGCGCTGTGCCGCATCTTCGCGCGCGTCGACGTCCAGCTGCTGCGCGAGCTGAAGACCGCCGCGCTGGAAGGAATCCGGGCGTTCGAGATCCACGAGGCCGACGTCGTCGAGCGCGCGGGAGCCACGCTCCTGAACGCGGCGCGCGAGACGCTCGCCGCAGTGTCCGCCTACTACCGGCGCCTCGCCGAGCAGGCCCGCGGCCACGGCATCACCGCCGCCGACGCCGTGGTCGAGGAGGCGATCCCGCCGGACCGGGGCCTGCCCGGCCACGGCGGTCCGTTGCAGCTTCCCGACTGACGTCAGACGCGGTCCGCGACCTGCTGGCGCGCGTCGACGGCCGCGGTCGCGTGCCGCAGCGCCGCGAGCCCGGCGGCCAGCGCGACGAGCCCGCACACCGCCGTCCATCCGAGCGCCAGGTAGGCCCGGGCGCCCAGCCACGATCCGGCGCTGCCGCCGAGGAACACCGCGGTCATGTAGACGCCGTTGATCCGGCTCCGGGCGCCCGGCGCCGCCGCGAAGATCCGCGCCTGGTTGGCGACCTGGCTGCTCTGCACGGTCACGTCGAGCAGCAGCATCCCCGCCACGAGCCCGGCGAGCGCGAGCTTCGCGTTCGCCAGTTCCCCCGCCAGCAGCACCACCGCCGCGGCGCCGAGCCCGGCGAAGCACAGAGCGCTGAGCCGGTCGGGCCCGCGGCGGTCCACGAGCCGCCCGGCCGCGGGAACGGCGACGACGCTGCCCGCCCCGACCAGCGCCACGACCCCGACCGCGCCCGTGCCCAGCCCGAATCGGGGCCCGGTCAGCAGCAGCGCGATCGACGTCCAGGCAGCGGTGAACGCCCCGAACGCCAGCGCCTGGTAGGCGGCGGAGCGGCGCAGCTGCGGTACCGTCCGCAGCAGCCGCAGCCCGCTGCCCAGCAGTCGCGGGTAGCTCTCGTCGGCGTTCGGCCGCATGCGGGGCAGCGCGACGAGGAGCGCGACCGCGAGGACCGCGGCCAGCCCGGCGGCCGCGATGTACGGCGCCCGCCACCCGAGCGCCTGCCCGAGCACCCCGCCGAACGCGCGCGCCAGCAGCACCCCCGCGAGCAGCCCACCCTGCAGCGCGGCGACGGCCCGCCCGGCCCGTGCGGGCTCCGCGAGGTCCGCGGCCATGGGGATGAGCAGCTGCGGTACCACGGTGACGGCCCCGGTCAGCGCCCCGAACACCAGCAGCGGCGCCAGCGACCGCGCAGTCCCCGCCAGCAGCAGCGCCACGGCCACGGCCCCGAACAGCCCGGCGACGAGGGGCCGGCGCGGCAGCCGGTCGCCGAGCGGCACCAGGAAGAAGATGCCCGCCGCGTAGCCCAGCTGCACGGCGGTGACCGCCGTGGCCGCCGCCCCTTCGCTCAGGTGCAGGTCCCGGGCGAGCAGCGGGCTGATCGCCTGAGGAAAGTACGCATTGGCGACCCCGACCCCGCACGCGACCGCCATGAGCAGCGTCCGCATTCGCCCCTCCCCGCCTGGGTGAACCGGTTTAACTGGTGCCAGCGGACCGTACCAGTTAAACCGGTGTTGGGTCTAGGCTGTGCGCGTGGCTGAACTCTTCCGCCAGGGCGCCGGCCGCCTCTGCCTGGACTTCACCCGCACGCTGCGCCACCGCGGCACCGACCACGCCGTCGAGGAGCTGCCCGACGGCCCGTCCCTGTCCGCGTGGGTCGCCCAGTGCGGCCCCGTGGCCGCGGCCCCGCACGTCGTCCCCGCCGCGCTCGTCCGCGACGCCCAGCACCTGCGCGAGTCCGTCTTCACCCTGCTCGTCCTGGCCCGCGCCGGTCGGCCCCTGTCCGACGCCGCCGAGGACACCCGCGAGCGCGTCAACCAGGCCGCGGCCCGCCCGGTGCCGACCCCGTCGCTGGACGAGCGCGGCGACCTGCGCTGGCACGCCGACGACCCCGTCATCGCCACCCTCGCCCTCGTCGCCCGGGACACCCTAGACCTGGTGGGCTCCCCTGCGGCGGGACGCCTGCGCGAGTGCGCCGACCCGGCGTGCAACGCTCTGTTCCTGGACGCCTCACGCCCCGGCAGCCGCCGCTGGTGCTCGATGGAAACCTGCGGCAACCGCGCCAAGAAACAACGCCTCCGCACGGTGTGAATACTTTGCACTACTGTTGGTAATTCGGCGAGGCGGCGATTTGCAACCATCGGGTAAGGTGTGAAGAGCGAGAACGGAGCGCCACCGTCCTCCGCCACACGTCCTCCGATCTCCCGCCCCAGGCCTACGGGAGGTCACCAGCACCTCGACCACGGCGCCGCGGCCCTCGCGCACACGCGCGCGGTCACAGCGATTCGGCCAGATCATCGGCCGAGCCGCTCGCGCGCTGCCTAGCCGGGCTGCTCGCGGGTTGCCCAGCTGGGCTGCTCGCGGGTCGGTCAGGCGAGCTGCTCGCGCGCTGCCCAGCCCGGCTGCTCGCGGGTCGGTCAGGCGGGCTGCTCGCGGGTCGGTCAGGCGAGCTGGGCGACGAGGCGGGCGCGGATCTCGGGGGCGTCGGCGCGGTCGAGGGTCTCCAGCAGCGTCAGGGCCTGCCGCCGCCGCTCCCGCGCCTCGGCGCCGCGCCCGGCGTCGTGGAGGGTGTCGCCGAGGTGGATCAGCACCTCGACCTCGTTGTAGTGGTCAGCGGCGCGCTCGGCGAGGGCGAGGGCCTGCTCGTACGAGGCGATGGCCTCGCCGAGGTGGCCCAGGTGGTGGTAGGCGTGGCCCATGCTGTCCAGCGTGTTGATCTCCCGCTGGGCGACGCCGTTGCGGCGGAAGATCGCGAGCGCCTGCCGGCCGTACGCGAGGGTCTGCTCGTGGTCGCCCAGCAGGCCGGACTGCCAGCCGATGGAGTTCAGCGCGTCGGCCTCGCCCAGCTCGTCGCCGGCGGCGCGGTAGAGCTCCAGCGCCTGCCGGTTGGGCTCCAGGGCCTCGCGGTGGCGGCCGCGCACGGTCAGGACGTGGGCGTAGTTGAGGTACGTGTGCGCGCGGCCGATCGGGTTGCCGGTCCGCTCGAACAGCTCCAGGGCGCGCTCCAGGTGCGGCGCGATCAGCTCCTCGCGACCCAGGCGGCCGTACGCGCGCAGCAGGGCGCGGTGCGCCTCCGCCTGGCCGGCCTCGTCGCCGTCCTCGATCGCCGCCCGTAACGCGGCCTCCTGCGTCGCGGCCCACTCGTGGCAGTGGCCCTGGCGGGAGAAGAACGGGGTCACCGCCCACGCCAGCCGGCCCGTCTCGCGCCCGAATCCGCTCGCCGCCGCGGCCACCGCGGCCGCGACCAGGGCCGCGCGCTCGGCGGCGAACCAGGCCACGGCCGCGTCGGGGGAGTCCAGCGCGGTCACGAGGGCGCCCGGCGCCGGCGGGCCCAGGTCGAGCGGGGCGCGGTGCGGGGTGATCAGCATCGCCGCCGCGTGCGCCGTGTGCACATAGTGGTCGAGCAGCCGGCGCAGCGCAGCCCGGGCATCGTCGTCGCGCTCGTGGGCGTGCGCGAGCTCCACGGCGTACGCGCGCAGCAGGTCGTGCTGGGTGTACCGGCCGGGGACGTGGTCGGTGAGCAGGTTGGCGTGTGCCAGCTCGGACAGCAGCGCCGCCGCCTCGTCCGCACCGGCGCCGGCCAGGCTCGCCGCGGCCGGCACCGACACGTCGCGGCCGGGGTGCCCGCCCAACAGCCGGAACAGCCGGGCCGCGGCCGGGCTCAGCTGCCGGAACGACCACGAGAACACCGCACGCACGTCGGCCGGCAGGTCCGGCTCGGCGAGCGCGTCGAGGCCGCCGCCGTCGGCCTCCCGCAGCTGCGCGGCGAACGCGGCCAGCTCGACCCGCGGGTTGATGGCCGCGCGGGCCGCGACGATCGCCAGGGCCAGGGGCAGGCCCGCGCACCCGGCGACGATCTCGTCGACGGCGTCCGGTTCGGCCGCCACCCGCTGCTCGCCGAGGCGGTTGGCGAGCAGCCGCCGGGCGTCGCCGGCGTCGAGCACGTCGAGCAGCAGCGGCCGCGCGCCCTCGAGCGCGACCAGGCCGGCCATCCGGTTGCGGCTGGTCACCACGACGAGGCAGCCGGGCGCGCCGGGCAGCAGGGCGCGCACCTGCTCGGAGTCGCGGGCGTTGTCGAGCATCACCAGCATTCGGCGCCCGGCCATGAGGCTGCGGAAGAGCGCCGCCTGCCCGTCGAGGTCGGCGGGGATGCGGGCGGCCGGCACGCCGAGCGCGTCCAGGAACCCGCGGACCGCCTCGGCCGGGCTCGCGGCCGCGCCGGCCGGGTCGAAGCCGCGCAGGTTGACGTAGAGCTGCCCATCCGGGAAGTGCGCGACCCGCCGGTGCGCCCAGTGCAGGGCCAGGGCGGTCTTGCCGACGCCGGCCATGCCCGACACGGCGGTGACGACGACCGCGGTCGGCTGGCCGGCGTCGCGCTCCAGCAGCGCGTCGAGGCGGTCGAACTCGCCGGCGCGGCCGGTGAAGCCGGGCACGTCCATGGGCAGCTGGGCCGGGCCGCGGACCGAGGTGCGATCGGGGCGATCGGCGGCCGGAGCGTCGTCGAGCAGGCTCCACAGGGCGTCGGCGTCGTCGGCGAGGATCGCCCGGTGCAGCCCGCGCAGCCGCGGGCCGGGGTCGACGCCGAGCTGCTCGCCGAGCACGGTGCGGGCCCGGTCGTACGCCTCGAGGGCCGCCGCCGGGTGCCCCGAGCTCCACAGCGCGGCCACGAGCAGCAGCCAGCCGGTCTCGCGCAGCGGCTCGGCGAGGGTGTGCCGGCGCATCTCGGCGGCGACGTCACCGGGGCGGCCGAGGCGCAGCCGGGCCCGAGCGTGCCGCTCGAGGACGGACAGGCGCCGTTCCTGCCACTCGGCGCGGGCCGCGTCGAGCTCCGGGCCGGTCGGCAGGCCCTCGAACGCCGCGCCCCGCCACGTCGACAGCGCCGCCTCCCAGTGCCGCGCCGCCGCGACCGCACCGCCGGCGGCCCACGCCGTGTCGCCGCGCGCCGCCCGTTCGGCGAAGCGCTGCACGTCCATCGCGCGCGGTTCGATGCGCAGCAGGTACCCGCCGTCGCGGCGTTCGAGGGCGCAGCCGCCGCCGGCCATCGCGCGGCGCAGCCGGCTCAGGTAGGTGGTCACGTTGGCGCCGGCGGAGCTCGGCGCGGCGCCCGGCCACAGCTCGTCGACCACCCGGCCGGCGGTCACCTGGCGGTTGGCGTGCAACAGCAGCAGCGCCAGGACGGTGCGCTGCTTGGGGGTGCCGAGGTCGAGCACGACGTCGTCGCGGCGGACTTCCAGCGGGCCCAGCACCCGCACGTCGAGCTCCATCGGACCCTTTGTACCGGACGTATCGGAAACTTATCGAGGTGATTCGTACAGTCCCGGTACACGGCTGGGCCGGGGCCAGCGCCTACGGGGAGGCGCCGTCGGCGCGATCGGTGCCAGGCGTGCGGGCTCCGGCCCGCCGTTCGCGGATCTCAGGCGGGTGCGGGTGCGGCCGGGCCGCGCCGGACGGTGGCCACGAGCAAGGCCAGGCCGGCGACGCAGAGGATGGCGCCGGCCGCGTACGCGTAGCGGTATCCGAGCGTCGCGGCAAGGCCGAGCAGCGGACCGGCAAGGATCGCCGCCACCGGGAAGGCGTTGCCGGCGAGCGTCGCGGCCCGGCCCGGCTCGCCGGGCAGCAGCTCCTGCACGTAGGAGATGCCCAGGCCCTGCACGGCGGCGATGAAGCTCGCGTTGATCAGCTGCAGCGCGGCGACCTGCCAGCTGTGCGTGGCGAGGGCCACCAGGGCGTAGTAGACGGCGCCGAGCGCGCTGCCCAGGATGATCAGCCGGCGCAGCGGGTAGCGGGCCGAGAGGGCGCCGAACGCCAGCATGAGCGGGATCTCCAGGGCGGCGCACAGGCCGAGCACCAGGCCGGCGTCGCGCACCTGGGCGTGCAGCACGTGTCCGAGGTACAGCGACATCGCCTGCACCCCGAGCACCCCGGCGCTCTGCATGAGCGCCAGCGCGGCGACGGTCAGCCACACCTTCGCGCCCGCCCGGCCCGCCGCCGGCCGCTCGACGTGCTCCGGCGGCGACACCTCGTCGAGGCGCAGCGCCACGATGCCGGCGGCGATCGCGTACATGGTGGCGGCGGTGAGGTACAACACCCGGAAACCGCCGGTCTGCAAAAGCAGCGCGGCGACGGGCGGGCCGGCCACCCACGCGATCGAGAACAGCATCCGCAGCGTGCTGATCGCCATCGCGGCCCGGGTCGAGCCGCGCTGCTGTAGCACCTCGCGGGCGTAGGCGAACGACTGCGGGAACAGCGCGCCGCTGATCGCGGTCACGGTGATGGTGAGCGCGAACAGCACCCAGTACTCGCGCACGAACGCGGTCGTGATCGAGCCCGCGCAGCCGGCCAGCGCAGCGGTGAGCAGCAGCCGGCGGCGGATCGGGCGGCGGTCGGAGAGCCGGCCGAGCACCGACGACGACGCGATGCCGGCGAGGGGCCCGGCCACGAGGTACACGCCGACCCGGGCCGGGCCGGCGTGCACCTCGGTGCTGAGGAACAGCGCCAGGAACGGGCCGACCACCGCCGTGGACAGCCCGACGAAGAAGAACATGACGCCGAGGGGCACCAGGGTGCGCCCGACCCGGCCGGCGACGCCGGCGGGCGCCTCGACGCTAATGCCCGAAACCACGTGCGCACCTTACGCGATCTCGTGGAAGCGCTCTCCCCGCTATCGGCCGGAGTCTGGTACGTCACTCTGGCGGCTCAGGGCCGCCAGCCGGTGGCCGCCGCCCAGTCCTCGGCCGCGGCGACCACCAGGTCCACCACCGGGTCCTTGACGTCGGTGTAGGCGCCGAGGTCGGTGACGTGCCCGGCGAGGACCGACTTGAACGCGGCGTACGCGGCCACGGCCGCCGGGTGTGCCCGCAGCCAGTCGCGGAACAGCAGCGCCAGCCACTCGTTCGGCGAGCCGGCCAGCCGGACGTGCAGGTTCACGGGTTCCGGGGTTTCGCGGGCGTACATCAGCTTCCGCCACCGCTCGGGCGACTCGTCGCGCCCGGCCGGCACGTGGTCGTGCTCGTAGCGCTTGCGCACGAACCCTTCGGCGCCCAGCGGCGCGTCGAGGGCGCCGGGGTCGAGGGCGGCGACGCTCATCTGCAGGTCGTACACCGGCTTCGCGGCCATCCCGGCTATCGCCGTGCTGCCGATGTGCTCGACCCGAAGCGACGCCGGCGCCGCCGCGGCGTGCACGGCGGCGGCGAGTTCCCGCCCGCGCACTGCCCAGGCCGCGGCGGCGGGGTCGATGCGGATCACGCCTCGGCCCGCTTGGCGCGGGCGCGCCGCTTCCCCTCGTGCATCGCCTGCACCCGCGGCACCGGGATCGTGTGCCCCTCGGCGACGAGGTCGGCCGGGATGTCCTGCGGCGCGGGCATGCTCGCCGCCCACGGATCGGCGGCGCCGAGCAGCCCCGGCGCGGTGTGGACGGTGAAGTCGCGCGGCGAGACCCGGTCGAGGTCGGACCAGTCGAGCGGGTACGACACCGGGCAGCCCGGCCGCAGCCGCGGGCTGTACGCGCACACGACCGTCGCCCCGCCGACCCGGGTCGGGTCGAGGAACACCTTGCCCTGACGGTCGTCGCGGATGAACGCGGTCGTGGCGATCGCCGGGTCGAGCCGCTCGGCGCGCGCCGCGATCGCCCGGGTGGCCGCGGCGACGTCCTCCATCGGCGTCGGTGTGATCGGCACGAAGATGTGCAGCCCCTTCGCGCCGCTGGTCTTCACCGCGCCGGTGAGCCCCGCGGCCGTCAGCGTCTCGCGGATCAGCCCGGCGGCGCGCACCACCATCCCGAACGCGTCGCCCTCCGGCGGGTCGAGGTCGAGCACCATGTGCGTGGCGTGCGCCCAGTCGTCGGCGCGCACCAGCGTCGGGTGGTACTCCACGGCGCGCTGGTTGGCGAACCACAGCAGCGTGCGCCGGTCGTTGCACAGCGCGTAGGCGACGTAACGCTTCGACGTCTCGGCCCACATGTGCACCGTGCGGACCCATTCCGGGGTGTACTTCGGGACGTTCTTCTGCATGAAGGAGTCCTGGCCGCGCATGATCCGCACCACGGACAGCGGCCGGTCGGCGAGCACCGGCACGATCCGGTCCCGCACCGCGTCGAGGTAGTCGACGAGGTCGCGCTTGCTCGCGCCGGCCCCCTCGAACAGCGGCTGGTCCAGGTTGGTCAGCGCGACCCCGTCGCGTTCCTCGCCGGTGCTCACCGTCACACCGTACCTATTCGAGCAGCTCCATGTTCATCGCGGCCGCGGCCTTCAGCCCGCCGCCGGCCGCGACGATCACCTGCGCCATCGGGTCGGTGACGTTCCCGGCCACCCACACGCCCGGCACGTCGGTGCGCCCGGTGGGATCGGCCGGCACGTACGTCGCGACCGCCTCGCCCTGCATGACGAGGTCCACGGTGGCGAGCCCGAGCCCCGCCAGGAACCCGGCCCGGGCCGTGGGCACCGTCTGCACCACGATGGCGTCGCGTTCGACGAATGCGCCATTTCCCAGGTGTACCCCCTGTGCCTCGACGCGTTGCACCGGGCCTTCGACGACGCGGACCTTCGCCGGTACCCCCGCGACCTCACGCCCGTTGGTGAACAGCACGACGTCGTCGCTCCACTGCGTCCACAGCAGCGCCTGGTGCGCGGCCATCGCGCCGGTCGCGATGACGCCGATGCGCCGGTCGCGGACCTCCCAGCCGTGGCAGTACGGGCAGTGCAGCACCCACCGCCCGAACCCCTCGGCCACGCCCGCGATGTCCGGGAGCTCGTCCGTCGACCCGCTGGCCACGAGCAGCTTCCGCGCCGTGTGGCTGGTGTCGTCGTCGAGCTCGACCCGGAACCCGCCGCCCTCGGCCCGCGCGTCGACGACGTTGCCTTCGGCGAACTGCGCCCCGTAGGCCCCCGCCTCCGCACGCCCGATCCGCAGCAGCTCGCCGGGCGGCGTGTTCTCCCGCCCGAGGTAGTTGTGCACCCCTTCGGCGGGCGCGTTGCGCGGCTGCCCGCCGTCGACGACGAGGACCCGCCGCCGCGCCCGCGCGAGCGTGAGCGCCCCGCTGAGCCCCGCGGCCCCACCGCCGATGATGATCACGTCGTATCGCTCATTCATGCCTACGACGATGCCGCGCCGGTGCGCCTGCCGCAAAGCGTCTTGCTGAATTGGCAAGGCCGGCGGGTGCCGGTTCACAGCCGGCGTGCAGGTTGCTCGCACGTCCGAGACAGCCGCGCGCCCGAGAGTCGAGCCCATGACCACGACGACGCTGCCCAGCTCCGCCCGGCCCGCCGCCGCGCCTCGCGCCCGCCACGGCGCCGCCACGGCCCGCCCCGCCTGGCAACGCCCCGCGCTCGCCGCGTTGCTGCTGCTCACCGCGGTGCTGTACCTGTGGCGGCTCGGCGACTCCGGCACCGCGAACGGCTTCTACGCCGCCGCCGTGCAGGCCGGCACCCAGAGCTGGAAGGCCCTGCTGTTCGGCTCGCTGGACGCGGGCAACGTCATCACGGTCGACAAGCCGCCGGCGTCGTTGTGGGTGATGGGCCTGTCGGGCCGCATCTTCGGCTTCAACAGCTGGAGCCTCCTCGTACCGCAGGCCCTGGCGGGCGTGGCCGCGGTCGCCCTGCTGTACGCCACCGTGAAGCGCCACTTCGGCGCCGCCGCGGGCCTGTTCGCCGGCGCCGCGCTGGCCCTCACGCCGGTCGCCGTGCTCATGTTCCGCTTCGACAACCCCGACGCCCTGCTGACCCTGCTGCTCGTCGCCGGCGCGTACTGCACGACCCGCGCCGTGCAGAAGGCCTCCCCGGCCTGGCTGTCCCTGGCCGCGACCGCCCTGGGCTTCGCGTTCCTCACCAAGATGCTGCAGGGCCTGCTCGTCGTGCCCGGCTTCGCCCTCGCCTACCTGATCGCCGCCCCCACCACGCTGTCGCGCCGTTTCGTGCACCTGCTGACCGCGGGCGCCGCGCTGGTCGTCTCGGCCGGCTGGTACGTCGCCCTGGTCGCCCTCTGGCCGACGTCCTCCCGCCCGTACATCGGCGGCTCCACGAACAACAGCCTCCTGGAGCTCGCCCTCGGCTACAACGGCCTCGGCCGCATCCTCGGCGGCAACGGCAACCGCGGCGGTGGCGGCGGCGGAGGCGGCATGCAGAACGCCGGCTTCGGCGGCTCCACCGGCATTACCCGCCTCTTCGGCGACAGCATGGGCACCGAGATCTCCTGGCTGCTGCCCGCCGCGCTCATCGCCCTGCTCGCCGGCCTGTGGTTCACTCGCCGCGCCCCGCGCACCGACCTCACCCGCGCCGCCCTGATCGTCTGGGGCGGCTGGCTGTTCGTCTCCGGCATCGTCTTCAGCTATATGTCCGGCACCATCCACCCGTACTACACGGTCGCCTTGGCCCCCGCGATCGCCGCTCTGGTCGCCATCGGCGCCCGCGAGCTGTGGCGCGCCCGCGCCGCGACGGTCGCCCGCCTGATCCTGGCCGCGATGGTCTTCGTCACCGCCGCCTGGGACTTCACCCTCCTCTCCCGTGTCTCGTCCTGGACCCCTTGGCTGCGCTGGACCGTCCTCATCGTCGGCGGCGCCGCCGCCGTGGCGATCGCGGCGGGCGCCACCGCGGCGGCGGCGAGGCGAACCGCGGTGATCGTCGCCCTGACCGCGACCCTGACCGCCTTCGCCGGCACGTCGGCCTGGGCCCTGGCCACCGCGAACCAGCCCCACGCGGGCTCCATCCCGTCCTCGGGCCCGTCCGCCGCATCCGGATTCGGCGGCTTCGGCTCCCCCGGCGGCTTCGCCAACCGCGGCACCGGCACAGCCGGCTTCCCCGGCGCCGGCAGTGCCACCACCTCCAACGCCGACGACCTGACCACCCTGCTGAAGTCAACGACGACGAAGTGGGCCGCCGCCACGAACGGCGACCAGTCCGCCGCGGAGCTGGAACTCTCCACCGGCAAGTCCGTCATCGCGATCGGCGGCTGGGACGGCTCCGACCCCGCCCCGACCCTGTCGTGGTTCCAGTCCGCCGTCTCCCGCGGCGAGATCGCGTACTACGTCAGCGGCGGCCGCGGCGGCATGGGCGGCGGCGGCAACGGCGACATCGCCACGTGGGTGGCGGCGAACTACACCGCCGAGACCGTCGGCAACACCACCGTCTACAAGCTCACCAAGTAGCGCTCAACGACCTTCCTCACCCCCTTGGAGAGTGCGCGCCCGACCACCCAGGCCGGGCGCGCACTCGCATCTGCGGCCGCCCGTCTCCCCGTCTCCCCGTCTCCCCGGCCCGCCGCTCGTGCCTGTGTCCCGCCGTCCGTGCCCACCGCCCGCCGCCCGTGCCTGTGCCCCGCCGTCCGTGCCCGCCGCCAGTGCCCGTGCCCGTGCTCGGAACCGACCGATCAGGAGCGGCGGCCCTGTGTTGCCAGGTGCAGGCTCCCGACTCGCCGTCGCTACAGGCAGTCGCCCAGCTCGCCCGCGCTGTCAGCGCGCTCCGTCATAAGCACGAGCCCAGGTCGCGCAGCAGCTCCGAGGCGCTCACCGGATCGAGGTCGCCGAGCCGCACGCCACGCTCGTCGCCCCACGATTCGCCACCCGCCGGGCACACCCACACGTCGCTGAACTCCTGCTCCGGATGGTGCCCCGGACTCCCGAGCAGGATCCCCGGCTCGAGGCAGACGACGACCCGCGCCCCGCCCGGCACCTCCCGCTCCATCCGCCCTTGATAGCCGCCGCGCCGCCCTTCCCGCCGCCACCCCCTTCGTTCGAGCCCGACCACCTTCACGCTGAGCGCCTTCTGCCCGTCGAACCGCGCCAGCCGCACCGCTGCGCGCTCCTCGTCGCCCAGCCGTTCCACCACCCGCTTGAGCTGCTGGAACGGCTGCACCAGCCCGTTGTCCTCGAACACCTCCACCCACGCCGCCACGTCCAGCTCGACCGGATGGGCGACCCGGACGACCGCGTCGTCGGCCAGCCGCACCTTGCGCCCGTCGACGTCGACCAGGCTGCGGTCCTCCGCGACCCGCAGCGCCATGCCGCCCCGACCCGGCGCGTCGCCGGCGGCCAGACCGTGGTTCGCCGCGACCCGCAGCGCCCTGCCGCTCCCGCCCGGCGCGCCGCCGGTCATCCACACGAGCCGCCGGGCGAGCAGCCACAGCAACGGATGCTCCAGGAGCACCGCCCGGAACTCCGCCGCGCTCCACCGCCGCCCGGTGACCATCGCCTGCTCGAGCCGCCGGACCTGCTCGGCGGCGATCTTCCGCACACCGGTCTTCGCCGCCGCGAACCGTTTGCGGGCCGCGGCCGCGAGCCGCTCGTCGTCGCGGGCGGACGGCTCCGGCAGGTCCTTGCGCCGCGTCCCGTCCTCCTCCGCAACGTACGGCCGCAGCTGCTCGTCGAACCCGCCCACGAACCACCGCGCCCCGTAGTCCAGCCGCGTCGTCGCGTCGGGTGCGAGCTCGAAGTCCGGCACCAGCCGGTCGGCGAGCTGATCGGCGGTCAGCCCGAGGGTTTCGGCGACCGCGGCGAGGTGCCGCTCGGCGCGCGTGCGCAGCGCCGTCGCCCGCACCCGGGTGGCGATGTCGCGCAGCTGCCGCAGCGCCGCGCCGGTCCCGAGCGCGGCGAGCACGTCGAGTCCCGATGTGGCCCGTTTGTGCGCCTCCTCCTGGGACCACCGTTGCACCGACTCGGCCAGCCCCGCCGCGGTCTCGTCGTCGCCGAGGAGCGCCTGCGCATCGAGGGCCCAGGCATCCGCCGGCGGCGCGCCGGCCTCGTCCCAGCGCTGCAGCAGCTCCCAGCCGAGCCGGGCCAGGTCGTGCTCCTCGCACGCCGCGCGGACGTGCGCCACCCCTGCGTACGGTTCGCCGAGCCGCGACATCATCAGCATCGTCAGCAGGTGCCGCACCGCGTCGCCCGGCAGGGTGCCGCCCCCGCCGCGCAGCCGGACCGGCGGCAGCAGGGCCGGGCCGGCCCACGCAGGCGGCTCCGGGATGCGGGCCGGCAGGTGCCGCACCAGCGGGTCGGTGTCGAGCAGCTCGGCGATCGCCTCCAAAGCCGCCGGCCCGTACCCGCCGGCGGCCTCAACAACGGCCGCCCGCTGCCCGGCGCCGGCGAGCATGACCAGGGCCTGCTCGGCGGCGCGTCGCTGCGGACCGGCCTTGCCCAGCGCGGCCGGCACGAGGGCCCGGGCCGCCGGCGCCGGGTGCGCCCGCAGCCACGCCAGTGCCGTCCGCCGGGCGTTGCGCAGCCGCGCGTGCCAGTCGGCCATGAGCAGCGCGACCTCCGGGCTGACGAACGGCATCAGCAGCTCCCCGTCGGCGGGGCGCTGGTGCAGGCAGTCCACCAGCGGCGGGAGCACGTCGACGCCGAAGCGCACCGCGGCCGTGGCCAGGCTGCGCGCGTCGCGCCAGGCCTCGCCCGGCCGGTACCCCGCCAGCGCCGCCCGCCCCAGCTCCTCCGGCCCTTCGAGCAGCAGCCAGCGCATCTCCCACGCCTCGGCCGTGCCGCTCGCCAGGCGCTCGGCGTAGCCGGGATAGTCCTTCCACTCGACGGGCTTGCCGGCCAGCCGTGCCGCATACCGCTCTTCCTCGCCCGGCCGCCACACGATCTCCGGCGGGTCGGTGCAGCGCAGACCGGCCAGGACGATGGCCCGGGACGCCTTGGGACGCGTGGCCCACGGCGGCGCGCCGAGCACCGCCGGCAGCGCCTCGACCGGCGCCACCCCGGCGCTCGGCCGGTTCGCGACGCGCAGCCGCTCGGGGGCCAGGTCCGCAAAGCGCGCGGCGTGGCGGCGCAGCAGGTCGCCGACCCGTGGCCGCCCGGCGGACGCGTCCATGAGCCGCATCGCCCGGACGGGGAAGCGTCCCGCGGCGACGACGACGGCGGCCGGCACGCCTGGTCGGGCCGCCCGGTCGAGCAGCGCCTGGAACGCCCGGTCGGTCGGCAGCGCCGCCAGCGCGTCGGCCAGGTCGAGGAGGAACTGCGTCAGGCTGAACCCGCCGTCGTACCCGCTGCGCCCCGCCCAGTCGTCGGCGAACACGTCGAGGATCCCGTCGCCGAGCCCTTCGGCGAGGGTGTGCAGCATCGCCGGCTCGTGCAGGTGCCACCATCCGGCCCGGCTCAGCCGGGGCACGATCGCCGCGGCCTGCTCCACAGTGGACACCGACGCCATCAGCAGCGACGCGTGGAGGTGCCCGGCGGGAAAACCGGCCGCGTCCGCGTCCACCCACTGCGTCTCGGTCGGGGCGAGGAACGATGTGGCGATCCGTGCCGACGTCGAGCCCTCGCGCGCCTGGCACAGCGCGGTCAGCGCTTCCGCGTACACAACGGCGGGTGCCGCCGCGAGGGCCGCCCGCACCTGCGCGAGCACCCGAGCGGCGATGTGATCGGCGCCGTCGCCGCAGCGGTCCGGCGTGCGCACCAGCGCCAGCGGCCCGCTGTCGCTCGGTCGCCGGTGCAGCGCGACCACCGACAGCCCGGCGAACTCGGCGGCGATCCGGGCGGCGAAGACCGGCCCGTGCCGGGCGACCCAGTCGTCGCCGACACTGCCAACGTCGTCCGTCTCGTAGCGGCCAGCGGTGCCGAGCAGGGCGGCCCACATCGCCGCCACGCCCAGCGGCGTCGCCGTCCCGTCGAGCGCCGCCAGCCCCGCCGCAGCCAGGTCGGGCGGGGTGTCGGGGTGCCCGAGCGGGCCGCTCGCCCGCGCCGTGTCCGGGGGGTGCCGCACCGACCGGCTCGTAGCCGACCGGCGCACCGCCGCGGCGCGGATGGATGGAGCGCCGCCACGAATCCGGGAGGACGAACGTGTTCTCGTTCATGGCCGACACGTTAGCCAGACCCCCCGACAATTTTTCGGAGGCGGTCACGCTCGGTCAGTGGACCGTCACGCCGGCGGGAGCTCCTCGATCTTGCGGGGGATCATCAGCAGCACGAGCAGGCTGCACACGCCGACGACGGCCAGCGCGACGAAGACGTTGTGCGTCGCGGTGTACAGGCTGGATCGGACGTAATCGGCGACGGCCGACGGTGTGTGACCGGCCTTGAGCACGATGCTCGTCGCGTCGGCGCCGGAACCGAGCGCGGGCCGCACGTCCGGCGGGGCGGCCGCGAAGCGCCGGTCGAGCGTTGTGTTCGCGATCGCCCCGAAGACCGCCGCGCCGACCGCGCTGCCGATCGAGCGCGAGAACATGTTCGTGCCGGTCACGACGCCGCGGCGGTCCCAGCCGACCACCGACTGCACGGCGACCAGCGTCGGCGCCGACGCCAGGCCCAGCCCGACGCCGATGACGAAGCACGCGAGCGAGATCATGCCGACCGTGGTCTGCTCCGTGAGCAGCGCGGCCATGACCGTGCCGGCGATGATGATCGCGCTGCCGATCAGCGCCGTGTTGCGGAAGCCGATGCGCAGGTACACCCGGCCGGACAGCGTCGCCGCGATCGGCCAGCCCAGCGTCATCGCCGCGACCACGAACCCGGCGAGCAGCGCTCCGGTGCCGAGCACGCCCTGCGCGAAGTTCGGCACGTACGAGCTCAGCCCGATGACCAGCGCGCCGATCGTCACCGCCGCCAGGTTGCCGCCCACGAGCGTGCGATACCGGAACACCCACAGCGGCAGCACGGGCTCGGCCGCGCGCCGCTCGACGAACACGAACGCCGTGACCAGCGCGGCGCCGACCACGAAGATGGCGACGCTGGGCGCGGACAGCCAGGCCCAGCTGATGCCGCCCTCGAGCGTGCCGAGGATGAGCAGCGTGCAGCCGCCGATGAGCAGCGCCGCGCCGAGGTAGTCGATGCGGTGCTGCCGCCGTTCGACGTTCTCCTTCAGGTGACGGGCCAGCATCCACACCGCGATCAGGCCCAGCGGCACGTTGATGAAGAAGATCCAGCGCCACGACAGGTACTCGGCGAAGACCCCGCCGAGCGTCGGCCCGACCACGGACGATACGCCCCACACGCCGGCCACGTAGCCCTGCACGCGCGCTCGCTCCTGCACCGTGTACAGGTCGCCGATGATCGTCATGCTCATCGGCTGGATCGCGCCCGCGCCGATGCCCTGCACCGCTCGGAACACGATGAGCGTCAGCATGCTCCACGCGGCGCCGCACAGCACCGACCCGGCCAGGAACGCGGCGATGCCGAAGAACATGACGGGCCGGCGCCCGAGCACGTCGGCGAGCTTGCCGTAGAGCGGCGTCATGACCGCCGCGGTGAGCAGGTAGATCGAGAACAGCCACGGGAAATGCGAGAACCCGCCGAGGTCGCGCACCACGGACGGTACCGCGGTCGCGATGATCGTGCTGTCCAGCGCGACCAGTCCGGTGGTGAGCATCACGGAGCCGAGCACCGGCCCGCGCTCCGAGCGCAACCCGACTCCGGCGCGCCCGGTGAAAGTGGCCTCCCGCATGGCCACACCTTACTTGGATTCGGTACCGCACGCCGCGCACCCCGCCACCGCCACGTACGCCGCTGGTATGTCAGACCGTGGCCCGATACGCATCGAGCGCCGACATGTTCTGCTCGAGATGCCGCATCGACGACGTCCCCGGAATCGGCAGCATCACGGGCGACCGGCGCAGCAGCCAGGCCAGCGCCGCCACCTTGTCCGCCGCAGGCGCCACGGGACGCCAGGGGATGAACGCGATGCCGCGCGACTCGCAGTAGTCCAACACGTCCTCGGAGGCGCGATCTTCGATGTTGTACCTGTTCTGCACGCTCGCGATCGCGGTGATCGCCTCGGCCTCGCGCAGCTGGTCGAGGCTGACTTCCGACAGCCCGACCAGCCGCACCTTGCCCTCGTCCTGCAGCCGCCGTAGCGCTCCGACCTGGTCGGCGAGCGGCACGGTCCGATCGATGCGATGCAGCTGGAGCAGGTCGATGCACTCGACCCGCAGCCGCCGCAGCGACAGCTCAGCCTGCTGGCGCAGGTACTCGGGCCGCCCGAGGTCGAACCATTCGCCGCCGACGCAGATCCGCCCGCCCTTGGTCGCGACCATGACGCCGTCGCGATAGGGGTGCAGCGCGTCCGCGAGCAGCTCCTCGTTGCGCCCCAGGTCGTAGGAGTCCGCGGTGTCGAAGAACTGCACCCCGAGCTCGACGGCCCGCCGCGCGATCGCGATGCCTTCGTCGCGCGACAGCCACGCCGGCCCTCCGGTGAGCCGCATGGCCCCCAACCCGATCCGGTTCACGTTCAGCATTTCTTCAAGCCCTTTCCGCTTTGGTACCCCAAACGCTGCCGAACCAGACCGCTAAGCACAATCGACTCTTTCTAAGACCGACCGCGTAGCATCACTACGAGATTGGAGGCGCCCATCCACGACTCCCAAGCCCGCACCCGATTGCCAACGCCACTCGGAACCGGCCCAAGCACCGGCCGCACACGGTGCCCGTCGGCCAGGTCGACATCGCTCGCCGAGCTCCCCAGTTGGCCAGGGCCGGTGCCGAACCGTCCACAGTGGCCAGTCGGTGCTGCGACCGCCCTGGTGCTGCGGTTGGGCGCCTCGCCGAGGTGCGATGGCCGGGGTGCGGTGGCCGGGGTGCCGTCACCGTGGTGCGGCGACCGGGGTGCGGTGGCCGGGGTGCCGTCACCGTGGTGCGGCGACCGGGGTGCGGTGGCCGGGGGTTCTGGCCGGGGTGCCGTCGCCGCGGGGGTGCGGTCGCCGGTGCGGTGGCCG
Source organism: Dactylosporangium darangshiense (assembly GCF_039537565.1). Lineage (NCBI taxonomy): Bacteria > Bacillati > Actinomycetota > Actinomycetes > Micromonosporales > Micromonosporaceae > Dactylosporangium > Dactylosporangium darangshiense. Next base: position 246,965 of record NZ_BAABAT010000008.1, read on the forward strand.
GGGTGCCGTCACCGTGGTGTGGCGGCCGGGGTGCTGCGGCCGGGGTGCCGTCACCGCGGTGCGGCGACCGGGGTGCGGTGGCCGGGTGGCCGTGGCCGGGTGGCCGTGGTGTAGCGGCGGTGGTGCGGTGGCCGTGGTGCGTTCGTTGTGGTGCGGCGGCCGTGGTGCGGTCGGTGGGACGGGACGGTGGACGGTGCGACAAGGAGCGGGAGAGCGGCGACGGTGCTGAATCTGGAGCGCCTGCGGGTGCTGCATGCGGTGGCGACGACGGGTTCGGTGGTCGGCGCGGCGGCGGTGCTGCACGTGACGACGTCGGCGGTGTCGCAGCAGCTTGCCCGGCTCGAACGGGAGACCGGCCAGGAGCTGGCCGAGCGCCACGGGCGGGGGCTGCGCCTCACCGAGGCCGGGACGCTGCTCGCGGCGCACGCGGCCGAGCTGCTCGCGCACGCCGAGCGGGTCGAGTCCAGCCTCGCCGAGCACCGCGGCGTGGTGGCCGGCGACCTACGCGTCGCGGCGTTCGCGACCGCGGCGCGAGGGCTCATGCCGGGCGCGCTGCGAGAGCTGCGTGAGCGGCATGCGGCGCTGTCCGTCGGGCTCGCCGAGCTCGAGCCCCACGAGGCGATCCCGGCCGTCCGCCGCGGCGAGGCCGACGTCGCGGTCGTGCAGGACTGGGCGGCGGACCCGCTGGCCGTGCCGGACGAGCTCGCCCGCCGCCCGCTGCTCGACGATCGGTTCGACGTCGCCGTGCCCGCCGGGCACCGGCTCGCCGAGCGGGAGTCGGTCGCCGTCGACGAGCTGGGGGACGAGGAGTGGATCAGCTGGAGTCGCGGGCAGATCTGTCATGACTGGCTCGTCGGCACCCTGCGCGGCATCGGGGTCGAGCCGCGGGTCGTGCACACCGCCGCCGAGCACTCGACGCAGCTGGCGCTCGTGGCCGCTGGGCTCGGGGTGGCGGTGATCCCGCGGCTGGGCCGGGACGCGGTGCCGGCGGGGGTGCGGTTCGTGGCGGTCGAGCCGCCGCCCGTACGCCGGGTCTTCGCTGTATGGCGGGCCACCACGTCGCCGCGCCCCTCGGTCGTTGCCGCCCTGACTGCGCTGTCCGACGCCGTCCGCTCAGCGTCGGCGTCGTAGCGCTCCCGGATCGATCGGCTAGTCCTAGTTTCCTAGGACGCCCTACGACGAGTGCGGGCGGCCACTGCTGGAAAGGCGCCGAGCGAATAATCGGGGAGCGCTGCGGGCGCCGCGCTGTTACGGTCGGGCGATGACCATGACGCATGCCCTGTTGGCGCCGGCGATGATGCCGGCCGCGCGTCTGCGCAACCGGCGTCGTGCCCTGGTCGTCCAGGCCTGACGGTCGCCTGCTCACACCGATCGCACGCCGAATCTCTTAGGTACGTACCAGGGCCCTTCCGTGTCCGCATCCGCGCCGGACGGGGCCGCGATGGCTCCTGTCCGTACGACAGGGAACCCTGGTCATGTCTCGAATTCGTGTTGCACATCCGCGCGCCCGTCGCGTCTACGGGCAGAACCTGCTTGCCGATCCGGGTGCCGTCCGGCGGGTCGCCGATGCCGCGGCCGTAGGGCGGCGGGATCTCGTCGTCGAGGTCGGTGCCGGGCGAGGGGCGCTCACCGCCGAGCTCGTGCGGCGGGCCGGGCGGGTCATCGCCTATGAGGTCGACCCGGGGCTGGCGGCCGCGCTGCCGCGGGTGCCGGGGCTCACCGTGCGGGTCGGGGACTTCCTTGCCGCCGACGCGCCGGGGGAGGCGTTTGCGGTGGTGGGGAACATCCCGTACGCGTTGACGTCCGGCGTTGTGGGCTGGTGTCTCGACGCGCCGGGACTGACCTCGGCGACCCTGCTGACGCAGTTGGAGTACGCGCGCAAGCGGACCGGAGACTACGGGCGCTGGTCGCGGCTGACGATCCGGACCTGGCCGCAGTTCGACTGGGCGCTGGCGGGGCGGGTGCCTCGGGGCGCGTTCCGGCCGGTGCCCGGCGTCGACGGGGGCATCCTGCGGCTCAGCCGCCGGCCGCAGCCACTCGTGGAGGCGGGGCGGCTCGGGGAGTACCGGAGGATAGTAGATCTTGGTTTTGCAGGGGTTGGCGGGTCGCTGCATGCGTCGCTGTGCCGGCGGTATCCGGCGGCGCGGGTGGCGGGGGCGTTCCGGGCGCTGCGGCTGAGCGCGGCGACGCCCGTCGGGCTGGTGTGGCCGGAGCAGTGGTTGACGTTGTTCCGGTTGCTGAGCCGGCGGTGATCATGCGGCGGTCGCGAGGACGGGGGTCGGGGTCAGTGCGCCGCGGCCGGCTCGGGCGCGCAGGTCGGCGACCGGGACCGTGCCGTCGCGCAGGGTGCGGCGCAGGCGGGCGACGCCACGCAGGTCCTCCAGCGCGGTGGCGACGAGGTCGACGCGGCTGTCCGGGTCGTCGACCCAGTCGACCGGCACCTCGTGGATGCGCAGGCGGGCGCGCTCGGCGATCACGAGCAGTTCGGTGTCGAAGAACCAGTTGGTGTCGCGGACCAGGGGCAGGAGCAGCCGGGCGACGTCTCGGCGTACCGCCTTGAAGCCGCACTGGGCGTCGGAGAAGCGGACGCCGAGGGTGGTGCGAAGGATCCGGTTGTACGAGCGGGAGATGAACTCGCGCTTCGGGCCGCGCACGACCCGCGAGCCGTGGGCCAGACGGCTGCCGGCGGCGATGTCGGAGTGGTTGGAGATGAGCGGCGCGACCAGCGGCAGCAGCCCGCCGAGGTCGGTGGATAGATCGACGTCCATGTACGCCAGGACGTCGGCGTCGGAGTGCTGCCAGACCTCCGACAGGGCGTGCCCGCGGCCCTTGCGTTCGAGGTGGTGCACGACGACGCCGTCGAAGCGCCGGGCGAGGCTGTGCGCGACGTCGAGGGTCGCGTCCGTCGAGGCGTTGTCGGCGATGGTGATGCGGAAGGTGTACGGCATGTCCAGCCGCAGGAACGCGTGCAGCGTGCGCACGCAGCGCTCGAGGGTGTGCTGTTCGTTGTGGACGGGTACGACGACGTCGAGGACTGGCGGGTTCGCGGTGATCTCCATGCCGTCGACACTCGCGCCGGATCTTGTGACGACGTCGCCAGAATCCTGGGCGTGGCCTGGCAACTCGGTTGCTTACGGGATTCGTACACGGTGCTGACCGAGCGCTGCCCGCCGGCGGGCACAGTGTGTGGCATGAGCAAGCACCGTGTACTCACCGCTTTGCTGACCGGCTGCCTGGTGCTCGGCGCCGCGGGCTGCGACGCCGTACGCCCCGGCGACGACATGGAGACCGTGAGCGTCGACGTCGCCGACGACGGCGTGGAGAGCGCCGCGCTGGCCGCGCTCGGCGTCCCAGCGTCGGCTGCGGACCTGGCCCCCGCCGCCGCCCCGTCCACGACCGCAGGCCCCGCGGGCAAGAACGCGCTGCGCCACCGGATTCGGGTGCGGCTGCGCAAGCACATGCTGCACGGCGAGGTCGTCGTGCAGACCAAGCAGGGCCCGCAGACCGTGGTGGCCCAGCGCGGCACGGTGACCGCGAAGGGTGACGGCACCCTCACCGTGAAGTCCACGGACGGCTTCACGCTCACGTGGACCACCAACACCGACACGAAGGTCGTCGCCGCGGGCGCGAAGTCCTCACTGGACCAGGTCTCCGTCGGCGCGCAGATCGGCATCGGCGGCATCAAGAGCGACCCGCAGACCGCCCGCCTCGTGGTGGTTCCAAAGCAAAAATGAGGATTTATGGGCTTTTAGCGCCGTTGCTGGTGTTCTCGGTCGTGTCTGGCTGCGCCCGGGAGCACCAGCGCGAGCGCACATCGAAGCCCGAGCGCACGATCGTGATCGACGGCCGCGAGCGGACGTTCCGCTGGCACCTGCCACCCACGACCGCGGCCGCGCCTCATGGCCCGGACGCATCCGGGGTTGGCGATTTGTCCGGAAAGCCGGGAGGCGCGAATGGCGTTCCCGGCGCAAACGGCTCCGGCGGCGCTGCGAGCGCGAGCGGCGCGGCTGGCGCAGCGAGCGCGGCCGGCGTGGGTGGCGCTGCGAGTGCGGCCGGCGTGGGTGGCGCTGCGAGTGCGGGCGCCGCGGGCGGCGGTGCGAGCGCGGGCGCCGCGGGCGGCCGCGCCGGTTCCGATCCGCGACCGCTCGTCATGATGCTCCACGGCGGTTTCGGCACCGGTGAGCAGGCCGAGGGCTACTACGGCTGGGACGCACTCGCCGACGCCGAGGGCTTCGCGGTCGTGTACCCCGACGGCCTCGACAGAGCCTGGAACGTCGGCGGCAGCTGTTGCGGCGTCCCCGGCCGCGCCGGCGTCGACGATGTGGCGTTCCTGCGGGCCGTCGTGGAGCAGATGGACGACATCGTCCCCGGCGGCGTCGACCCCTCGAGAGTCTATGCCACCGGCATCTCCAACGGTGGCCTCATGGCCTACCGCCTGGCGTGCGACACCGACCTGTTCGCCGCGATCGGCCCCGACTCGGCGACGCTGCTCGGCGCGTGTCCGAAGCCGGCGCCGGTGTCGGTGTTGCACATCCACGGTGCCGCCGACACGCGCATCCGGATGGACGGCGCCGAAGGTGACGGCGTCGCCCGCATCGACGGGCCGCCCGTTGCCGAGGTCGTCGCGAGCTGGCGGGCGGTCGACGGGTGCGAGGAGCCGTCGGCCGTCGTGGCCGGGGTCGTGACGACCAGTGTTGCGCGGTGTCCGGCGGGGCGGGCCGTCGAGCTGGTCACCATCGACGGTGCCGGGCATCAGTGGCCGGGGTCGGCGTCGAAGCCGTTGGTGCAGAAGGTGCTCGGGACCGATGAGCCGTCCACCGCGCTGGATGCCACCGCCGTGTTCTGGGCGTTCTTTGCGGCGCATCCCAGGCGTTGAAGCCAACCCAGCTCGGCCGTCGCGCTTCCGGTCCCTCGACCTTACACCCGAACACCTAACCGATCATGGGCCTCGATGCGTACCGTAACCAGATCCTAACGGCCCGGCTGGAGGACCGTGGTGAAGCCGCCGGCGGGGACCAGGACGCGGATGCGGCCGGCCGTCGAAGTGTAGTGCTCGAGCTCGTCGCCGGCCGGGTCGTTGACGCTCACCGTTGCCGGGGCGTCGCCGGGGACGACCACGTCTGCGGCGCGGGTGCTGGTGGCCATGCTGCGCAGCAGGGTGAGGTGAGCGCCGGTCAGCGGGTCGGCCAGGGCCATCGAGTGCATCTCGGCGCCTTCGATGCGCACCGTCGGCTCAGCGATGCGCGCGATCGCCGCGGCCTGGGCGTCGGCGTCCAGCGCCAGCATCGCCAGGAGGCCGTGGATGGTGGACTCGGCGCCGGCGTCGCGGTGGACCACGCCCGGTGCGCCGCCGGAGTCGTCGAGGATGTCGATGCCGTCGTAGGTGACGCCCGTCGCCGGGTCGTACATCGGTGCGCCGGCGGGGTTGTTGCCGAAGAACCAGGATCCTGCGACGCCGGCCAGGGTGCGCAGGGCGCCGCGGCCGGTCGCCCGGGCGGTCGCGAGCAGGGACTCGACGCGCGAGTGGGCGCCGTAGGCGAGCTGCACGCCGTCCAGGGTCATGGCCTCGCGGGCGCCGGGCATGGCGACGCGCAGGTTGTCCGGGCCGCCGCCGACGAGCAGGTGCGGGGTGAACGACGCGGCGTCGGCGAGGGCGGCGTCGCGGGCCGGGAGGTCGCCGCACAGCTCGTACACGCGGGCCAGGGCGCCCGGTGCGAGGCCGGCCCAGCCGTGCCACTCGGTGCGGGACAGGCCGTAGGGCAGGACCGCGCCGAACGGCCACGTCCACGGTGTGCCGGTGCGCATCGCGGTCACGGCCTCGGCGAGCTGCTCGAGGGCCTTGCGGGCGTCCTCGTCGTCGCTGATTCTGGTGTACTCGCACAAGCCCAGCAACGCCTCACCGGTCAGGTCGGCGCCGTCGGCGATGAGCCACGCCGGCGTCGGGGTGTCGTCGACGAGGCGCCACTGGCCGTACCGGCTGAGCACCTGACGCCGCACCGCGCCCACGGCGAGGCGCAGGCGGACCCGCAGGAACGCGGCGAAGGCGGGGTCGTCGCCGTGGAAGGCGGCGTAGCCCTCGCCGAGCGCCCACAGGGTGCGGGCGAGCCAGGCGGACTCGGCGCTGTCGGACGGGTCGGGGGCCTCATGCGGCTCGGCGCTGTTGTTGAGGCGGCCGTCGGTCTGCTGCCACAGCACGACGTTGCCGGCGCGGGGGTCGGTGTCGTCGGCGGGCGCGGTCTGCAGGTAGCACAGGCCCCGCAGCAGCTGGCGGGCCGCGGAACGGCTGGTCAGGGCGCCCGTCGCGCGCCAGTGGCGGGTGTACACCACCGCCGCCCGCGCGATGTCGTCGGCGTTGAACGCACCCTGTGTGTACCCGCCGTCGTCGATCCGGTCGCCGCCGCCGCACGGTAGGAAGCTGCCGTCGGGCAGCCGGTTCGCGTAGGTCCATACGACCTCGACGTCCGGCTCCTCGGAGAGCCGGTACGTGGTGTGCCCGGCGACGGCCGGCGGGGTGATGCGGACCCGCAGCGAGTCCAGATGGGCGAGGTTCGTCAGCACGGGCCGCGCTCTACCCGGTCCCCGTGCGGCAAACGCCCACCCCGGGGCGATCCCTGGCGTTCGAACGGAACCCGGTGCAGGGCCCGGCGCAGCAGCGCGCGGGTGTCGAACAGGAACCACTGGTCGTAGCCGAAGAAGTCGTCGATGTACTGCGCGATGTGCGGCGAGCAGCGACGATTATGGTGTGTGCAGCAGGGCGCGGTGCTCGTGCCAGAGCCAGGCGAGGTAGCGCCGCAGCAGCTCGGGATCGGCGACCCAGCCGCGGTCGGTGTATTCGATGATGCGCCGCATCTCACCGGCCACCATGTCCCACGCGGACGCGCCGCTCTCCGGCACGGTGGCGTCGGGCGCGACGGCGACGGGCAGCGGCAGCAGCGGGATGCGCACCCCGGCGTCCTCGCAGGCGCGCAGCACCGTGAGGTAGGCGCGCGGCAGATGGTACGGCGACACCGCGAGGGCCAGCCCGGTGATGCCGAGCTCGCGCACCTGGGCGGCGACCCACGCGGCCTGCACGCCGGTGTCGGCGGCCGCCTCGCCCTGGATGTGCACCCCGGAGACGCGCCGCAGCCCGAGCCCGCGCAGCGAGTCGAGGGTGACGTCCTCGTACGTCGCCTCGCGCGCGTTCGTCGTCGCGACGAGCAGGTGCCGCCGCGCCGGCCGTGCCTCCCAGTCCCCGACGGCGTGCGCGAGCCGCCACGTCTCGCCCTGCCCGGTGAGCACCGCGACGGCGTCGAGGCGCTGGGCCGCCGCCCCGGGCAGGGTGAGCACCATGGTGAGGGCCCGCATCACGTCGAGGAGCCGCCCGGCCGGGTACTCGGCCAGCTCGTCCTCGTGCACCAGCCGGGCGATCTTGCCACCGTTCAGCATGCGCCGACCGTAGCCGCCGCGGGGGTGACGGCCGGGATCGCCGGCGGGCGGGGTTACGGGCGGCGGTCCAGGGAGACGGAGGCGGCGGCGGTGTCGACCCGCAGGGCGTAGCGGTCGGTCGCCGCGGCCCAGCCCTGGCCGGCGACCGTGGTGGCGCCGGTGACGTTCTTGCTCTGCTGGTCGTCCAGGCGTACCTCGCCGATGGTGCCCTTCTCGCCCAGGGTGAGCTGCGCCGGCGGGCCCGTGGGGGCGTGCACGGCCAGGCGGCCGACGCCGCCGACGTGGATGGGCATGGTGCCCTCGGGCTTGGGGACGGTGACGTCGAGCTCCTGGACGCCGGCCCTGACCTCGATGCCCGCGAGGCGGCCGGAGCCGAAGTCGACGACCTGGCGCAGGCCGCCGCCCGCCAGGTTGAGGGTCCAGCGGACCTTGTCGTTGAGGTACACGTGGACGGTGGCCTGGCCGGCGATCTCGGTGCCGTTGAGGCGCAGCTGGACGGCGTCGCCGGACTCCGACGCGACCGGCTCGACCTTGCTGCCGGGCAGGGTGGAGGCGCGGTACAGCAGGCCGTCGAGGGGCTCGCTGTGGATGATGACGGACTCGGCGCCGCTGAGGACCTCGAGGCTGGCGGACTGGCGGTCGCCGAGGACGCCCTGGACGCTGTGGACCACGTCGCGCGGCGGCGGGGCCGCGGGGCGGCGGGTGACGAAGAAGAGCACCAGGAGTACCGCTCCCACGGCTGTGAAACCAACGGCGTAGCGCAACATCGCGGCGGTGGCCCTTCCACGGCGGACGGTGGTGGCGCCCGCGAAAGGGCGGGCGCCACCGGGGACGGACGGTGCTAGGGGCTGGTGCAGGTGAGGGTCGGTGCGGTGGCGGGTTCGGTGCCGGTGCCGTTGAAGCCGAACGACGTGGTGGCGTTGGGTCCGAGGACCTTGTTCCAGTCGACGTTCTTCACCGCGACGTTGGGTGGCTGGCTGGTGACGGTGCCGTTCCACGGGGCGCCCTCGAAGCCCTGGCCGCCGGTGAACGTCCACTTCACCGTCCAGCCGTTCAACGTGGACGTGCCGCTGTTCTTGACGGTGACCTCGGCCTGGAAGTGGCCGGCCCAGTTGATGGCGTTGGTCTTCCAGGTCGCGGTGCAGCCGCCGGTACCGCCACCGCCGGACGGCGACGACGAGGCCGGCGAGGACGGGCTGCGCGACGACGACGGCGACACCGACACGGACGGCGACGCCGACGGGGAGCGCGACGCGGACGGGGAGCCGGTGGGCTGGTTGCCGCCGACGCCGGTGACCTCGCCGTGGCCGCCGTCGAAGACGACGTCGGAGCAGCTGAAGAAGTTCTCCTGGCTGTCCGAGCGCACCCACTGGATGAACAGGATGTGCCGGCCGGTCTTGGCCGCCGGCAGGGTGGTGTCCCAGTAGTAGTAGTTGAAGCCGCCGGGGCCGCCGGACTGCGGCGGGTCGGTGACGCTCCAGAACGACTCCAGGTCGCCCCAGGCGAGCGGGGTGGCCGGGTTCCAGCCGTTCTTGGTGATGTACATGTGGAAGGTGCCGGGGTGTGCGGCCCAGTTGCTGTAGTGCAGCTGGATCGTCGAGCCGGCGGTCAGGTGGGTGGTCGGCCAGTCGGTGCGGGCGGCGTTGTAGGCGGCGTACTTGGTGGTGCCGCCGCCGCAGATCTGCCCGTCGGGGATGTAGCCGGTGGTGCGGCCGCCGGCGTCGGAGCGCAGGACGCCGAACCAGTCGTACAGCGGCTGCTGGCCGCCCTGCGCGACGGCGTCGGCGCAGGCGGGGTTACTGGGGATGATCTGGCCGGTGGCCTGCAGCCCGTCGACGTAGCACAGGTAGGTGCGGCTGCCGGGCACGAGCGCGACGCCGTGCGCGCGGGCCGGGCCCGGTGCGACGAGCACGGCCGCGACGAGCGCCGCTGCGGCGGCGACGGCCGCCGGCCACAGCGCGCGTCTAGCGTGGGTTGCCAATGGGGTACCTCCTCGGTTCTGGGGCGCGGCTGAGTCGCTCGGCTCCCACGAGGTAGGCGCAGTGTCGGTGCGGTCACTCCCGAAAGGCAAACACGATCATGAATGTGTGCGGGCGGGGCGTGCCGCGGGCGTGAAACTTACCCGGACACGCCCCGCCCTAAGGATCAGTCCACGTCCACCGCGGCGGCGGCGAACTGGGCCGAGTACAGGCGGGCGTAGGCGCCGTGCGCGGCCAGCAGGGACTCGTGCGTGCCCTGCTCGACGATGGAGCCGTGCTCCATCACCAGGATCAGGTCGGCGTCGCGGATCGTGGACAGGCGGTGGGCGATGACGAAGCTCGTCCGGCCCGCGCGCAGGGTGCTCATCGCGCGCTGGATCAGCACCTCGGTGCGGGTGTCGACGGAGCTGGTGGCCTCGTCGAGGATGAGGATCGTCGGCTCGGCCAGGAACGCCCGGGCGATCGTGATGAGCTGCTTCTCGCCCGCGCTGACCCCGGCGCCCTCCTCGTCGATCACCGTGTCGTAGCCCTCCGGCAGGGTGCGCACGAACCGGTCGGCGTGCGCGGCCTCGGCCGCGACGGTGATCGTCTCGCGGGTGGGGTGGTCGGCGCCGTACGCCAGGTTCTCCGCGATGGTGCCCTGGAACAACCAGGTGTCCTGCAGCACCATCCCGATCTGCTCGCGCAGCTCGTCGCGCGACATCGTGGCGATGTCGACGTCGTCGAGCAGGATCCGGCCGCCGGTCAGGTCGTAGAACCGCATGATGAGGTTGACCAGCGTGGTCTTGCCGGCGCCGGTCGGGCCGACGATCGCGACGGTCTGGCCGGGCTCGACGCTCAGCGAGAGGTCCTCGATCAGCGGCTCGTCGTCCTTGTACCGGAACGAGACGTGCTCGAAGGTGACCTTGCCGCGCACCTGCGCCGGGCGGGCCGGCACCGCCGGCTCCGGGCTCTGCTCGGCCGCGTCGAGCAGCTGGAACACCCGCTCGGCCGAGGCGATGCCGGACTGCACGAGGTTGGCCATGCTGGCGACCTGCGTCAGCGGCTGGGAGAACTGCCGGGAGTACTGGATGAACGCCTGCACGTCGCCCAGCGTCATCGTCCCGGAGGCCACGCGCAGGCCGCCGACGACGGCGACGAGCACGTAGTTGACGTTGCCGATGAACATCATCGCCGGCTGGATGAGCCCGGAGATGAACTGGGCGCGGAACGACGAGGCGTACAGGGCCTCGTTGTGTTCCGCGAACGTGGCCGCGGCCTCGTGCTGGCGGCCGAAGATCTTCACCACCGAGTGGCCGGTGAACATCTCCTCGATGTGGCCGTTGAGCCGGCCGGTGCTGGCCCACTGCTTCACGAACTGCGGCTGCGAGCGCTTGCCGATGCGGGCCGTGATGAACACCGACAGCGGCACCGTGACCAGCGCGATGACCGCCAGCAGCGGCGAGATCCAGAACATCATGCCGAGCACCGCGATGATCGTCAGCAGCGACGTGAGCAGCATGCTCAGCGACTGCTGCAGCGTCATCGCGATGTTGTCGGTGTCGTTGGTGGCGCGGCTGAGCACCTCGCCGCGGGGCTGCTGGTCGAAGTACGACAGGGGCAGCCGCGAGAGCTTCTGCTGGACCTGCTCGCGCAGCCGGTAGACGGTGCGCTGCACCACGACCGTGGTCAGGCGGGCCTGCAGCAGGCCGAAGATCCAGGCGAAGAGGTACACCACCGCGACCTGCAGCAGCACGTGCTGGAGCCGGCCGAAGTCGATGCCCTTGCCCGGCACCACGTGGTACATGCCGCTGAGCAGGTCGGCGTAGCGGTCCTGGCCGTGCGCGCGCAGGTCGGCGATCGCCTGCTCCTTGGTCATGTTCGGCGGCAGCTTCTTGCTGATGATGCCCTCGAAGATGACGTCGGTGGCGTGGCCGAGCAGCCGCGGGCCGAGCACCGACAGCACGACGCTGACGATGCCGAACAGCAGCACGGCGGCGACGATCAGCCGGTCCGGCGCGAGCATCCTCAGCAGCCGCTTGGCGGAGCCCTTGAAGTCCTCGAGCTTCGCCGGCGGGCCGCCGGCGCCCATCATCATCCGGCCGGGGCCGAACGCGGGGCCGCCGGGGCGCGCCCCGCCCGCCGCGGGCCTGTTCGGTGCCGTCATGCCGCGGCCTCCTGCTCCGTAAGCTGGGACAGGACGATCTCGCGGTAGGTCTCGTTGTCGTCCATGAGTTCCTGATGTGTGCCGGTGCCCACGACCCGGCCCTCGTCGAGCACGATGATGCGGTCCGCGTCGCGGATGGTGCTGACCCGCTGGGCGACGATGACCACCGTCGCGCCGGCGATCTCGGAGCGCAGCGCCTCGCGCAGCGCCGCGTCGGTGGCGTAGTCCAGCGCCGAGAACGAGTCGTCGAACAGGTACACCTCCGGGCGGGCCACGAGCGTGCGGGCGATCGCCAGGCGCTGGCGCTGCCCGCCGGAGACGTTCGTGCCGCCCTGCGCGATCGGGCCGTTGAGGCCCTCCGGCATGGCGCGCACGAAGTCGGTCGCCTGCGCCACCTCCAGGGCCTGCCACAGCTCCTCGTCGGTCGCGTCGGGCCGGCCGTAGCGCAGGTTGGAGGCCACCGTGCCCGAGAACAGGTACGGCTTCTGCGGCACCATGCTCACCGTGCGCGACAGCAGCGCCGGGTCGATGCGGCGCACGTCGACGCCGTCGACCAGGACGGTGCCGCCGGTCGCGTCGAACAGCCGCGGCACGAGGTTGAGCAGCGTCGTCTTGCCCGCGCCGGTGCTGCCGATGATCGCCGTCGTCTGGCCCGGGTGCGCGACCAGGTCGACGCCGGAGAGCACGGAGGCCTCGGCGCCCGGGTAGTGGAACGACACGCCGCGCAGCTCCAGCTCGCCGTGCACGTCCAGGCTCGTCACCGGCTCGTCCGGCGGCACGACGCTGGACTCGGTGCCCAGCACCTCCTGGATGCGTTCGGCGCACACCTCGGCCCGCGGGATCATGACGAACATGAACGTCGCCATGAGCACCGACATGAGGATCTGCATGAGGTAGCTCAGGAACGCCGTCAGCGCGCCGACCTCCATGCCGCCGCTGTCGATGCGCTGCGCGCCGAACCACAGCACGGCGATGCTGGAGACGTTGACGACCAGCATGACGCTCGGGAACATCAGCGACATCAGCCGGCCCACGGCGAGGGACACGTCGCGCAGGTCGGCGTTGGTGTCGGCGAAGCGGGCCCGCTCGTGCTCGTCGCGCACGAAGGCGCGGATGACCCGGATGCCGGTGATCTGCTCCCGGATGACCCGGTTGACCAGGTCGATGCGCACCTGCATGAGCCGGAACAGCGGCCGCATCCGGACCACGATGAGCGCGATGAGCGCGATGAGCAGCGGCGTGGCGACCAGCAGCAGCGAGGACAGCTGCACGTCCTGGTTGAGGGCCAGGATGATGCCGCCGACGCACATGATCGGCGCCGAGACCATCAGTGTGAAGGTCATCAGCACCAGCATCTGCACCTGCTGGATGTCGTTGGTGGTGCGGGTGATCAGCGACGGCGCGCCGAACCCGCCGACCTCGCGGGCGCTGAGGCGCTGCACCTGGGCGAACAGGCCGGCCCGCACGTCGCGGCCCAGCGCCATCGCCGTGCGCGCGCCGAAGTACACCGCGGCGGCCGAGCAGACGATCTGCACCAGCGTCACGGCGAGCATGTAGCCGCCGATGCGCATGATGTACCCGGTGTCACCGGTGATGACCCCGTTGTCGATGATGTCGGCGTTGAGGGTCGGCAGGTACAGGGTGGCGAGCGTCTGCACCAGCTGCAGCACCACCACCAGGGTGATCGGCCCGCGATAGGGCCGCAGGTACGTTCGCAGCAGACGGATCAGCATTGGTCAGGCTTCTCCCCGGTTTTGGTCGTGCTCGGTGTCGGTTCGGCGGAGCAGGCCGTCGAGCAGGACGGCGACGATCTCGTCCGGCGTGAACGGCTTCTCGGTGGGCAGGTCACCGCGGACGGTGCTGGCGACCAGGGCGAACAGCACCCCGGCGGTGGTGTCCGGGCTGCGCCGCAGCTGGGCGCGGTCCGGCTCGATGAGCTCGGCGACCGCCTCGATGAGCCGGCGGCGGCCGCGCAGCAGCGCCGCCAGCGGCGAGTCCTCGGCGTCGAAGGGCATGGTGCGGGCGAGCATCATCAGCGGTACCGAACTCTCGACCCGGCGGATCAGGATCGCCGTGGCGTCGCTGAGCCGCTCCCGCAGCGGCGCCTGCGGGTCGATCGCCGACAGCGCCCGCAGCATCGGCCCGGCGTCGAAGGCGCTCTCGAGGGCCGCGGCGATCAGGGACGCCTTGTCGGGGAAGACGCCGAAGATGGTGCCCTCGGCGACGCCCGCGGCCTCGGCGATCTGCCGGGTCGTCACCGCCGCGCCGTGCGTGCGCAGCAGCGGCAGCGTGGCGGCGACGAGCGCTGCCCGCCGCTCGTCGGGCGCGAGTGCCGGCACCCGGCGCCGCCGCCGGGTCTGCTGATCGTTCACGGTCGACACTGTAATGAGCGAGCACTCACTCGGACAACCGATTTCTCCGACGGCGTACAAGGCCGTCGGCCGCCCGGACCGGTGCGACTTGACAGCCCGGCATGGCTAGCGGTTATCTATCGGCGATCAAGAGGAGGTCGCCTGGTGCAGGACGTGGTGCTGGCGATGCTGGCCAAGGAGCCGGCGCACGGGTACGAGCTGCGCGCCCGCATGCGCGACGCGCTCGGCCCGCTCGGCGAGGCGATGAACGCCGGGCAGATCTACGTGACGCTCACCAGGCTCGCCAAGGCCGGGCTGGTGACGTCGCGGCATTGCGAGGGCCTGCCCGACCGCCCCGACCGGCGCGTCTACGCACTGACCCCCGCCGGGCAGGAGCGCGTCGCCGCCTGGCTGTCCGAGGTGAGCTGGCCACGGCCCGACCTCACCGAGTTCCACCTCAAGCTCGTCGCCGCCGCGGCCGCCCGCCTCGCCGACCCGATCGCCCTCGTCGACGCCCAGCGCCGCGAGGTGCTGCGCCGGCTGCGCGACGCACAGCGCGCCGCGCTGGACCGCGCCGTCGACCCGGTCGCCGGGCTGCTGCTGGAGGGCGTCGTGCTGCGGCTGCGCGCCGACCTGGACTGGCTCGAGGCGTGCGAGCGGACCTGGTCGGGCCGCGCCCGGGAGGTGCGGGCATGACCGCCGCGATGCTCCTGCAGGCCCGCGGCCTGTCCCGCCGCTACGGCAGCGACGACACCCTCGTGCGCGCCGTCGACGACATCGACCTCGACGTCCCCGCCGGGCAGGCCCTCGCCGTCATGGGCCCCAGCGGCTGCGGCAAGTCCACGCTCCTGCAGCTGCTCGGCGGCCTGCAGCGCCCCACCGGCGGCGAGGTGTGGCTCGGCGGCCGCCGCGTCGACACCATGAGCGAGCGGGCCCTGGCCAAGCTGCGCCGCGACCGCATCGGCTTCGTCTTCCAGGACTTCCACCTCATGGACGAGCTGAGCGCCGTCGAGAACGTCGAGCTGGCCGCGCTGCTGGCCGGGCAGCCGCCGCGGCGGGCCCGCCGGCGCGCCACCTACCTGCTCGACCGCGTCGGCCTCGCCGACCGGGCCCGGCACCTGCCGTCCGAGCTGTCCGGCGGCCAGCGCCAGCGGGTCGCGATCGCCCGGGCGCTGAGCAACGAGCCCGACGTCGTGCTCGCCGACGAGCCGACCGGCAACCTCGACACCGCCGCCACCCACGAGGTGCTGCGCCTCTTCGACGAGCTGCGGGCCGCGGGGCAGACCCTCGTCGTCGTCACGCACGACGCCCGCATCGCCGCCGTGGCCGACCGGGTCATCTCCATGCGCGACGGCGCCTTCGCCGACTCCCTGCACGTGGGGCGCTGAGATGGCCGGCCGCCTGCTCCTCGTCGGGCGCCTGCTGCTGCGCGACCTGCGCCGCCGCCCGCTCGAGACCGTCCTGCTGCTGCTGGCCATCGCCGCCGCGACCGGCACCCTCACCATGGCGCTCGCGCTCGACGACGTCGCCGCCCGGCCGTACGAGCGCACGCGCGCCGCCACCGCCGGCCCCGACCTCGCCGTGACGCCCCACTCCACCGGCACCGACGCCCTCGCCGAGCTCGCACCCCTGACCACCGCCGACGGCGTCACCGGCCACAGCGGCCCGTACCCGATCGCCTACCTGACCATGACCGCCGCCGGCAAGAAGGTCCACACCGTCGTCGAGGGCCGCGACGGCGCGCCCGCACTGCTCGACCGGCCCGCCGTCACCTCCGGCACCTGGACGCGCCCCGGCGGCGTCGTCGTCGAGCGCGCCTTCGCCGACGCCCTCGGCGTGCGCACCGGCGACACCGTCAGCATCGAGGGACACGACCTGAAGGTCCTCGGCACCGCTGTCACCGCCGCCCGCGCCGCCTACCCGTACGCCCAATGGCACTACCCGGGCAGCGTCCTCGTCGAACGCGGGGGACTGGTCTGGGTCGACCCCGCCGACATCGCCGCCCTCAGCGGCGGGCGCCCGCTGTCGTACACCCTCAACCTCCGCCTCGCCGACCGCAACGCCAGCGCCGGCCACGGGTCCAGGGACGTCTACAGCTCCTGGCAGGAGATCGCCGAGGCCAACGCCGGCCTCTACCGGGCGGCGCAGACCGTGCTGGTCATCGGCGGCTGGCTGCTCACCGGCCTCGCCCTGGCCGGCGTCGCCGGGATCGTCGCCGGCCGGGTCGTGGCCCGCCGGCGCCGGGTCGGGCTGCTCAAGGCCGTCGGCGCCGGGCCGGCCATGGTCGCCGCCGTCCACGTCGCCGAGTACCTCGCGATCGGCCTCGCCGCCGCCGGCATCGGCCTGGCCGCCGGCTGGTTCGCCGCGCCGGTGCTCATCAGCCCCGGCGCCGGGCTCATCGGCTCCGTCGGCGGCTCCCCGCCGGCGCTGCGTACCGTCGTCGCCGCCGTCGCGCTCGCCCTCGCCATCGCCGTCATCGCGACCGTGGGTCCCGTCCTGCGCGCCGCGACCACCAGCACCGTCCACGCCCTGGCGGACTCGCCGTCGCCCCCGCGCCGCCGCGGCGGGCGCATCCGGCTCTCCCGCCGCCTGCCCACCGCCGTGCTGCTCGGGCTGCGCATCAACGCCCGCCGGCCGCGCCGCGCCCGGCTCGTCACGCTCAACGCCTTCGTCACCGTCACCGCGCTCGTCGGCATCCTCACCGTCCGCGCGCAGCGGGAATCCTTCGACCTCGGATACACCGAAATGGCCAACCCCCGCGTCGAACGCGGCCAGCAGGCCCTGCTCGTGCTCACCGTCGCCGTGTGCGCCCTGGCGCTGGTCAACACCGTCGTGCACACCTGGTCCGCGGTCCTCGACGCGCGCCGGCCCCTGGCGGTGGCGCGCACGCTCGGCGCCACGCCCGGGCAGGCCGCCGCGAGCGTCGCCGTCGCGCAGCTGCTGCCCGCCCTGCTGGGCGTCGCCGCCGGGCTGCCGGGCGGCGTCGTCCTGGTGGTGCTCGCCGGAACGGGCCGCATCGACTTCCCGCCCGCCTCCTGGCTGCTGGCCACGATGCTCGCCGCGCTGCTCGTCATCGGCGCGATGGCCGCCGTGCCGGCGCTGGCCGCCGCCCGCCGGCCGGTCGCCGACGCGCTGCGCTCGACGCCCGCCTGAGCATCAGGAGTGGCCGGCCCGCCTGCGGCGGTGCGGGGGGACGCCCAGCAGCGGCAGGCGCCACAGCGAGACGTCGGGGGACTGGCCGGACAGGACGAGCAGGCGGCGCATGCTGAGCCGCACGAGGTGGTACGAGATGAAGAACAGCCACGCGGCCAGCGGCAGCTCGACGAGGGCCGCGGTGGCCAGGCTCACCCACCGGTCCTGCCCGGACGCGGTCACCATGTCGAACCACGCGTCGCAGGCCAGCAGCGTGGCGCTCACCACGCCGGCGAGGATCATGATCTGGCGCCGCCGCAGCGCCGCCCACGCGGTCACGGCGAGCGCCGCGCCGAGCACCAGGTCGAAGCCGACCCACGTCAGCCGCCAGTGCCCGGCGAGGTACCGCGGCGGCAGCGTCAGCGTCAGCGCGATCACCCACGGGATCATCAGCACGCTCGCGACCCCGATGATGATCACGAAGCGCCGCCTGGCGCGCTCCGCGATCTCGGGCGCCCGCCGGGTGACCTTCGGGGCCAGCACGGCGAGCCGCCGGGCCAGGTCGGCCCGCTCGTCCGGTGACATCGCGCGCAGGTCGGCGTCGGCGATCACGAGTCGACCATACGTCGGCCGTGCGGGGCGGCGGCCCACCCCGCACGGCCGACGGCGGGTCAGCGGCCGCGCAGGGCGCGGTAGCGGCCGACCAGCGTCGCGGTGGAGGAGTCCAGGGCCGAGAGGTCCGGGCTGTCGGAGACCAGCGCCGGCTCGATGCGCTTGGCCAGGACCTTGCCCAGCTCCACGCCCCACTGGTCGAAGGAGTCGATGTCCCAGATCGCGCCCTGGACGAAGACCTTGTGCTCGTACAGCGCGATGAGCTGGCCCAGCACGCCCGGGGTGAGCTCGTCGGCGAGGATCGTCGTCGTCGGCCGGTCGCCCTGGAACGTGCGGTGCGGCACCTCGGCCTTGGCCACGCCCTCGGCGGCGACCTGCTCCGACGGCTTGCCGAACGCAAGGGCCTGCCCCTGCGCGAACAGGTTGGCCATCAGCAGGTCGTGCTGGCCGGCGAGGGCGCCGAGCTCGGCGACGGGCCGGGCGAAGCCCAGCAGGTCGGCCGGGATGAGCGCGGTGCCCTGGTGGATCAGCTGGTAGTACGCGTGCTGGCCGTTGGTGCCGGGCGTGCCCCACACGATCGGGCCGGTCGCCCACTCCACCGGCTTGCCCTCGCGGTCGACGGACTTGCCGTTGGACTCCATGTCCAGCTGCTGCAGGTACGCCGTGAACCGCGACAGATAGTGACTGTACGGCAGCACGGCGTGGGTCTGGGCGTCGTGGAAGTCGCGGTACCAGATCCCGAGGAGGCCGAGCAGCAGCGGAGCGTTGGCCGCCGGCGGCGCGGTGCGGAAGTGCTCATCCATGCGCCGGAACCCGTCGAGCATCGCCCGGAACCCGTCCGGCCCGAGCGCGATCATGAGCGACAGGCCGATCGCGGAGTCGTAGGAGTAGCGGCCGCCGACCCAGTCCCAGAACTCGAACATGTTCGTCGTGTCGATGCCGAACTTGGCGACCTCGCCCGCGTTCGTCGACACCGCCACGAAGTGCTTGGCCACGGCCGCGTCGTCGCCGAACGCCTCGAGCAGCCACGTGCGCGCCGCCGTCGCGTTGGTGATCGTCTCGATCGTCGTGAACGTCTTGGACGACACGATGAACAGCGTGCGCGCCGGGTCCGCGTCGCGGACCGCCTCGTGCAGGTCGGCGCCGTCGACGTTGGAGACGAACCGGAACGTCAGGGAGCGGTCGGTGAAGGCGCGCAGCGCCTCGTACGCCATCGCGGGCCCCAGGTCGGAGCCGCCGATGCCGATGTTGACGATCGTGGTGATGCGCTCGCCGGTGTACCCGGTCCACTCGCCGGAGCGGATGCGGTCGGCGAACGCCGCCATCCGGTCGAGCACCGCGTGCACCTTCGGCACCACGTTCTCGCCGTCGACGATCACCTCGGCGTCCCGCGGCGCCCGCAGCGCCGTGTGCAGCACGGCCCGGTGCTCCGTAAAGTTGATCTTGTCACCGCGGAACATCGCGTCGCGCAGGTCGAACACCCGCCGCGCCGCCGCGAGCTCGAGCAGCAGCCGCAGCGTCTCGTCGGTGACCAGGTGCTTGCCGTAGTCGAGGTAGAGGTCGCCGGCCTGCAGGCTGTAGCGGCCGCCCCGGTCGGGGTCTTCGGCGAACAGGTCGCGCAGGTGCACCTCGCCGAGCTCCGCGCGGTGCTTGACCAGCGCGGCCCACTCGGGCAGATGGTTGAGCCGAGGCATCAGGAAACTCCTAGCGAGTCAGCGTGGGACCACTCCACTCGCTGATTCTGCCCCTTTCGCGTTCGTCTCGTCTCCGGTGTCCCGATCTTGTGCCGCCGCGCCACCCCGCCGCCGCACCCCCTCTACCACCGCGACCGCGGTCACCGCCGCCACAACCAGAAGAACAATCGCCGTCGGTACCGCGAACAGCTTGAGCGCGCTCGCAATGAGCACGACGATCAGGGCCGCTCGCACCACTCCCGCCGGCGCGCGCGAGGACAGCCGCGCCCCGATCAGCACGCCGGGCACCGACCCGATGAGCACCGCGGCGGCGAGGTCGAGCTTGAGATCCCCGAACAGCGCGTGCCCCAGCGCCGCCGAGAACACCAGCGGAATCGCCTGCACCAGGTCGGTCCCCACGAGGTCGCGGGGCCGGAGCGCCGGGTACAGCGCGAGCAGGATGACAATGATCAGCGACCCGGACCCGACCGAGGTCATCCCGACCACGAGCCCGCCGAGCGCCCCCAGCAGCACGGTCGGCACCGGCCGGACCACGATCGGCTTGGCGGCACCGTCGTCCCCGGCGTCGTCGCGCCGGTACGCCTTGACGAGCAGCCCGACGACGGCCAGCAGCAGCGCACCACCCAACGCCAGCCGCACCACGTCCTGGACGCGCTCCCCGTCCCCGATGGCCCGCATGAGCAGCACCCCGAGGAACGCACTGGGCACACTGCCGAGGCACAGCCACCGCACCAGCGCCCAGTTGACGGTCTTGCGCCGCGCGTGGACGAACCCCCCGAACGGCTTCATGACGGCGCTGGCGGCAAGATCGCTGGACACCGCGGCCAACGGCGGCACCCCGAAGAACAGCACAAGGATCGGCGTCATGAGCGCGCCGCCCCCCATGCCGGTCAGCCCGACGACGACACCGACACCAAGCCCGGCAAAGGCCAACAGCGGGTCCATTCGCAGCAGTCTGCCGACCAACCCCAATTTTGTCCACTAACTAAGTCGACAATGCCGGAATTAGAGGCCGCAAATCACACTCACGCGTGACGGCATATCCGAAATATCCGGACAAAACCCGCGCGACGCCTGTCTGGGTGATCGGTCGCCACGCCCAGCAGTCGCCCCGCATCGACCCTAGTCGCCCCCTCTGCGCACCCGCGGAGTTCGACGACACCTCGGAGCTGCGACCGAGCCCCCTATCCGGCGTTTTCTCTCCACGATCATGAAGAAAGCACGCTCAAAAATCGGACATCGCCATGATGGTGGAACAAAACGCCGCCGAACCCCAGCGCGGCAAGGCCAGTCGGCGCGCTCTCCCCGACGGTGGCAGCCCCGTTGATGCGACCGGCCCGAGCGGTGGGGCCGAGGCGGTCTGGGCGGTGTGCTGCGGCCGGCCCGGTCGGTGGGCGGCGGCTGGTCCACGTGGCGCGGCTGGCGTGGGTGTAGCGGGCTTAGGCGGTGCGGCCTCGGCGACCGCGGCGGCGTGGGCTGCGCGGCCGGCCCGGGCGGTGCGGCCTCGGCGCCGGCGTGGGCTGTGTGGCTGGCTCGGGCGGTGGGCGGAGGCGGACTGGGTGGGGCGCCGCCCCGGCGCCGCAGCGCCGGGGCGGTCGAAGCGTCAGCTGCGCTCGACCTGGTGCCCGATCAGATCCGGCGCGCGCAACTGCGCCCCCGAACCGTCGCGGCGGGCGTCGGCCGCGGGCAGGTCGCGAGGGTCGCCCTTCGTGCTCGCGGCGACCGGGCGGGGCCCGACCCAGGCCAGGACCAGGTGGGACTCGCCCTTCAGGAAGCGCTGGGCGCGCACGCCGCCGGTGGCGCGGCCCTTCGCCGGGTAGAGGCGCAGCGGGGTGACCTTCGCGTTGCCCATCGTGGCGGTGACGACCATCGGCTCGCCGTGCTGGGGGTCCTTCGTGGTGATCGCGGCGAAGAAGAGGGCGTGGGTGTCGGGGGCCAGGTTGATGCCGGCCATGCCGCCGCCCTTCAGGCCCTGGGGGCGCACCAGCGAGGCGGGGAAGCGCAGCAGGGAGGCGTCGGTGCTCACGAAGGCGAGAGTTTCGGCGCCGTCGGTGAGCCAGGTGGCGCCGATGACCTCGTCGCCGTCGCGCAGGCCGATGACCTCGAACTCGTCGGCGCGGACGGGCCACTCCGGGACGCAGATCTTCACGAAGCCGGCGCGGGTGCCCAGGGCCAGGCCCGGCGAGCCGGAGTCGCGCTCGCCGAGCGGGGCGAGGCCGACGACGGTCTCGCCGGACTCCAGGGGGACGAGCTCGGAGGTGGACATGCCGCCGCGCAGGGAGACGGTGCCGGGCTGCTCGGGCAGGACCGGGAGCGGGAGGACGTCGACCTTGAAGGCGCGGCCGCGGCTGGTGACCAGCAGGACCTGGCCGCGGGCGGTGGTGTGGACGACCGCGCGGACCGCGTCGTGCTTGTCGCGGCCTGCCTTGCGGTTGCCCTCGGGGGCCTCCTCGGACTCGGCGGCGGTGCGCGCGACCAGGCCGGTTGCGGACAGCAGGACCTGGCAGGGGTCGTCGGTGACCTCGAGCGGGCCGGCGGGGACGGAGGCGGCGAGGACCTCCTTGAGGTCGCCGTCGATGAGGGTGGTGCGGCGCGGCTGGCCGTTGTCCTTGACGACGGCGGCGAGCTCGTCGGAGACGACCTTCTTGAGGACCTTGTCGTCGTCGAGGATCTGGCTCAGGGCCGCGATCTCCTCGTTGAGGCGCTGCTGCTCGGCCTCGAGCTCGATGCGGTCGTAGCGGGTGAGGCGGCGCAGCGGGGTGTCGAGGATGTACGTCGCCTGGATCTCGGTCAGGCCGAACTCGCTCATCAGGCCGGTCTTGGCCGCGGCGGCGTTGTCGCTGTCGCGGATCAGGGCGATCACGCGGTCGATGTCGAGCAGGGCGATGAGCAGGCCGTCGACGAGGTGCAGGCGGTCCTGGCGCTTCTTGCGGCGGAACTCGGTGCGCCGGGTGACGACCTCGTAGCGGTGCTGCAGGAACACCTCGAGCAGCGCCTTGAGGCCCAGCGTCTGCGGCTGGCCGTTGACCAGGACGAGGTTGTTGACGCCGAAGGACTGCTCCAGCGGGGTGAGCCGGTAGAGGTCGGCGAGCAGGGCCTGCGGGTTGACGCCGACCTTGCACTCGATGACCAGGCGGGTGCCGTTCTCCCGGTCGGTGAGGTCCTTGACGTCGGCGATGCCCTGCAGGCGCTTGGTCTTGTTGACCTCGTCGGTGATCTTCTCGATGACCTTCTCGGCGCCGATGCCATACGGCAGCTCGGTCACCGTGATCGCCTGCCGGCCGCGGCTGCCCTCCAGCAGCCCGATCTCGACCCGGCCGCGCATGCGCACGACGCCGCGGCCGGTCTCGTAGGCCCTGCGCACCTCGTCCAGGCCCAGCAGCAGCCCGCCGGTGGGCAGGTCGGGGCCGGGGATGAACTCCATGAGCTTGTCGAGGGTCGCCGTCGGGTGGTTGATCAGCCAGCGGGCGGCGGCGACCGTCTCGGCGAGGTTGTGCGGGATCATGTTGGTGGCCATGCCGACCGCGATGCCGGACGAGCCGTTGACGAGCAGGTTGGGAAACGCCGCCGGCAGGACCGAAGGCTCCTCGAGGGAGCCGTCGTAGTTGGGGCGGAAGTCGACGGTGCCCTCGTCGAGCTCGCCGACGAGCAGCATCGCCTCGCGCGACATCCGGGCCTCGGTGTAGCGGGAGGCGGCGGGGCCGTCATCGGGGGAGCCGAAGTTGCCGTGGCCGTCGATGAGCGGCACGTTGAGGGAGAAGTCCTGCGCCATGCGGACCATGGCGTCGTAGATCGCGCTGTCGCCGTGCGGGTGGTACTTACCCATGACGTCACCGACGACGCGGGAGGACTTCACGTGGCCGCGGTCGGGGCGGTGCCCCTGCTCGTTCATCGAGAACAGGATCCGGCGGTGCACCGGCTTGAGCCCGTCCCGCGCGTCCGGCAGCGCCCGGGAGTGGATGACCGAATACGCATACTCCAGGTAGGAGTCCTCGACCTCGGTCGTCAGCGGGTTGTTGAGGACCCGCGCGCCCGCCTGATCGAAAGCGGACAGGTCGGCCTTGACCGCCTTGGTGGTCTTGCGTGCCATGGTGAAGTGGTGGCCTTCCGATGTCTCAGGCGTCGATTGGTCAGGCGTGGATTGGTCAGGCGTCGATGGACTCTGTGTCGACCCGCGTCGCGGAGTCGATCAGCCAGTTGCGGCGGGGCTCGACCCGCTCGCCCATGAGCAGCTCGAGGACCTCCTCGGCGGCCTCGACGTCGTCGAGCGTGATGCGCCGCACCGCCCGGGTCGCCGGGTTCATCGTGGTGTCCCACAACTCGTCGGCGTCCATTTCGCCCAGGCCCTTGAACCGCGGGATCGGCGTGACGACCTGCTTGCCCGCCTTCTCCAGCCGGGCCACGGTGCTCGTCATCTCCTGCTGCGTGTAGGTGTAGATCGTCTCGGAGTTGCGCCCCTTCGTAACGATCTTGTGCAGCGGCGGGACGGCGGCGTAGAGCCGGCCGTCGGCGATCGCCGGCCGCATGTACTTGGCGAACAGCGTGATGAGCAGCGTGCGGATGTGCGAGCCGTCGACGTCGGCGTCGGCCATGATCAGAATCCGGCCGTATCGCATCGCGTCGAGGTCGAACGTGCGCCCGGAGCCGGCCCCGAGCACCTGCACGATCGCCGAGCACTCCTGGTTGTCCAGCACCTGCTGGATGTTGGCCTTCTGCACGTTGAGGATCTTGCCGCGGATCGGCAGCAGCGCCTGATACTCCGAGGAGCGCGCCATGCGGGCCGTGCCCAGCGCGCTGTCGCCCTCGACGATGAACAGCTCGCTGCGCTGCACCCCGGTGGAGCGGCAGTCGACGAGCTTCGCCGGCATCGACGCGCCTTCGAGGGCCGTCTTGCGCCGGGCCGCGTCCTTCTGCTGCTTCTGGGTGAGCCGCACCCGCGCCGCGTCGACGATCTTCTGCAGCACCGTGCGCGCCTCGACCTTGGTCTTGCGCGCGTCGATCCAGGCCTTGATGTGCTGCTCGACGACCTGCTGCACGACCCGCGTCACCGGGGCGGTGGACAGCTCGTCCTTGGTCTGCGAGGTGAACTGCGGCTCGGGGATGCGCACGTGGATGACCGCGGTCATGCCCTCGAGCACGTCGTCGAGGGTCGGCAGGTCCTCCTTGGGCCGCAGCAGGCCGCGGGTGTTGCGGATCGCCTCGGTCAGCGCCCGCACCGCGCCGCGCTCGAAGCCGCGCCGGTGCGTGCCGCCGTGCACATTGCGGATGGTGTTGGTGAACGACTCGACGACCCGCTCGTAGCCGGTGCCCCAGCGCAGCGCGATCTCGACCTCGGCGCGGCGCTCGACGTTGGCCTTCATGACGCCGTTCTCGTCGGCGGCGTTCTCCTTGTAGTGCCCCTCGCCGTTGATGAACAGCGTCCCGCACACCGGCTTGTCGCCGCCGGGTGCCAGGAACTCCACCATGTCGGACAGGCCGTTGGGATAGTGGTAGGTCTCGGTGGTGATCGATCCCTGGGTGGCGTCCTTGAGCACGTAGGTCACGCCGGGGACGAGGAACGCGGTGTTGCGCAGCTTGGACCGCACCGCCTCCGGGTCCAGTGCGGCGCCCGTCTCGAAGTAGCGCGGGTCGTGCCAGTAGCGGGTGGAGGTGCCCGTCGACGAGCCGCGCTTCATGCGGCCCTGCACGGTGAGCCCGCTGTGGCGGGTGAACTTCGCCGCCGCGCCCGCGCCGTCGAACTCGCCCGGAACGCCGTGCTGGAAGGCCATGTGGTGGACCTTGCCCTCGCGGCGGACGGTCACGTCGTAGCGCGTGGACAGCGCGTTGACCGCGGATGCGCCGACGCCGTGCAGGCCGCCCGAGGTCTTGTACCCCGACCCGCCGAACTTCCCGCCCGCGTGCAGCCGTGTCAGCACCAGCTCGACGCCCGACATCCCCGACTTGGCGTGCACGTCGACGGGAATGCCGCGCCCGTCGTCATCGACCTGGACCGACCCGTCGGCGTGCAGCGTCACCTCGACCCGCGTGGCGTGCCCGGCGATGCCCTCGTCGGTGGAGTTGTCCACGATCTCGTTGAACAGGTGCGCGACGCCCCGGCTGTCGGTCGAGCCGATATACATGCCCGGGCGCTTGCGGACGGCGTCGAGCCCTTCGAGGAGCGTGAGGTCGTCTGCCCCGTACAAGGTCTCGGGTTGTGCGGTCAACTCGACTCTCTCCAATGGTCCTCGGTCCCCTGTGGCTGTCCGCGAGCGTAGCCCCAGGGTCTGACATTTTCTGTGCACCCTCGCCGGGTGCGGCGAAACTCAGAGCCGGTGCCCGCGATGGCCGATGATCCCGGCGGACCACTCAAGACGCTCGAACGAGGTGCGTCGCCGTGACCGCTCCCACAGTCCCCACCACAGCGGCATCGAACACGTGTACAACGATCTCGCATACTACTTCGCCCGATCCCGGACAGCCGACCGCCGCGCAGTGCCTTTCGCGTGTCCGGGGCGAAAACAAGATCACCGGCGACGCGAGCTGCGCGGCCCGATGCCCAGGTTCAGATGTTGAACGCCGTGCGGCCGGCGCTGAACTGGCGCAGCGCCGCGAGGATCTCGTCCTCGGACCGGTCGGCGAAGTTCAGCGTGGCCGTGAAGCCGGAGCCGTAGAACAGCTTCAGCATGGACGAGTCGATCGCGGTGAACGCGCCGAGGCCGCCCTCGGCGCGGGGGTCGCGCGGCTTGACCACGACCATCTTCTCCAGCGCCCAGCGCCGCCGGCGGATCTCCGCGATGCCCTCCCACGGCAGCCAGATCGCCTGCCCGCGGGTCGGCCGGGTCTTGATCCACAGCCCGGCCGGCCCGGCGGCGAGGACCGGCCCGCCGGAGGAGACGAGGTAGATCTGCAGCGCCACGACGGTCGTCAGGACGACCGTCAGGCAGGCCAGCAGCGCGACGAGCGCCACGATGTCGCCGCTGGTGTGGTCGGGCCCGTCGGCGGTGAGCACGATCGCCGCCGGGCAGCCGATGACGACCAGGACGGCCGCCACGACCGGCACCAGGATCAGGGCCCGCTTCATCGCGCTGGGCCGGGCGACGAACGGCAGGTTCTCCGGAATGCGCCGCGCGATCGGAGGCGGAGCACCGGGCCCACCCAGAGGAGCGCCCGGCCCGCCGAAAGGCACGCCGGGCCCACCCAAAGGCACGCCGGGCCCGCTCAGAGGCGGCCGTGGGGGAGGAGGAGGGGCCGGCCGGTTCCAGGCCGGTGGGCGCGGCCCCGAGGCCGGGCCGGGCGAGGGCGACTCATCGCTCACCGCGACACCTTACGTCGCCAGGTGAGCGCCGTCACGGCCCGCCGGTGCGCTCGACCCACGACTTGTACGGGCGGGAGGGGTCGTAGCCGGCGTCCATGTAGTACTCCCGCAGGTCGGCGCGCACCATGAACACCGCCACGAAGATCAGCAGCGCGGCGGAGACGACCCCGGCGACGCCGTGCGGCCCGGTGTACCAGGACGGGACCGCCGAGGCGTACTCGGCCTTGAGCACGTCCGGCTCGTTGCCGGTCGGCGCGACCGCCCACTCCGGCCCGCCGACGAGGAAGCACAGCGTGACCAGCGCGATCAGCGGCCCCAGCGCCATCACGGCGTAGCGGATCCTGCTCGACGGGCGGCGCAGGAACAGCGTCAGCACCGCCAGCACGAGCACGGACACCGCCGCCATGGACAGGCTGCTGGTCAGGTCGGCGCGCACCTGTGCCAGCTGCACCGGCGAGATCATGCGGATGTGCATGCCATTGAGATGGATGAGTGCCGCAGCGGACAGTGCCGTATTGAGCGCCAGCAGCGCCGTCGCGCTCGCGACCGACCAGAACACGATCCGGACCTGCGTGGACACGCGCATTTCGCCAGCCTCCCCCGAGTCGCGTACACGGTAATCCCTCACCCCGTCACCGCGCTAACCCGTTCGACGACTTCACCGCGTCGTGCGACGATCCACACATGACGCCGCGCCGCAACCGGATGATGCGCCCCCTCGCGGGGCTTCCCGGCGTGCGCTGAGCACACTACCGACCGGGCCCCGCCTTCGTGCGGGGCGCGGATCCGGCGCGTCCGTCGTGCGGCGGCGGGGCGGAAAAGGACACCCACCATGGGCTTCTACGTCACCACCGCCATCCCCTACGTCAACGCCGCACCGCACCTCGGGCATGCCCTGGAGCTCGTCCAGGCCGACGTGCTGGCCCGCCATCGCCGGCTGCGCGGCGAACATGTGCGCTTCCTCACGGGCACCGACGACAACGCGCTGAAGAACGTCACCGCGGCCCGCGCCGCCGGCGTCGGGGTGCGCGCGTTCGTCGACGCCAACGCGGCCCGGTTCGCGGCCCTGCGCGGGCCGCTGGATCTGTCGTTCGACGACTTCATCCGCACCAGCGCCGACCCGCGCCACGCGGCCGGCGTCGAACGGCTGTGGCGGGCCGGCGCCGCCCGCGACGACTTCTACCCGCGCTCCTACCGCGGCCTCTACTGCCCCGGCTGCGAGCAGTTCGTGGACGGCCCCTGCGCGGAGCACCCCGGCGAGCCCGAGGCCGTCGAGGAGGTCAACTGGTTCTTCAGGCTTTCGCGGTACACCGGGAAAATCCTCGAAGCCCTCGAGACCGCCACGGTGCGCATCGAGCCCGCCGCCCGCCGCAACGAGGTCCTCGCGTTCGTCCGCGCGGGACTGCGCGACATCAGCGTGTCGAGGCCGGCGGCGCGCGCCGGCGGCTGGGGCATCCCCGTCCCCGGCGACCCCGACCAGGTCGTCTACGTCTGGTGGGACGCCCTCGCCAACTACGTCACCGCCCTCGATGGCGGGCTGTACGAGCGGTGGTGGGCCGGCGACGGCGAGCGCGTCCACGTCATCGGCAAGGGGATCGTGCGCTTCCACGCCGTGTACTGGCTCGCGCTGCTCATCTCCGCCGGCCTGCCGCTGCCGACGGCGATCTTCGTGCACGACTACCTGACCGTCGACGGCGCGAAGCTGTCCAAGTCCGCCGGTCACGCCGCCGACCCGGTGGACCTGGCCGGGCACTACGGCACCGACGCGCTGCGCTGGTGGCTGCTGCGGGAGGTGCCGCCGGTCGGCGACACCGACTTCACCGAGGAGCGGCTCGTCCGGCGGGCCGACCGCGAGCTGGCCAACGGCCTCGGGAACCTGGTCAACCGCACCCTGACGCTCGTGCACCGCCGCGCCGGCGGGCGGGTGCGGGCCGCGGAGCCGGCGGCGGGCGCCGTCGCGCTGCTGCCCGGGCGCATCGACCGCGCCCTGGCCCGCTTCGACCTGCGCGCCGCCACCGACGCGCTGTGGTCCGTCGTCGAGGAGGCCAACCGCCTCGTGGAGACGGCCCGGCCCTGGCAGCTGACGGGCGCGGGGCTGGACGAGGTGCTGGGCACCCTGGTGTACACCTGCCGCAATGTGACCGCCGAGCTGCGCCCCTTCCTGCCGGGCGCCGCCGCGCGGCTCGAAGCGCAGCTGGGCGCCGGCGCCGAGGTGGGCACCCCGGCGCCGGCGTTCCAAAGGATCAGCCGCCCACGTGAATGCCGGGCCGCTTCGCCGGATCCGGCTCCAACGAGCGGATGATCTCGCGCACCACCGGGGCCGTGTCGCCGCGGCCCAGGATGAGGTACCGGAACAAGTGCCCCAGCGGGTTGCCCTCCGCCCACTCGAAGTAGGCGTGCGGGCGGACCCCGGTCGCGTCGCGCAGCGCCAGCAGGACCGCGGCGATCGCGTTCGGCGCGGCCGGGCTCTCCGCCCGCAGCACCCGGTAGCCGTCGACGTCCACGCCGCGCACCGTCAGGGTGCCGCTGAACGTCGACGGGTCGACGACCGAGACCTCCAGAAACAGGATGTCGGCGCGGCCCGGCACCGGGTTGATGCCGCGCTGCTCGGCCTCCTTGCCCTCGTACTCCGCCCGGTCGCCGACCTGCCTGCGGTTCGCCACGATGTTGAGCTCGCCGTCGTACTGGATCGAGTCGGTGACGAACCGGCGGGCCTCGTCGTCGAACTCGATCGCGTCGGCGCGCAGCTCCGTGGTCCGGCTCACGCGCGAGACGAGCGACACGACGATGATGCCGGCGATGAAGACGGCGGAGATGAGGATGCCGTCGGGCTTCTCCACGACGTTGGCGCCCAGCGCGTACAGCAGGATGAGCGACAGGACCGTGAACATCACGCCGGCGGTGCGCTGGCGGGCCCGGATCGCCGAGATCGTCACGGCCACGGCGCCGGAGACCATCATCGCCAGGATGCCCGTGGCGTAGGCGCCGGCCTGCGCGTTGACGTCGGCGCCGAACGCGATCGTGATGCCGATGCTGATCGCGGTGTACACCAGGACGATTGGGCGCACGGCGCGGCCCCACTCCGGCGCCATGCCGTAGGAGGGCAGGTAGCGCGGGATGATGTTGATCAGGCCGGCCATCGCCGACGCGCCCGCGAACCACAGGATGAGCACGCTGCTGATGTCGTAGACGGTGCCGAACGCCTCGCCGATCTTCTCGTGCGCCAGGTACGCCAGGGCGCGCCCGGCGGCCTGGCCACCGTCGGTGAACTCCTTGGCCGGGATCAGCACGGTGGTGATGAAGCTGGTGGCGATGAGGTACACCGACATGATCGCCGCCGCCACGGTGAGCAGCTTCTTCGTGTTGCGCAGCCGGGACGCCTGCCGCTCCTCGGCTGTGGCGCCGTCGGCGGCCACCAGCGGCATCATGCTGACCCCGGTCTCGAAGCCGGACAGGCCCAGCACCAGCGACGGGAACGCGACGATCGCCGGCAGCAGCAGCCCGAACCCGCCGCCGTGCTCGCTGGTCAGCGCGTGGCGCCAGTCCGTCAGCGCACCGGCGGTGGTGAACACGTCGACGAACCCGACGACCACGATGACGGCGTTGAGCAGCAGGAAGATCCCGACGAGCGGGATGGCCACGGCGACGGCCTCGCTGAAGCCGAGCAGGAACACGCCGCCGAGGATCAGCAGCAGGATCACCGTGATGATCACGGCGTGGCCGTGCAGGAAGCTCGGGAAGACCGGGTTCTCGATCATGTGGACCGATGCGTCGGCGGCCGAGAGCGTGATCGTGATGATCCAGGACGTCGCCACGAAGCCGAGCAGGACGAGGACGAAGATCTTGCCGCGCCAGAAGGGCAGCAGGTTCTCCAGCATCGCCACCGAGCCCTGCCCGTGCGGGCTTTCCTTGGCCACCCTGCGGTACATCGGCAGCATGCCCAGCAGCGTGAGCGCGACGATGAGCAGCGTCGCCAGCGGCGAGAGCGCACCGGCGGCGAGTGCGGCGATGGCCGGCAGGTACGACAGCGTGGAGAAGTAGTCGACGCCGGTCAGCGACATGACCTTCCACCAGGCCTGCGGCTTGGCGTGCGCCTCGTCGCTCTCCGGGCCGACCGGCGCGACGCGGTGCTGCAGCAGCCAGCGGCCGATCGGGCCGCCGGGGCGCTCGCGCGGCGCCGGGCTGTCGACCCGCGCCGGCAGCAGAAACTCGGGGGTGGTGGTCATAGCTCCTCTTACAGCCATCCGGACTTTCGGAACAAGCGGTGCAGAACCACCATCGCGGTCGCCATGACCCCGACCACCAGCCCGTAGCCGAACTGCCAGTGCAGCTCGGGCATGTGGTCGAAGTTCATGCCGTAGATCCCCGCGATCGCGGTGGGCACGGCGGCGATGGCGGCCCACGCGGCGATCTTGCGCATGTCATTGTTCTGGTCGAGCCCGACCTGGGCCAACCGGGCCTGCAGGATCGAGTCCAGCAGCTCGTTGTACGAGGCCACGCGCTCCACCACCTGGTTGAGTCTGCCGTGGACGTCCTCGAAGTACTGTCGCAGACCCGGCGGAAGATCGCTCGTCGGCGCGATCATGGCCCGCAGCGGCGGCTGCAGCGGCAGCACCGCCCGCTTGAACTCCACCAGCTCCCGCTTGAGCTGGTAGATCTGCTGCACGTCGCAGCCGCCCTGGCGCAGGAACGCGGTCTCCTCCAGCTTCTCCACGTCCTGCTCCACACGCGTGGCCACGTCGTGGTAGACCTCGACCATCCGCTCGATGACCGCGTAGCCGACCGACCACGGCCCCAGCGCCAGCAGCGCCGGGCGTTGCTGCAGCTGCTCGCGCACGTCCGCGAGGGCGCCCGCGCCGCCGTGGCGCACCGACACCACGAAGTGCCGGCCGATGAGCAGCGTCACCGCGCCGGTGTCGACGACCTCGGAGGTCTCGGTCAGCTCGGCGTGCTCGACGTAGCGCGCCGTGCGCAGTGTGAGCGCCGTCACGTCGCCACGCCGCTCGACCGCCGGGCGCCGGTCCATCGCGAGGGTCTTGTCCACCGTCGCCTCGTCCACCCCGACGAGCTCGGCGATCGTCGTGAACTGCGACCAGGAGGGCTCGAACAGCCCCAGCCAGACGAACCCGCCCCGGCGCCGGCGGGCCGAGCCGTAGGCCTCGGCGAAGGAGGGCCGGCCCGGCTGGCGGCTGCCGCGCACGTACAGCGCGCAGTCCATCACCGCCGCGTCCTCCTCGGGCCGGGGCAGCAGCTGCGGGAGGCGCTCCGACTGCTGGACGCCCAGCAGCATGCGGCCGATCAGCCGCCCGACCCGCCGCCCGACCCTGCCGCCGGCGCTCACCACTGGTGTGCTCATGAGCCGAAACGGTACCGGCGCCGCGCACGTCGGACCCGTGTCGGGTTGATGTAGGAGCCGTGTCGGCGGGCACCGGCACCGTCGTTGTCATGACGAACGGAGAAGACCTGATGGTCGAGGCGACCGGCCTCGTGAAGACCTTCGGCACCACCCGCGCCCTGCAGGGC
This sequence comes from Dactylosporangium darangshiense, assembly GCF_039537565.1. Taxonomy (NCBI): domain Bacteria; kingdom Bacillati; phylum Actinomycetota; class Actinomycetes; order Micromonosporales; family Micromonosporaceae; genus Dactylosporangium; species Dactylosporangium darangshiense. The sequence goes on from NZ_BAABAT010000008.1 coordinate 279,121, forward strand.
GTCGACATCGCCATCCCGCGGGGCACCGTGCACGGCGTGCTCGGCCCCAACGGCGCCGGCAAGACCACCGCCGTGCGCATCCTGTCCACGCTGCTCAAGCCCGACGCCGGCCAGGCCCGCATCGGCGGGTACGACGTGGTGCGCAACGCCGAGCGGGTGCGGGCCTCGATCGGGCTGACCGGGCAGTACGCCTCCGTCGACGAAGACCTCACCGGCCGGCAGAACCTCGTCCTCTTCGGCACCCTGCTCGACCTCGGCCGCCGCGGCGCCCGGGCCCGCGCCGCCGAGCTGCTGGCCTGGTTCGACCTGACCGAGGCCGCCGACCGGCCGGCCAAGACCTACTCCGGTGGCATGCGCCGGCGCCTCGACCTCGCCGCGAGCCTCGTCGGCCGCCCCGACGTGATCTTCCTCGACGAGCCGACGACCGGCCTGGACCCGGCCAAGCGCGAGGACATGTGGGGCGTCGTGCGCTCGCTGGTGCGCGACGGCTCGACGGTGCTGCTCACCACGCAGTACCTCGAGGAGGCCGAGGCCCTCGCCGACGAGATCACGGTCATCGACCACGGCCGGGTCATCGCCAACGACACCCCGCAGCGGCTCAAGCGCCGCGTCGGCGGCCAGACCCTCGAGGTCCGCCCGTCCGACGAGGCCGACCTGGAGCGCACTGCGAAGATCCTCACCCTGGTCTCCTCCGGCGGGCAGCCCGACCGGCCCCGCCCCGGGGTGCTGGCCGTGCCCGTCTCCGGCGACGCGGCGATGGCCGAGGCCGTCGCCCGGCTCACCGGCGAGGGCATCGCCGTCACCGAGCTGTCGCTGCACCTGCCCTCGCTCGACGAGGTCTTCTTCTCCCTCACGTCCGCCAAGGTTTCCGCCCAGACCGCTCAGGAGGTCTCCGCATGAGCACCATCGTCCTCAACCGGCCCGCGCCGAAGCCGTTCCGGCTGCTGCGGCACTCCCTCGAGCTCACCAAGCGGAGCCTGATCAAGACGTGGCGTACCCCGGAGGCGCTCATCGACGTCACCGTCCAGCCGGGGCTGTTCCTGATCATCTTCGTGTACATCTTCGGCGGCGCCGTCTCCGGCTCCACCCACTCCTACCTGCAGTTCCTGATGCCCGGCGTGCTGGCGCAGACCATCGCCATGGGCGCGATCTCCATCGGCGTGAACCTCAACAACGACATCGAGAAGGGCATCTTCGACCGGTTCCGCTCGCTGCCGATCCCGCGCTCGGCGCCGCTGATCGGCGCGGTCCTGGGCGATGTCGTCCGGTACGTCCTGGTGACGATCTCCACCTTCGCGTTCGCCTACGCCATGGGCTTCCGCATCGGCACCGACCCGCTGCACGCCCTCGCCGGCTGCCTGCTCGCCGTCGTGTTCGGGCTGTGCCTGAGCTGGGCGCCGGTGTTCGTCGGCATGATGGTGCGCACGTCCGGCGCGGTGCAGGGCATCGGGTTTCTGGTCGTCATGCCGCTCACCTTCGCCTCCAACGTGTTCGTCGGTGTCGCCACGCTGCCGGGCTGGATGCAGGGGTTCGTGCGCAACAACCCGCTGAGCCACCTGGTGGAGGCGATGCGCGGGCTGTTCCTCGGTACCCCGGGCTACGCCACCCACGTGTGGTGGACGCTGGGCTGGTGCGCCGCCCTGGTCGCGGTGTTCATGCCCCTGGCCCTGGCGGCCTACCGGCGGAAGGTCTGAAGCACCTTGTCGGCCAGCTCGCGGATGCGGTCGGTGATCTCGGTCACCGGCCGCTCGCGCCATGCGGCGGCCCGTTCGGCCCGCTCGTCCGCACCGCCGAGCACCGACTCGAGGCGGGCGTCGACGCCGTTGTCGAACAGCTGCATCAGGTTGGCGCCGCACCGCTCGCCCAGCGCCCACAGCTCCTTCGCCTCGGCCGGCTCGCCGAGGTGCGCGGCGAGCGTCGCCGCGGCCAGCGCCCACGAGCCCAGCGCCGGCACGTCGTGCCCGGCAAAGGCCTCGTCGCGGGTCTCGGCCAGCAGCTGCCCCGCCCGCGATGCGCCCGCGGCGCCGAAGGCCCGCAGGCGCAGCACCCCGGCGGCGACGCCGAACACGACCCGGGCCTGCGGCACCGGCGCCGGGGACTTGTTCGCGATCGCGTTGGCGCGCTCGGCGTGCTCGACCGCGTCGGCCGGCCGCCCGCGCATCCAGGCGTGCTGTGCCAGGCCGAGGTGGGCCTGCGCGGCGTCCATCACCTGCATCCCGTGCGGCGGTGGGTCCGGCACGGGCGCCTCGACCACTGCCCGTAGCCGCGCGGCCGCGTCGTCGTCGCCGGCGTGGGCCAGCTGCACGTCGAGCAGGATGCGGATGGAGCCGGCGTCCTCGGCCGCGCCGAGCAGCTCCATGTGCGCGGCGCCGCGGCGCAGCCACTCGGCGGCGCCGGGCGCGCCCTGCGAGCCGATCGACTGCGCGGCCATGCCCATGGCCCAGTGGTCACCGGCCTGCTCGAAGCGGCGGTACGCCAGCTCCGCGTCCGCGGCCCGCTCGGCCGCCGACGCGGTGTCGCCCCGGTTCTCCCGGATCGCGGCCCGCAGGAACAGGCCGAAGCCCTGTGCGTAGGGGTCGGGGTCGGCGACGAGCCGCTCCGCCGAGACCATGCCGCGGGTCAGGTCGAGCACGGTGAGCGCGGGCAGGATCTCGCCGAGCGCCCGGGCCCGCGGCGACAGCTCGTCGCTGCGCCGGGCGATGAGCTCCCGCAGCATCCGTCTGGACAGCGCGAACAGCCGGTACCGGTCGGTGGCGAAGGCGTTGAGCCCGGCCAGCAGGCAGATCCACGCCAGCCGGTCCGGGTCGGCCTGCGCCACCAGGCGCCCCGACCGCCGCAGGTGCGGGTCGTCGGCGTGCAACAGGGCCAGGGACCACGGCAGCACCTCGAAGTGCAGCCCGCGGACGGTCCACAGGTGCAGCAGCGGCGCGGCCACGTCCACGGCGGCGGCGTCGTCGCGGCCGACGCAGCGGCGCAGCGCGGCGACGAGGTTGTCCTGTTCGGCGGCGCAGCGGGCGAACGCGGCGATCTGCCCCGGGCCGATGAGCTCGGCGTGGATGCGCGGCGCCTCCTGCCGCGCCCAGGCCACGAGGCCGTCCATCGCCGCGTCGCGCTCGCCGGAGGCGGCCAGGCGGGCCTCGCCGTATTCGCGGACGGTCTCCAGCATCCGGTAGCGGGCGCGGCCGTCCCCGCCTTCGGCCAGGCCGAGCAGTGACTGCTCGACGAGCCCCGCCAGGTGTACCGCGAGGCCGCGCCGCGGCAGCCCCGACACGCATTCGGCGGCCTCGGCGGTGAACGGCGCCGGGATGACGGCGAGGCGCTCCAGCAGCCGCTGCTGTTCGGGGCCGAGCAGCTCGCGGCTCCAGTCGACCATCGCCCACAGGCTGGCGTGCCGCTCGGGCAGGCCGCGCAGCGCGTCGTCGAGCAGCCCGAAGCGGTCGTCGAGCCCGGCCAGGACGTCCTCGATCGGCATGTGCCGCAGCCGGGCCGCGGCCAGCTCCAGGGCCAGCGGCAGGTTGTCCAGCCGGTGGCACAGCGCCTGCGCCGCCGCGCCGTCGCTCAGCATCGCGCCGCCGGCGCGGGAGCGTGCGGTGAGCAGCTGCCGGGCGGCGTCGTCGGCGAGGGTGTGCAGCCGGTGTACGACCTCGCCGGCCAGTCCCAGCGGCGCCCGGCTGGTGGCGAGCACCGCCGCGTCCGGCGCGGCGGCGAGCAGCTCGGCGACGACGTCGGCGGCGCCCGCCAGGACGTGCTCGCAGTTGTCGAGCACCACGAGGCCGGCGAACTCCTGCAGCCGCTCGGCGGTGCCGCGCGTCCCGGTGGCCGGGTCGGCGGCGGCGAGGACGGCCGGCAGCACCTCGCTCGCCGAGCGCAGGCCGGCGAGCTCGACGACGTGCACCGGCGTGCCGCCGGCGGCCGCGCCGCGGGCGACCTCGGCGGCCAGGCGGGTCTTGCCGGCCCCGCCGACGGCGACGACGGTGACCAGCGGCGCCTCGGCCAGCGCCGCGCGGACCGCGGCCACGTCGGCGTCCCGCCCGAGCATCGGCGTCGCCGAGCGCCGCCACGCCGCCGGCAGCGTGCTCTTGGGCCGCGCGGGCTCGGTCGTCGGGGCCGGCGCCGCCGACAGCTCGCCGCGCAGCAGTGCCAGGTGTGCCTCGGCGACGGCCGCGGACGGGTCGGCGCCGTAGGTGTCGGCGAGGGTCGCGCGCAGCCGCTCCACGACCTCGAGGGCCTCGGCGTCGCGGCCCTGCGCGGCCAGGACGCGCACCAGCAGGGCGGCCGACGGCTCGTGCGGCGGGGTGCGCCCGGCGAGCAGGCGCAGGTCGGCCTCGTCGCGGCGGGCGGCGGCGACCTCGGCGAACAGCGCCGCCGTGGCGGCGTCGGAGAGGTCGGGCGCGTCGGGGAACAGCGCGCGGGCCAGCTGCGGGGTGCCGGCGGCGAGGTGTGCCTTTGCCAGTACCGTATCCAGCTCGATCTCTTCCGGAGGCACCCGGTAGCCGCCCGGCGCCGCGGCCACCGGCAGCCCGAGGCGCCGGGCCCGGCCGATCAGCGCGTGCACCGCCCCGATGGCGTCCTCCGGCGGCGCGCCGCCCCAGACCGTCTCGGCGAGCGCGCCGGGCGTTACGGTGCGGCCGCGGGCCTCGACGAGGGCGCGCACGACCGCGGCGAGCCGCTCACCGCGGACCGGCCGGCCGTCGACGGCGAGCTCGCCCAGGGTGGTGATCCGCACCGGGCAAGCATGCCACCCGGGCCCGGGCTCAGCGGGTGACGGGCTGGTGGTTGTCGTCCAGCAGCGCGTACAGCAGCGTGCCGAGGACCAGCAGCGTGCCGCCGAACACCGCCCAGCCCAGGGCGATGCCCGCGATGACGACCACGATGCACTGGATGACCAGGGCGACGACCGTCATTTTGCGGGCATGGCGGTCGCGGGCGGCCGCGGCGGCGAGCCCCGCGGCTAGCACGACCAGCAGCACCGCGAGCCCGACCCCCATGATCTTGACCGCGGCCTGCGCCATGGACGGGTCGGTGCCGTTGAGCGACATCGAGTAGGCGTCGATCACCCCGCCGAGTGCAAACAGCACCACGCCGATGACCAGGCCCTCGAGCAGGATCCCGACGGCCGCGATGAGCAACGCCAGCGTACGCATCCGGCCAAGTTACTAGTTGGTAGAAGCGGGTTCAAGGCCCTTCGATGGGCTCAGTGCAGATAGGCCGGCGATTCGGCGTCGGGGACCAGCAGCGCCGGCGCCCCGCTGCCGTCGGCGGGCAGCGACCACACGTCGGACCGGTCGGCATCACGGTGCAGCGCGTACATGACGGTGCGGTCGTCGAGCCAGGCGATCTGGTCGTCGACCGAGCGCGTCTCGGCCAGCACCGTCGGGCGCAGGGTCGCGAGGTCCAGCACGGCCGGCCGCCAGCCCTTGACCGGGTCGCCGTCGACCGCCTGCTTGAACGCGATCCGCGTGCCGTCGGGCGACAGCGACGGGCACTCGACGTTCTCGGCCAGGGTGCGCACGGTGCGCCGGTCGAAGTCGCCCTGCACGAGGTACCGGTGCCCGGCCGTCGACACGGTGGCGTAGAACGTGCGGTCGCCGTGCGCCAGCGTGACGCCCCAGTAGTTGACGTCGGCCGACTGGTACGGCCGCCCGTCCCTGCTCAGCGCGAAGTCCTCGAGCGTGTCGACGACCATGTCGCCGGTGCTCGTGTCCAGCACCCCGATGCGGGTCGAGAACTGCCCGTTGTTGTACGAGTCGCCGGTCACGAACGCGGTCCAGGTGACCAGCCGCCCGTCGTCGGAGACGCGCGCCCGGTTGGGCACGCCGACCATCGGGTAGGAGTCGCGCTCCTCGAGATGCCGCCCGAGCACCGCGATCTGGTACGTCGCAAGGGGCCCGTCGGGCCGCAGGCAGATGGCCGTGCCGGCGGCGGCGTACACCCGGTTGCACGACACCGCCGAGACCTTCCGCGCGCCTTTCGGATCGGCCGCGTCCACGACCGCGAGGTGTCCGAACGACTCCTTGGCGGTACTGCGCACGAGCAGCCGCGGCCCCGGCCCGATGTCGACCTCTTCACTCGCGGCCGCCGCGGCGTCGTTGCGGTGCGCCGCCGCGCGGATGTACACGCCGGCCCCTGCGGCGAGCGCCAGCGCAACGACCGAGGTCAGCAGGACCTTACGCATTTTTGTCGTACCCCCGCAGGAGAATTGCGGCGACGAGGCAGAGGGCGGCAAGGGCCACCCCCGCGGCGGCGACGAGGGCCGGGCCGGGCCCCCACAGCTGCCAGGCCGCCCCGAAGAGGATCGAGGAGCCCAGATATGCCAGCGACTGTCCACTCTGCACCAGCGCGATGCCGGTCGTCTTCAGCTGCTCCGGCAGCAGCGGCCCGGCGACGGCCATCAGGACCCCGTCGGTCGCGGCGTAGAACGTCCCGTAGAGCGCCACCGTGACCACGAGCGCGACCGTGCCCCCGCCGCCGGCCGCCAGCATCAGGTAGACGACGGCGAGCGCGGCGAACCCGGCAAGGTAGACGCGGGGCCGCCCGACGCGGTCGGCGAGACTGCCCAGCGGCATGGCCAGCAGCAGGTATGCGAGGTTGGTGCCGACGGCGAGCAGCGGGAACCATCCGGCGGCGATGTCGTGGTGGCGCTGCAGCACGAGGTACACGAAGCCGTCGCCGATCGTGGCCAGGCCCATGACGGTCGCGGCGATGACGACGAGCCGGAACTCGCGGCGTCGCAGCAGCGCGAACGCGGCACCCAGCGACACCGCGTTGCCCTTGTTCGTCGCGGTGTCCTTGTCGTCCGTGTGGGCCGGTTCGATCGTGTCGACCTGGTGAATCGCGATGGCTGGGTCGTTCGCGGTGGCTGGGCTGGTCGCGGGTGCGGCGGTGCTGGGGGCGTGCGTGCCGTTCGGGGTGGCCGGGCTGGTCGCGGGTGCGGTGGCGCTGGGAGTGTGGGTGCCGTTCGCGATGGCTGGTGAAGGGGGCGCCGCGGAGAGCCGTGACGGGCCGCGGTGGTCGGGGACGAAGGTCAGCAGGACGAAGACGCCCAGAGCGGCGATGCAGAAGCTCGTGACGAAGACGGCGTCGAAGGACTGGGCCGAGGCGCCCAGCACGGCGACCGCCACCAGTGGGCCGGCGAACGCGCCGACGCTGTCCATCGCGCGGTGCACGCCGAAGGCGCGGCCCAGGCGGTCCGGGGGTGTCGACAGGGTGATCAGGGCGTCGCGCGGCGCGGTGCGCAGGCCCTTGCCGGCGCGGTCGGCGACGATGACGCCGCTGAGCAGCGGGACCGACGAGCCGGCGGCCAGGAGGCCCAGCTTGGCCACCGCCGAGATGCCGTAGCCGGCGACGGCGACCGCCTTGCGGCGGCGGATGCGGTCGGCGACGTACCCGCCGACCAGGCGCAGCAGCGCGGTGGCGCCGGTGTACAGGCCGTCGACCACGCCGTAGCCCAGCGGGCCCAGGTGGAGGCCCAGCATGAGGTACAGCGGCAGGATCGCCGTCACCATCTCGGACGACACGTCCGTGATCAGGCTCACCGTGCCCAGGGCGAGCACCGTCGCGGCGATGCGGGTCCGGGCGCGGGGCGAAGGCGTCGCCGGGGTCGCCGGTTTGTCCACTGTGGACAGGTACACGCGATGCCTCACTCAGAAACGTCGAGAGGGTGTGGGCGCCCGCGCAAGAGGGCGCCCACGGGGGTGGGTCAGGACCAGACGTCCGTGATGGGGGACAGGCTGGCGGCGCCGTTGATGCCGGGCAGGCCGTACGCGCCCTCGATCGTGCGCAGCACGTTGTAGTGGTTGATCTGCTCCGAGTACGAGCCGGCCTTGACGTTGGCGCCGACGAAGACCGTGAAGATCTGGTTCAGCGCCGCGCGGTTGTCCTCGTCGAAGGTGACGATGAGCAGGCTGTTGTGCGTCTTGGCCCACTGGGCGTAGGCGTCGAGGTTCTTCTGCAGCCAGGTGTTGCCGGTCGCGACCGAGCAGTCGTGCATGTCGTTGCACATGTTCGGCGTGACGAACGCGACCGTCGGCAGGCTGGCGTAGTTCGACGACGACGGGAAGCTCGCGTACGTCAGGTTGGACGCCGCGGGCACGCTGCTGAAGTCGACCCAGCTGTTGTGCTTGCGCTGGTAGTTGCCGCTCGAGCAGCCCGTGTAGCCGTTGGACGGCATGGACTCCGAGTAACCCTTGAACGTCAGGCCGGCGCCGGCCAGTTGCGACTGCAGGTTGGCGCCGGTGAAGTTCTTCGGGCAGTCGTCGCTGGTCACGCCCTGGGTGGAGCCCGAGAACAGCGCGATGTAGTTCGGCTGGCTCGGGTGCGTGATCGCGTACGACTTGGTGAACTTCGCGCCCTGGCTCGCCAGGGAGTTGAAGTACGGGGCGCTGCTCGAGCCGTTGATCTGCGAGTACGCGTGGTTCTCGAACATGACCAGGACGATGTGGTCGAAGCGCGGGACGCTGGTGGCGGCCTGTGCCTGCGACGCCGCGGCGGTCACGCCGGTGGCGACGAGGGCGGTGGCCGCGAACGCGAGCACCACCCGGCGGATCGACATGAATACTCCCCCTTCGTGGGCAGGGATGACGCCACATCGTGGGTACCGCCGACGACAAGACCATGGAAGCGGCCTGACGCGGACGCGTGCGAGCGGTGAATAATTCGGTGTACATCGATACGTTACGGTTGGTCGCGACCGCATGGGGGAGGACCGATGGTGCGCAAGACGCTGATCGTGCTGGGCTTCGTGATCGGGGTGTATCTCGTGATCCGGGCCGTGCTGGAGTTCTTCGTCATCGACTTCGGCGACCCGGCCACCTACGAGAAGGACTGGGGCGGCCCGCACCTCGCCGGCGTCCTGGCCGTCCACGTCGGCGGCGGTGTCATCGCCGGCGTCCTGATGGGGTGGTACCTCCTGAGGCGCCGCAAAACCCGATAGCGCGCGCGGGCCGCGGATGGGTACGGTGCGGGGCATGACAGCCATCGACCGCACCGTGTCCCGCGGTGCCGTGGTGGTCGTGGCCGTCCTGTAGCCGCCGCCGGGCATCGCCTCTCCCGCGAGCCCAGGAGCGTGCCGCGTGCGGCCCTATGCCGTCTTCCTCATCGTCGCCGGGTGCACCGCGTTCGGATCTTCGTGCGCGTACACCCTCAACCTGGTCTTCCAGATCGGCGTGGTCGGCCTCGACCCCCTCGGGCTCGTGCTGGTCGGCACGGTGCTCGAGGTCGTGTACCTCGTGGCGCAGGTCCCGATGGGCATCCTCGCCGACCTGCGCGGCCGCCGCCTGCCGGTCGTCCTCGGCGTCCTGCTCACCGGCGCCGCGACGGTGCTGCAGGGCGCCGCCCCGACCGTCCCCGCCACGATCGCCGGCACCGCGCTCTTCGGCGTCGGCGCCGCCTGCTTCGACGGCGCGTTCGAGGCGTGGGCGGCCGACGAGCTCGGCGAGGCGGGCATCGGCGCCGCCCTGGTCCGCGGCGCGCAGCTGGCCCAGGCCGCGAGCATCGCCGGCATGCTCGCCGCGTCCGCGCTGTCGGCGGCCGACCCGTCGCTCCCGCTCCTGGCCGGCGGCGCGGTGTGGCTGGCGCTCGGCCTGCTGCTCCTGCCGGCGATGCGGGCCCGCCCCGCGCCGCGCGGCCGCCCCGAGGACCTTCTCGCCGGCCTCCGGGCGGCGAACCGGGCGCCGCGCGTGCGCGCGATGGCCTTCGCCACGCTGTTCGTCGCCCTGGGCCGGGAGGGCTTCGACCGCCTGGGCCAGGCCCACCTCCTCGACGCGCTGCCCGGCGCCGGCGCGTCGGCATCGCTGTGGCTCGGCGGCCTGGCGATCACCACCACGCTCGCCGCGATCCCGCTCACCCGTTTGCTGGGCAACCTGCTGCCCGGCGACGGCCCCGCGTTCGCGTGGCTGCTGAGCGCTCAGGTCGCGGCCATGGCGGTGTTCGCGCTGGCGGACCGTTTCGCGCTCGCCGCGGCGGCGGCCGTCGTGGCGGGCGCACTGCGATCGGCGGCCGATCCACTGTGGACGGCCTGGCTGGTGGCCCGCACGGCCCCCGCCACCCGCGCGACGGTCCTGTCCGCGATCGGCATGCTATCGGCAACGGGGGAGATCGCCGGCGGCCCGCCGGCGGGCTGGATCGGCCGCCGCTTCTCGGTAGCGCGCGCCCTGCTGGCCTGCGCAGCGGTGACCCTGCCCGGCGTCGTATTCCTGAAGCGAGCCGGCGCCCCGCGCGACCGGCGCCGCGGCGGGGCAGACGCCGAGCGCGAGCCGGCGAGATCAGGTGACTGAGGCCGCGCCGCGGCGGGGCAGACGCCGAGCGCGAGCCGGCGAGATCAGGTGACCGACGCCGCGGCGGGGCAGGCGCCGAGCGTGAGCCGGTGCGATCAGGTGACTGAGGCCGCGGCGTGGCAGGCGCCGAAGCCGTCCGCGCGGGCGACGATCCGGCCGTCGCGGATCACGACGGCGGTCTCGGTCGAGTCGCTCACCACGTCGACCCCGGCCGCTGTGGCCAGGGACAGGTCCCGGTCGTGCACGAGCCGCAGGTGCGGCCACGCGGACTCCGGGAAGGCCGGGCGCAGGCAGGTGAGCAGCTCGGCCAGCACGAGCCGGGCCAGGTTCGCCAGCTCGTCGGGGTCGCCCGTCACGAGGACGGCGGTGACCGGCGTGCCCGGCGCGGCGGCCCGGACCGCCTCCTCGATCGCGGCCGCACGACGCAGGCCGAGCACCGCCACCAGGCCCGAGGGGGGCCAGCCCAGCGGCGCGTCGCGGACGGCGTCGACGACCGGGCCGGCCGGCGGCGACCACGGCTCGTCGACCGGCCGCGGCGAGGGCGCGTGGACCAGGTGCGGCGGGTCCCACTTGTCGGCCAGGTCCAGGCCGGCCAGGCGCGAGCAGGCCTCGACCACCGCGAACTCGTCCACGAACCCCGGTGCCGCCGCGGCCAGCCGGGCGGCGCCCTGCAGGTGGGTGAGCACGGCCCCGGCGACGCCGACGCGGCGCCCGGCCATCGGGTGCAGCTGCTCGAGGGCGAGGCCGAGCAGGACGGCGTCCAGGCTCAGCAGCTGCGCGTAGGGCAAGCGGGTGTGCTCGTCGGCGAGGATCTCGGGCACCAGGTCGACGGCGAGGCGCCCCGGGCTGGGGTCGGTCTCGGTGTACAGGGGCAGGCGGGCCAGCCAGCCGCGGGCGAAATGCCCGAGGGCCTCGTGCGCGGTCCGGCCCGGCGACGGCGGTGAGGCGGCGGGCGGGCGGGCGGCCTCCTCGGCGAGCACGGCGAAGTACAGGGCGCGCTTGCCGGGGAAGTTCGAGTACACGCCGCCGCGGGTCAGGCCGGCCCGCTCGGCGATGGCGTCGACCTTCGCGTCGCGATAGCCGCGCTCGGTGAACTCGTCGCGGGCCGCCGCGAGGACCCGGGCGCGCGTGCGTTGCTGCGCCTCCGCGCGGCTGAGCCGATCCATCATGCGGTTAGGATACCGTCATCATCTGAATGATGTGAACATCCGGATCTACGTGCGGCCGACGTTCCACAGGCGGACGGCGCCGTCGGCGCCGCCGGAGATCAGCATGCCGCCGTCGGGCGCGAAGGCCAGGGCGTGCACCGCGCCGTCGTGGCCGTCCAGGGTGTGCAGGTGGGCGCCGGTCGCCGCGTCCCACAGCCGGATCGTGGTGTCCAGGCCGGCGCTGGCCAGCAGCGTCCCGGCCGGGTTGAACGCGACCGCCGTCGCGGGCTCCGTGTGGCCCGCGAGGATCGCGTGCTGTGCGCCCGCGGCCGCGTCCCAGAGGCGGATCGTGGTGTCGGCGCCGGCGCTGGCCAACAGCCCGCCGCCGGGGGCGAACGCGATGCCGAGCACGGCGCCGCGGTGGCCGTGCAGGGCGGCGCCGCCGTGGCGGGGCATCGGGTCGCCGTGGTGCAGGATGATGCGGGCGTCGTCGTCGCCGGTGACCAGGACGGCGCCGTCGGGGCTGAAGGCGAGGGCGTGTATGGCGGCGCCGCCGGCCGGGCGGTGGGTGAACGGGCGGCCGTCGGTGAGGTCGAAGAGGCGGACGGCGCCGTCGCGGCCGGCGGCGGCGAGGACCCGGCCGCCGGGGTGGAACGCGACGACGGCGGGGCCCCCGGGGTCGGTGTCGAAGGCGTGCCGCCGGCGGCCGTCGTCGGCCTGCCACACGCGCAGGGTCCGGCCGGGGCGGCGCGCGTGGCCGCCGGCCGAGGCGAGCAGGGTGCCGTCGGGGCTGAACGCGACCGAGCGGACCGGGCCGTCGTGCTCGCCGAGGGTGTACCGGACGCGGCCCGTGCCCAGGTCCCAGACCCGTACCCGGCGGTCCTCGCCGGCCGCGGCGAACAGGGCGCCGTCGGGGCTGACGGCGACGCCGTAGACGGCGGGCGCGCCGCGGACGATGCCGCCGGGGGAGAACGTGCGCAGCAGGGCGGGGCGGGTCCGCGGCCGGGCGGTGGGCGGCGGCGGTGCGGCGGGCGCGGGCGCGCGTTCGGGCTGCACGGCGCCGCAGGCGATGACGAGGTCGGGGTGCTCGACGGCGACGGGCGCGATGCGCAGCTCGCGGTGGAGGAGCTCGGCGACGAGCGGGGTGCGGCTGGCGCCGCCGACGAGGAAGACGGCGGCGACGTCCTGGGGGGACACCCAGGCCTCGCGCAGGGCGGCGACGGTGCGCTCGACGGTGCGCGTGAGCAGCGGCGTCGCGGCGCGCTCGAACTCCTCGCGGGTGATCGAAAGCGGCCCGACGAGCGGCACGTAGAGCTCGGCGACGGGTGCGGTGGTCAGTCCCTCGCGGGCGGCGCGGGCGCCGTGCCACAGCCGCAGCCGGGCCGCGGCCTCCTCGGGGGAGCGGGGGCGGTCGATGCGGTTCCAGGCCGGGGCGGAAGGCGTGCGGTCGCGGGCGAGGCGGACCACGGCGGCGTCGAGGTCGAGGCCGCCGGCGTCGAGCAGGCCGCCGGCGGCGGCGATGGAGAAGCCGTCGGCGGCCTGGCGCACGACGGTGACGTCGAACGTGGCGGCGCCGAGGTCGTAGACGACGAGGCAGCTGCCGGCGGGGATGTGCCGGTCGAGCAGGGCGGTGTAGTACCGGGCGGCGGCCACCGGCTCGGTGAGCAGCTCCGTCTCGCCGAGCCCGGCCAGGCCCGCCGCCTCGACGAGCAGGCGGCGCCGGTCGGGCCGCCACGCCGCCGGGTGGGTGAGCACCGCCGGCGGGACCGCGCCGGCCGCCGAGGTCGCCCGGGCCGCCTCGCCGGCCACCCGGGCCAGGACCGCGGCGACCGCCTCGACGGACGGGGTCTCGCGGGCCGAGGCCACCGGCAGGTCCGAGTCGAACACCTGGGGGCGCAGGGTGCCGTCCGGGCCGGCGAGCGCGGCCACGGTCGTCGAGGTGCCGAAGTCGATGCCGAGGCGGTGTACCCCGAAGGTCACGGGCCCCATCGTCGAACGCGACGGGCCGTTCGGGCATCGGCCGCACGGGCCGATCGGCGGATCAGCCGGTGAACGCTGCGTGAAGGGCGGTGCCGAAACGCTCGATGTCGGCGCCGGTGGTGTCGAACGCGGTCATGAACCGCACCAGGCCGCCCTCGCCGGGGCGCGAGCCGTCGCCGTCCAGCGCGGCCACGACGTGCCCGGGCAGGTCGGCGAAGACCGCGTTGGTCTGCACCGGCAAGGCGGGCCCGGTCCCGGAGATCCCGGTGAGGACCTCGGCGAGCCGGGACGCCGCCCGGTTGGCGTTTTCCGCGTTGGTACGCCAAAGCTCCCCCGACAGCAGCGCCACGAACTGCGCCGAGGTGAACCGCGCCTTCGACAGCAGCTGCATCGCCTGTTTGTGCAGGTAGCGGCGCGGCTCAGCGAGAGCCGGATCGAGGAACACGACGGCGTCGGCGGCCAGGGCGCCGTTCTTGGTCCCGCCGACGCAGACCACGTCGGCGCCGCTCGCCGCCTCGGCCAGGCCGGTGCCCAGCGCCACGGCGGCGTTGGCCAGGCGGGCGCCGTCGACGTGCAGCAGCAGGCCGTGCTCGTGCGCCGCGTCGGCGATCGCGCGGAGCTCGGCGAGGGAGTACACGGTGCCGAGCTCCGTTGGCTGGGCGATCGACACGGCGCGGGGCCGGGCCGCGTGCGGCGGCCCGCCGCCGGCGGCGAACGCGGCGACCTGCTGCGGCGTGATCCGCCCGTCCGGCGTGCGCACGGCGGTGAGCCGCGCCCCGATGAACCGCTCGGGCGCGTTGCACTCGTCGGCGAAGACGTGCGCGGTCTCGGCGCACAGCACGGCGTCGTACGGCTGGACCATCGCGGCGAGCGCGATGACGTTGGCGGCGGTGCCGGTGACGGCGAGGACCGTCTCGGCGTGCTCGCCGAAGTGGGCCCGGAACAGCTCGTGGGCCCGCGCCGTCGTCTCGTCCTGCCCGTAGGAGGGCGCGTGGCCCTCGTTGGCCGCCGCGATGGCCGCCAGGACGTCCGGGTGTACGCCCGCGGTGTTGTCGCTGACCAGGATCACGCCCGGCAATCTACCGCCCGGCCAACCGGCGCCGCCCCGGCTCGGGCGGGCCGGGCGCGATCCTGGTCAGCGGCGGCGGCGATGCAACAAATCCTGCAAACGCCGACGCATTGACCGGGGTCTTTCGGGCGTTCTAGGGTTCGAGGAAAGCGCATTCCTAGGAGGGAGCGGCCGATGCGCCGCAGATCTGTGCTGCTCGCGGGGGCCCTCGGCGGGCTGGCCGGCGTCGCGTCGGTCGCTCGAGGGGCCTCCGCGTGGCCCGGGCCCTACATCACCGTCGCGGCCGACGGCAGCGGCGACGTGAGCACCATCCAGGCCGCCGTCGACGCGGTGCCGGCGGGCAACACGGGACCGTTCACGGTGAAGATCAGGCCCGGGACGTACCACGGACAGGTCGTCATCCCGGCCGACAAGCCCTTCATCGTCTTCCGCGGGCAGGGTCCGGACCCCACCGCCGTCGTCATCAGCGACGACCGGGCCAACGGCACGCCCAAGCCCGACGGCAGCGGCACCTGGGGCACGTCCGGCAGCGCCTCGGTGACGATCTCCGGGCACGACTTCAGCGCGCGCAACCTCACCTTCGCCAACACCTTCGACGAGGACGCGCACCCGGAGTTCACCGGGCACCAGGCGGTCGCCGTGCTCACCCGCGCCGACCGGATCGTGTTCGACAACTGCCGCTTCCTCGGCAACCAGGACACGCTGTACCTCAACAGCCCCGACGCCGCCACGAACAGCCGCGTGTACCTGCGCAAGTGCTACGTCGAGGGCGACGTCGACTTCGTCTTCGGCCGGGCCACCGCCGTGCTGGACCGCTGCACCGTGCACTCGCTGGACCGCGGCTCGGCGACGAACAACGGCTATGTGACCGCGGCCAGCACGTCCCTGAGCAACCCGCACGGCTTCCTGCTCGCCGAGTGCCGGCTGACCTCCGACGCGCCGGCCGGCAGCGTCTCCCTCGGCCGGCCCTGGCACCCGAGCAACGACCCGGCCGCCGTGGCGCAGGTGACGATCCGCGACTCGGTCATCGGCGCGCACGTCGGCGCGGCGCCGTGGACGGACTTCGGCACGTGGCCGTGGCGCGACGCCCGCTATGCCGAGTATCACAACCGCGGCCCGGGCGCGGCCGTGACCGCCGACCGGCCACAGCTCAGCGCCGCCGAGGCGGCCGCGTACACCCCGGCGGCGTACCTGTCCGGCCCCGACGGGTGGGACCCGGTCCGCTGACTGGGAACTGGACCGCGACCGGCCCGGGCGCGCCGGTTAGGCTCCCGGCCGTGAGCGAACGCGTGCGTGACGGATACCGGCTGACCAGCGACCCGGCCCGGGTCGACAGACCCACCGTGCACCGGTGGCTGTCCGAGGACTCCTACTGGGCCGCCGGGCGGGCGTTCGACGTCGTGTCGCGCTCGGTCGACGGCTCGGTGCCCTACTCGATCCACCTCGGCGACGAGCAGGTCGGCTTCGCCCGCGCCGTCACCGACGGTGCCACGTTCGTGTGGATCTGCGACGTCTACATCGCGCCCGCACACCGCGGTCGCGGCCTGGGCGGGTGGCTGGTCGACTCGATGGTCGAGGACTTCACCGCCGCCGGCATCCTGCGGCTGCTGCTGGCCACGCGCGACGCGCACGAGGTGTACCGCCGCAGCGGTTTCGAGCCCTTGGCCGGCCCGCAGCGCTTCATGGAGATCGACCGCCGCCCGACCCGGGACGAGATCCTCGCGCACCTCGGCGAGGCGTGACGCAGGCTCAGATCGAGCGCATGCACCAGACCGCCTTGCCGTCGGCGGTCGGCCGGGTGCCCCAGCGGTCGCACAGCGACGAGACCAGCTGCAGGCCCCGGCCGTGCTCGTCGTCGGGGGTCGGTCGCTGCTTGCGCGGCAGGTACTGCGCCGTGTCGTGCATCTCGAGGACCACGTGGGTCGTCGTGCGCCGCAGCCGCAGCTGGATCGGCGGGCGGCCGTGCAGCACCGCGTTCGCGGCCAGCTCGCTGACCACGAGCACCAGGTCGTCGACGACGCGCTGCGGCGCGCGCCACCGCCGCAGCGTGGCGTCGACCAGCCGGCGGGCGTCGCGGACGGCGCTCTCGTGCGCCGGGATGTGCCGGATGACCGACTGCTCCTCGCCGGGCTCGCCGACGACCCGGGTCAGCAGCAGCGTGATGTCGTCGTCGGGGCCGTCCGGCAGCAGCTTCGACACCAGGCGGTCGGGCACGTCGCCGAGCGGGCCCGAGACGTCGCCGACGAGCGCGGCCAGGGCGAAGATGCCGCTGTCCAGGTCGCGGTCGCGGTGCTCGACGAGGCCGTCGGTGTACAGCGTCAGCAGCGCACCGACCGGCAGTTCCACGCGCTCCTCGGCCAGCGTGTGCGGGCCCGTGCCCAGCGGCGGGCCGGACGAGGTGAGCGGCCGCGGCGCGGCGCCCGGCAGCACGAGCAGGGGCGGCAGGTGGCCGGCGTTGGCGTACGTCAGGCTGCGCTCACCGGGGTCGTACACGGCGTAGACGCAGGTCACGATCTGGTCCTCGCGCAGGTCCCGCACGACGCCGTCGAGGTACTCGAGCACGTCGGCCGGCGGCAGGTCCAACCGGGCGTAGGCGCGCACCGCCGCGCGCAGCTGCCCCATGACCGCGGCGGCCGGCACGCCCCGGCCCATGACGTCGCCCATGACGAGGGCGGTGCGGTCGGCGCCGAGCTCGATCACGTCGTACCAGTCGCCGCCGACCTGCGTGCCGGCCACGCCCGGCCGGTAGTAGGCGGCCACCTCGAGGTGCTCGGGCGCGATCGTCACCGGCGGCATGAGGCTGCGCTGCAGCTGGTCGGCGATGCTGTGCTCGCGGGCCGCGGCCTCCTGCGCGGCGGCCGCGGCGGCCAGGGCCTGCTCGGCCCGGCGCTGCTCGGTGATGTCCTGGTTGGAGCCGCGCAGCCGCGCCGGCCGGCCGGACGCATCGCGCTCCAGCTCGCCGATGGTGCGGAACACCCGCAGCCCGCCGTCCGCCATCTGCACCCGCGACTCGTAGTCCAGCGGCGCGCCCTGCACGGCGGCGTCGATCGCGGCCTCGACCCGCTCCCGGTCGGCGGGGTGGACCCGGTGGTTGATCAGCGCCCTGGCCTGCTCGTCGAGCAGCTGCTCGGCGGTGACGCCGAACTGGCGCAGGAACTCCTCCGAGCCGCGGATGTCGCCGGTGGCCAGGTCGAGCTCCCACGAGCCGACGGAGGCCAGCCGCTGCGCCTGGTCCAGCAGCTCCCGGCTGCGCTGCAGCTCGTCGCGGGTGCGCCGGACGCGGTCGAACTCGAGGTTGGCCCGCACCCGCGCGCGCAGCTCGCGCGGGCTGAACGGCTTGACGAGGTAGTCGTCGGCGCCGGCGTCGAGGCCCTCGACGGTCGCCTCGTCCCCGGCCCGGGCCGAGAGCATGATGACCGGCAGATGCCCGGAAACCTCGTCGGCACGCAGCGCGGCCAGGAACGCGAAGCCGTCGAGGTTGGGCATCATCACGTCGGTCAGCACCAGGTCGGGCGACTCCGTGCGCAGCTTGCGCAGCGCCTGCTCGCCGTCGACGGCCTCGCTGACGCGGTAGTCGGCGCCGAGGATGCGCCGCACGTAGTCGCGCATGTCCTCGTTGTCGTCGACGATGAGCACCCGCGGGGCGCCGGGGTCCGGCCCGGACAGCGCCGGCGCGTCGGCCGGCAGGGCGGTCCACCGCTCGACCTCGGCGAGGAAGCCGCGCACCTGGGCCGCGGTGCTCCCGCCCGCGGGCGCCGGGCCGGCGTCGTCGGCCTGGGCGGCGCCGTAGGGCACGTGGACCGTGAACGTGCTGCCCTCGCCGGGCCGGCTGTGCACCCCGACGGCGCCGCCGAGCAGCGCGGTGAGCTCGGCGACGAGGGCCAGGCCGATGCCGGAACCTTCGTGGTTGCGCGAGCGGGCGCCCGCGACCCGGTGGAAGCGGTCGAAGAGCCCGGCCTGGTCGGCGGGGTCGATGCCGATGCCCGTGTCGCTGACCGCGAGCGTGGCGCCGTCGCCGTCGTGCACGAGCCGGACCGTGATCGTGCCGCCGAAGGTGAACTTCAGCGCGTTGGACAGCAGGTTGAGCACGATCTTGGCCCACATCTCGCGGTCGGCGTGCACCGGCCGGGGCAGTGGCGGGCACTGCACGACGAGCCGCAGCCCGGCCCGCTCGACGGCCGGCGCGAACATGCCGGCCAGCTCCGCGGTTAGCAGGTCCAGCTCCAGCGGCTCGCGGCGCGGCTGCAGGCGCCCGGACTCCAGCTGCGAGAAGTCCAGCAGCGTGTTGACGAGCTTGAGCAGCCGCTCGGCGTTGCGGCGGATGACGTCGATCCGTTCCCGCTGGGTCGCGCCGAGCGGCTCGGCCGGGTCCGCGAGGGCGTCCTCGGCCGGGCCGAGCAGCAGCGTCAGCGGGGTGCGGAACTCGTGGCTGACGTTGGTGAAGAACGCGGTCTTGGCCTGGTCGATCTCGGCCAGGCTCTCGGCCCGGCCGCGCTCGGCCTCGTAGGCGCGCGCCGTGGTCAGCCGGGCGGCGACCTGCCCGGCGACGAGGTCGACGAAGCCCGCGTAGGCGGCGTCGAAGGGGCGGTACCGGTTGAGGCCGGCGACGAGGAAGCCGTACGGCCGCCCGCCGCCCGGCTGCGGCAGCGCGACGAGGCGGGCCTCGGTCGGCGGCTCGTCCCACGCGCCGGAGGGCAGGCCGGTGAGGCCGCCGATGGTGAGCGGCGCGCCGTCGATGACCGGCCACATCGCCGGGTCGGCGCACGGGTGCCCGGCCGGGACGCCGGACGCGCCGGCGAGCACGGCCTTCTCGCCGTCGAAGAGGTAGGTCAGCGTGAACGGCAGGTCGTCGGCGCGCTCGCCCAGGTGCCGGGCCACGGCGGCGAACAGCTCGGCCTCGCCCTGCGTGGCGTCGAGCCCGGCGGCCAGGTCGCGCAGCGTCGCCATGCGGCGCTCGGCGATGACGCGGTCGGTGTCCTCGCTGACCACGCAGAGCATGCCGGCGACCGCGCCGGCGTCGTCGGTCAGCGGGCTGTACGAGAAGGTGTGGTAGGTCTCCTCGGTGAAGCCGCTGCGGCTCAGGAACAGCCGCAGGCCCTCGTCCCAGGTCGCCTGGCCGGTCTCGAGCACGGTGCGGATGCGCGGCCCGGCCTCGTCCCAGGCCTCGGCCCACACCTCCCGGGCCGGGCGGCCCAGCGCCCACGGGTACTTCTTGCCCAGCGTGTCGCGGCGATAGGCGTCGTTGCACAGGAACGTCAGGTCCGGGCCCCACGCCATCCACATCGAGAAGCGCGAGCCGAGCATGGTCCGCACGACGGTGCGCAGGCTCTGCGGCCACGACGCCGGCGGCCCGAGCGGGGTCGCCGCCCAGTCGACCGCAGCCAGGTCGCGGCTGACCTCCGTGTCGCCGAAGAACGGTTCGGCCGGGGTTTCGCCCATCCCTGTCAGCGTACGCACATCGGTGCTTTTTGCGCAGCGCGGTGAGATCGTGACAGCAACACCCCCCGCCACCTGGAGGCGCCATGACAACGCTGTCGTATGCCGTCGGGGCCGCCGACGGCCCCATGCTGGGCGAGACGATCGGGGCCAACCTGGAGCGCACCGCCGCCCGCGTGCCCGACGCCGAGGCGCTCGTCGACGTGCCGACCGGGCGCCGCTGGACCTACCGGGAGCTGCTCGCCGAGGTGGAGGCGGTCGCGCGGGGTCTGCTCGCGCGCGGGGTGGCCAAGGGGGACCGGGTCGGCATCTGGGCGCCGAACTGTCCGGAGTGGACGATCCTGCAGTACGCCACCGCCAAGATCGGCGCGATCCTGGTGAACATCAACCCGGCGTACCGCACCCATGAGCTCGCCTACGTGCTCGACCAGTCCGGCGTCGGCCTGCTCGTCTGCGCGCAGCAGCTGAAGACCTCGGACTACCGCGCGATGGTCACCGAGGTCCGCCCGGACCTGTCGGACGTGGTGTTCATCGACTCGCCGGACTGGGAGGGGCTGCGCACGCGCCTGGCGCCGGAGGAGGACCTGCGGGCCCGGGAGGCGACGCTCGCCTTCGACGACCCGATCAACATCCAGTACACGTCGGGCACGACCGGCTTCCCCAAGGGCGCGACGCTGTCGCACCACAACATCCTCAACAACGGCTACTTCGTGGCCGAGACGCAGGGCTGGACGGAGGCGGACCGGGTCTGCCTGCCGGTGCCGTTCTACCACTGCTTCGGCATGGTGATGGGCAACCTCGGCGCGACCAGCCACGGCGCGTGCATGGTCATCCCGGCGCGGGCGTTCGACCCGGCGCAGACCCTGGCGGCGGTACAGCAGGAGCGCTGCACGGTCCTCTACGGCGTGCCGACGATGTTCATCGCCGAGCTCGCGCTGCCCGACTTCGCCTCCTACGACGTGTCGAGCCTGCGCACCGGCGTCATGGCCGGCTCGCCGTGCCCGGTGCACGTGATGAAGCGGGTCATCGCCGACATGGGCATGACCGAGGTGACGATCTGCTACGGCATGACGGAGACGTCGCCGGTGTCGACGCAGACGGGCCGCGACGACGACCTCGAGCGGCGGGTGTCGACGGTCGGGCGGGTCGGCCCGCACCTCGAGGTGAAGATCGTCGACCCGCAGACCGGGCTGGTCGTCCCGCGGGGCACGGCGGGCGAGCTGTGCACGCGGGGGTACAGCGTGATGCTCGGCTACTGGCGCGCACCCGACGCCACGGCGGAGGCGATCGACGCGGCCCGCTGGATGCACACGGGCGACCTGGCGACGATGGACGACGAGGGGTACGTCAACATCGTCGGGCGGATCAAGGACCTCGTGATCCGGGGCGGGGAGAACGTGTACCCGCGCGAGGTCGAGGAGTTCCTCTACAGCCACCCCGACATCGTCGACGTGCAGGTGATCGGCGTGCCCGACGAGCGCTACGGCGAGGAGCTGATGGCCTGGGTGCGGCTGCGTGACGGCGCCGCGGCCCTGACCGCCGAGGCGGTGCGCGAGTTCTGCTCGGGGCGGCTGGCCCACTACAAGGTCCCGCGCTACGTGAAGGTCGTCGACGCGTTCCCGATGACCGTGACCGGCAAGGTCCGCAAGGTCGAGATGCGGGAGGTATCCGCGCGGGAGCTCGGTCTTACGATGACTCACCTGTGATCGACCCGCCATCGATGGTGCGGCTGCCCCCGTCGTATCAGCCGCACCACCGACGGCGAATCGGCCACCGCCCTGATCGTATATGATTATCGTATATGATTGTGGCCCGCCCCGGCCCTGTCAAGACTGGATGTGGCACGTGCAGCCTGAGCCCTCCAAGCACGAGATCGCCTACCGGGAGATCCGCGAGCGCATCATCGACGGGCGATACGGGCCGGGGCGCCGCCTGGTGCTCAGCAGCCTGGCCCGGGAGCTCGACGTGAGCCCGGTGCCGGTGCGGGAGGCGATCCGCCGGCTGGAGGCCGAGGGCCTGGTGCAGTTCGAGCGCAACGTGGGCGCGCGGGTGGCGACGCTGCAGGACGACGAGTGGGAGCGGCTGGTCGAGATGCTGGCGCTGCTGGACGGCTGGGCGTTCGCGGCGGCGGCGCCGCGGGTGACGCCGGCGGACCTGGCCGCGGCGCGCGAGTTCAACCGGGCGCTGCGCGAGGCGGCGTCGGCGGAGCAGATCGAGCACGGCGCCGTGATGCTGCTGCACCGGCGGTTCCACCGGGTGCTGTACCGCTGCTGCGGCAACCGCTACGTGATCGAGTCGCTGGACACCATCTGGGATCGCATCGACGCCTCGCGGGTGCTGGTGACGCTCTACCCGTCGCTGCGGCTGTCGACGGCGGTGGACGAGCACGATGCGCTGCTGGACCGGCTGGAGCGGGGCGAGGACGACGCGGCGGTGCTGGAGTCGTGCGCGCGCCAGCACAACCTGAACGCGATCCGCACGATCCGCACGAGCGTCGGACCTTGAGCGTCGGAAATTAAGAAGACCGGCATCCACGGGGGAAGATGCCGGTCTCGCGTTCAACTATACGACGCTCACAGGTCGTCCGCCAGTGGCAGTTCCGCGACGAATTCGTCACCGAATGCCGACGGGGACCTTCGGGTTGCGCAGGCCCTTGGGCAGGGTGGGCTCGTTGGCGGCGAGCTCGACCTCGAGGAAGCTGGTCTCGTGCCGTTCGGCCTCGTAGGCGGCGTGCCCGCCGCGCAGGCCGAAGAGGCGCTTGGACAGCAGGATGTACAGCACCGCGGCGATGTTGATGACGAGCGCGCCGACGCGGGTGACCGTGACCTTCTCGCTGATCTCGTAGATCTCGATCGGCAGGCCGAGGGAGGTGGCGACGACGGCGAAGTACTCGCCCCAGCGCTTGAGCAGCCACAGGCCGATGCCCTCGACGAGCTGCAGGGTGCCGTAGACGCCGAGGCCGGCGGCGACCCAGAGCAGCGTCTTGGACTCGGCCTCGATGACGGTCCGGATGGTGTGGATCATCGCGGAGTCCTCGAACCGCCAGCCGATCTTGTCCATGAAGGGGCGCAGCAGCGGCAGGTCCTCGTTGAAGGCCCGCTCGACGCCGTCGCGGTGGCTGCGGAAGTGGTACACGCCGTAGGCGGCGGCGAGGCACAGCAGGCCCTTGATGAACCGCTCGAGGGACAGCAGCCGCAGGATGAGCGCGTCGCGCAGGGCGCGCCCGCGCAGCACGATCGGCGCGCGCTCGGCGGGGCCGGTCCGATGCGGATCGCCGATGACGAAGTCCCCGCACCGCAGGCAGCGCCATGCGGCGCCGACCGGGGTGATGGCGTGCAGCTTCTCCCGGAACGCGTCCTCGGTGGGTGCGTAGGTCACGTGTCCGCGGCGCGCGCAGGTGCGTAGGTTCCAATCCACGCGACCTTGATACCGCATCCGCGCCAGTGGCGCGTCGCTCAGGTCGGCTTTACGGCTTCGGGGCGTTGCTGCTTGACCGGGGCTCCCACGCTGCGCCGGACCTGGACGGGCACCGATGGCGACGGGTGCTCCTGGCGGCTGGTGGCGACGAGCAGCACGCCGACGAGCGCGGCGGCGACGATGCCGTCGAGCCAGTAGTGGTTGGCGGTGCCGGCCACGACGAGCATGGTGAGCAGCGGGTGTGCCAGCCACAGCCAGCGCCGGCGGGTGCGGGTGGCGTGGATGAGCCCGGCGGCGACGACGAGCGCCCAGCCGACGTGCAGCGAGGGCATGGCCGCGTACTGGTTGCTGAGGGTGTCGGTCTGCGGCGGCCCGTAGACCGACGGCCCGAAGACGGCGGCGGTGTCGACGAGCCCGAGGCTGCCGAGCATCCGCGGCGGCGCGAGCGGGAACACGAAGTGGATGGCGAGGCCCATCGCGGTCAGCCAGGCCAGGATGCGCCGAAACCGGATGTAGTGTTCCGGGCGGAAGCAGTACATGAAGACGAGGAACGCGATCGTGGCGGGGAAATGCACGACGGCGTAGTAGATGTTCGCGGTCCGGACCAGGGCCTCGGAGTTCAGCAGCAGGTGCTGGAAGCTCGCCTCGTCGGGCAGGCGCAGGACGCGTTCGAGGTGCCAGACGAAGTCGGCGTCGGCGTAGGCGGCGCCTACGCGGCCGTCGACGGCGAGGCGGCCCACCTTGTAGGCGAGGAAGAGGCCCAGGACGAGCAGGAGCTCCGTCCAGGCTCTGGGCCGTAACCGTGCGGTGTGATCCCGTTCACCTGCCCAGACCCCCGTGTTCATCAGGTGAAGTTACCTGATGTTGCGGTCCCGGCAATATTGCTGATTGGGCACCCATACCGTGTCGTGCGTCACGAGTTTGTTTATGCTTCAAATATCTACGCTTACGTGGTCACTCAAACTGGGGGTTACATGAGCACTCGGGCAGATCTCGCGATCGCCGCGCTTCGCAAGGGCCACGACGACCTCTCGGCGCTGGTCGCCGGCCTGACCGCGGAGCAGCTGACCGGCCCGTCCGCGGCCAGTGAGTGGGACGTCTCGCAGGTCGTCAGCCACCTCGGCAGCGGCGCCGAGATCAACCTGGAGGCCGTGCAGGCCTCGCTGGAGGGCCGCGGCGCACCGGAGTTCGAGTTCAACAAGGGCGTCTGGGCCCGCTGGGACGGCATGACGCCGCAGGAGCGCCAGGCCGCGTTCCCGGAGGCCAACCGGCGCCTCGTCGAGGCGTACGAGGCCTTCACGCCGCAGCAGCGCGAGTCGCACAAGATCGACGTCGGATGGATGCCGGAGCCGGTCGACGTGGCCACGTCGGCGCTGCTGCGCCTGAGCGAGTTCGGCTACCACGACTGGGACGTGCGGGTCGCGCTCGACCCGTCGGCGACCATCGCTCCGGAGGCTGCCGCGCTCATGAACGACCGGGTGGAGGGGTTGCTCGGCTGGATCGCCAAGCCGGCGAACCTCGACGGCCGCACGGCGCACCTGCTCGTCCGGCTCACCGACACCGGCGAGACGTTCGGCCTGCAGCTGGCCGAGCCGGTCGCGCTCACGGCGGCGCCCGAGGCGCCGGACGGGGAGCTGGAGCTGCCGCTGGAGGCGTGGCTGCGCCTGGCCGCGGGCCGCCTCAAGCCGGCGTACACGCCGGCCTCCGTGCAGGTCACCGGCGCCATCACGCTGGACGACCTGCGCGCGGTCTTCCCCGGCTACTGATGCCGCGACGGTACCGCGGGCCGGTGCTCCGGCCCGCGGTACCAGCGCTTTGCGCTGCTTACTTCTTCTTCAGGCAGAGGGCGCTGCCGTTCTTGCCCTCGGTGCCCTCCCAGTACGTGTTGGTCGTGTCCGGCCACTGGTCGCAGACTTTGGTGAACGGGTCGTTGACCTCGCTCTGGGGCTTGTCGCCGACCTTGCCGAGCACTTCGAAGTCCGCGTCGGCGGTGTCGCACTTGACGATGGCGAGCTCGTTCTCGCCCTTCTGGTGCAGGCAGTCGCCGACCTTGGCGTTCAGCGGCGCGTTCCTGGTTGCGAAGTACGCGGCAACGCCAATACCGCCGCAGAGAACGACGAGCACCCCCAGGATGATGAGGATGCGCTTGCCGGCGCCACCGCTCTTCGCCGGTGGCGGCGGGGGAGCGAACGGGGGCTGCAGAGGCGGCTGCTCCTGCGGCGCCGGCGGCTGCGCGTCGGGTGTGGTCATGGTGTTGGAGCCTCCCGGGTCCAGTTGTGTACCCGGGTAGGCGTACCGGCTCCCGGTCACAGTTGCGCCGAACTGTCCGGATTCCGACTGATGATCATGTCATTATGCTGCTTGCCAAAGCGCGGGGACGTTCGGCGGCTCCCATCCCGGCTGCGCAGTGTGCCCCTGCAGGCAGCGGTACATAACACCCGCGTAGGTGACCCGGTCCCCGGTCGCGTACGTCCGCCCGTCCGCCCAGGTGGTCCCGCCGGGCGTCGACGGCGGCGTGCTCGGCGGCGTCGTCGGGGGCGTCGTGGGCGGTTGCCCGGGCACGTCCAGGACCACGTCGAAGGTGGCCTCCCGCCCGCCGCTCACCGTGCGGACGGTCATGAGCAGCGCCGGGTCGTACAGCGTATCGGTGTTGTTGCGCGGCTCGCCCGGGAAGTACAGCTGCGTGGTCAGCACGGGCCGGTTCGGCGCCTGGACCTTCACGTGGATGTGCCGGGTGCGCCCCGGGTACAGCCCCGGCACGATGGTCGACAGCGTGTACGCGCCGCGGGCGTCGGTGAACTGGTGCCCGCGCAGCCGGAACCCGCTGTTGTCGTACGCCCCCGAGTCGTCGGCCTGCCAGAAGTCCAGCAGGGCGTTCGCGATCGGCTGGCACGCGATGCCGAACACGAACCCGCTCAACGTGAGCCGCGTGCCCGGAATCCCGCTCGCGATGGCGGTCCGCAGCGGCGAGTTCGGCTTGAAGTAGGGCCCTTCGATCTGCTCGTGCGTCTCGTCCCCGTCGTCACACATCGGCGTGGGCTGCAGCGGCGCGTCCTGCGCGTCCGCGCGCCCGAGGACGGGCCCCGCACCGAGCAGCATGGGCACCGGCGCCGCCACGATGGCGGTCCTGAGCAGCTGCTTGCGCGTGATCCCGCCCCGCGGCGGTCGTGCTTCGTCCTGTTCGCTCATGGCGCTTCCGTGCCTTCCTCGGCCTCCTGGGCCCGTCGGTCGTTCCGTGGGGGTGTCCCGCTCGGACCGACCTTAGGAAGCGCATCAGTATCAGTCGATGGACTTTGCGCCGCTCTCCTGGTGCTTTTCGCGGTACTGCCCGGGTGTCACACCGACCTCGCGCCGGAAGAACCGGCAGAAGTACGCGGGATCGTCGAACCCCGTCGCGCGCCCCACCTGCGCGACGCTGAGACTCGTCCGCGCGAGCAGCCGCCGCGCCTCGAGGGCCTGCGCACGCCGGATCAGCCGCCGCGGCGTCTCCCCGGTGGCCGCTTTGACGGCCTCGGTCAGCCGTGCGGGGCTGACACCCAGCCGCCGCGCGTACCCCGCAACGCTCGGCTTGTTCGTTTTGATTGTTCGGTTGATCTGGTCCGCCCCGCCGGCCAGGAGCCGCGCAAAGCCCGCCGCAAGGTCTGCGCCACGCCCGGTTTGCTCGTTTCGCTCCCCGAGCCGGTGCGCCCGGACTATGAGGACGTGCAACAGCGCGGGCAGGACGCTCTCGAACCCGGCCGGTCGATCGGCGTACTCCCGCACCATCGCGCCGAGGATGTTCTGCAGATCCCGCGCATCGCGGGCCCGCAGCCGCACGGCGGGCGCGGCCGCCAGCAGCAGCCCGCGGTCCCCCGGATAGCCGAGCAGCGCGTCGTCGCCGAACACGAGCACCCGCCCGGCCAGCCCGCGCGCTTCACGCCAGTGATGCACCTGCCCCGGCACCACGACGAACACCTGAGGCGGCCGCAGCGGATACTCGGCGAGATCGATGACATGCGCCCCGGTACCGGCGGTCAGCAGCACAATCTCGTAGAACGCATGCCGATGCGGAAAGTCCGCCTGCGCCATCGCCCCGAACCACGCGAACCCGCCGACGGCCAGCGGCACAGGCGCGGCCTCCGGCACCTCGAGCTCGTGCCGCGGCAACACATCTGTAAACACTCCTTACGGTAACGCACAGACCATCGTTCGCGCTCCATCCCACGCATTGACGGCAGCGAGTTATGATTCGTAACGCTCCGCATCGGCGGTGAAGATCGGTTAGGTGGCATCGGCTAAGCTGGTGGATGAAACCGGACCCCGCCGCCAAGCCCGCGCCGGCCCGGTTGCCTCTTCCAAGTCGTGCGCCTCAACTCCTGCACCTCAACTCCTGCACCTCAACTCCTGCACCTCAACTCCTGCACCTCAACTTCTGCACCTCGGCCGCTGCTGAGTCGGCCTCGGCACCGCCGGCCCGCTCCCGCGCTTCCGCGCTTCGCGCGCTTCCGCGCTTCGCGCGCTTCCGCGCTTCGCGCGCTTCCGCGCTTCGCGCGCTTCCGCGCTTCGCGCGCTTCCGCGCTTCGCGCGCTTCC